>JANPLC010000241.1:0-68542 GCA_031426335.1 Planctomycetota bacterium
AGCCGATTTTTCAACACGAAGGCACGAAGATACAAAGGGATGCAGACTAACAAAAGCTCACCAGTTTGGTGACTCGTCGGTGACGACCGAACTTTACTGGCTACCTGCTGTTCTTCGTGTCTTCGTGCCTTCGTGTTGAAAATTCCCTGTTTCGATCGCCGGATGTAGGATCAACCAATAATAAAATTTCTGTGGGTAAATCTGAGGCTGCTTACTGCAGATGTGCGATCGATGGCACGCTCAGGCCACGCTGCTCGATCAGGATCCGGTGGAGCTGTGACCGCACCTGTGCCAATACCGCTGAGGACGGGGCTCGGATCGTTGGGAGATCATGCGGGCTGACTGCTTGCAGCAGATCGGAGAAACCGGTGGGCGCCGAATAATTGATGCGCACCAGGACGTCATCGCTCCTCCACCAGGTGTCGAAGGTGGTGTCCTCGGCCTGGAAGCCCGCCATCACGGTCCAGCCATCGGCGTCGATCTCGATCAGCGGTCTGATCCAGTCCACTTCGCGGGGTCCCAGCAGGATGGCGCCATTGGCAGAATGCACCACCACGCCGGCATCATTGAAGGCAAGAATGGTGCCGGCGTGCACCTGTTCGTCGGCGCATTTGACCAGCCAGCGGGAGGCCGGTTCGCGATGCCAAGTGTCGAGAGCGAATTCCATGGGAACCTCCGTCGTTAGGACAATCCGGCTCTCCGCGGGGATAACGTTGATCAGCTGATTCGATCCAAGGGCTGGTTGGATGTCGGGCGCTGGAGGCGACATCGCCTAGTCCTGACAGAGCAGGTGACGTGCCAACCGTGACCGGCATCTGCCTCGCTGTTTCGCATGATCACCTGGTAAGGCATTCATAAACGCACGGTCGTTACCACGCAGACACTGCAGGTTGCAGGGAGCTCACGATCTGCCGTAAAAAATGAGCCCTGTCAGGCGGCAGATGCGCTGAAGCCAATGCGCATTGGACGCCCTGAGCGATGGCACGACCGAAGCTCACTGATCAGCAGTCACCCGATGACTCCCGGAGGTGCTCATGCGAGCCGCATTACAAGCTCACCTGATTGCGCTCGCCCTGGGCGTGCTCGGCTGCGATCAGCAGCAACCGATCGCCCTGAAGCCTGCGCCCGATCCCGGTTTCAAACAAGGTGAGACGACGCCGGTCGAGCCGGACCAAGGGCCGCAGCGCAACCGCGATGGCAACGTCCCGCTGCCACCAGCAACCGCACCAACCACGCCCGGTGAACAGAACAGCCCGGGGGCACCGGTTGTGCCGCTGTCGCCGACACTATCGCCGACACCACCGCCAACATCCTCACCGACCGCAACGCCGACCACTTCGGGCCAGGTTGCGGCATGAAAACCGCTGACGTTCCGAATACGGTTCCCGCACCATCTGAGCCCCAGCCGAAAGCGGTGCTGGTGGTCTCCCTGGCGAACTTTGATGTACGCCACGCCTCGCCGCTCGCGATCGCCTGGCTCGATTTTCCCCTCGACCGCCTGCTTGGTCGTTCGCTCATGCTCAGCCTGCCGCTGCTCGGCCAGGCACTGACGCTCGCCGTGGCCCGTGGATTGAGTGAATTGCCGACGCCACTGGGCGTCAGCATGGTGAACCCGGATGGCGCTCGGTTGATGGTGTCTGTCCATCAGGTGGATGCGGATGCGATTATCGATTTTGCGGAGGCTCCTGCGTAGTGTCACATCATCAGCCTCAAAATCCCCCACTGTTTCCTGATACTCCCGCTCTCGCCGTGCGCACCCGAAGTGGCACTGCACGACTCGGGGATTGCAGCACGCTACGGGCACCTGTTTAAAACTCGATCAGGTGGTGTTTGCCGATTCCTGGTAACGATGCGGCGGGTGGGGTAGACTCCCCACCATGAGCGAGCCTCTCTCACCCGCAGACCAGGAGCTGTTCACCCGCCATTGGACGCAGGCCAGCCGCATGGTGGGCGATTACATCGGCTCTTTGGTCCCCAACTTTCATGAGGCCGAGGACTTGCTGCAGAACGTCGCGGTGGTCCTGTTGCGCAAATATCCGCAGTACGATCCCGCCCAGCCGTTTGCCTTCTGGGCGATGGGGATCGCCCGCTATGAGGTCTTGGGGCGACGTCGGGCATTTGCCCGCAGCCGGACGGTCTTCACTCCTGACCTGGCTGAGCAGGCGGCCGAGGTGGTGCAGGAACTCGACGCCGAATCCGAGGCCCGTCAGCGCGCGCTGCGCGAATGCCTGCGCAGCGTTGGCACCAAGGCCAGCGATGTGCTGCGCCTGCGTTATCAGGAAGCACTCGAACCGCAGGACATCGCCGGACGCCTGGGTGTCTCGGCGGTTTCCATCCGCGTTATGCTCAGCCGTCTGCGCAGCACCTTGCAAGGTTGCATCCAATCCCGCCTGGCGGTGTCGGAGCAGCGTCCATGAACGCTCCCAGCCAACTGATCGACGCTTACCTGGACGATTCTCTGGACGATGCCGGAGTGGCAGAGCTGCAACGCTGGCTCAGCGCTGATCGTGAGCACCTGCGGGAATTCCTGCGTCTGACCGCCATCCATCGTGACCTGCGACGCGAGTTCCTCGGCGCCGCGGCGCGCTCCGGATTCGCTGACAGCGTATCAAATAACGATCAGCCATCCGCACGGCTTACCCGTCCATCATCGCGGCGTCTGATCGTCCGGCGGCGGCGTCAGCGCGCATCGTGGCAGTGGTTGGGTCTGGCCACAGCAGCTTGCCTGGTCATCGGGATTGCATGGTCATCGCTCCGTTCGGCGCCTGAAATCGGCGAGCGCGTGGTGGTCAGCGCCGGGTCAGCAACTGTCGTACGTGGCGGGGCGAGCGTCGTGCTGCGGGCAGGCGAACGGGTGCGCGATGGCGACGTGCTGCGCACTGGCGACGCCAGTGCCACCGTGACGTTTGCCGATGGCACCGCGCTGACATTGGCTGCCGGTGGTGAACTTGCCCTGCAGGCGTTGGGGGGCGCTGATACCAGCAAACAACTCCGTTTAGTGCAGGGTCGTCTCCATGCGGAGGTGCCCAAACAGCCGATCGGGCATCCCTTGGTCATCGCCGCGCCGACCGCAACGGCAACGGTGATCGGTACGACCTTCGCTCTGACCAGCACCTCAACCCAGACGCGTTTGGACGTTGCGCACGGTCGGGTCCGGCTCGAACAACCGACAGCCCAGGCCAGCGTCGAGGTTGCTGCTGGTGAATATGCGGTGGCTGCACCCGACCGCGTGCTGGTGGTGCGTAAACAGGGCGCATTCCCAGGTGATCAGCCGCTCCACGTCGGAGGCACCAACCGCAACCTCTTGTTGGGTGCGGACGGCAAACGCTTTGTCATGAAGGGCGTGCAGGTGCATCTCAACCTCTACTACCCACAACTGGGCTCGGAGTATGAAGCCCTGCTCGCTACAGATCGGGCAATGTATCAGCGCGCCTTTGACGATCGCGCCGCCCTACTCGACGCGATGAAGGCCTGTGGCATCAATACCGTGCGCATCTTCGTCAGCGGCACCGTGGCACTCGACCCCAACAACGGGTACCGCACCCGTGCTGAGGGTTATGGCGGATTGACGGGCTACATCCAACGGCTGGTCACCTATGCGGATGATGCCCGCAGTCGTGGTTTTCACGTGATCTTCTGCAGCCACGACGGAGATGCCTGGGCAGGCGATGCCGCCTGGGCGCGTTACCAGAAGTTCTATGCCGCGCTGGTGCCAGCCCTCAAGGACAACGGCAATGTGCACTACGAACTGGTCCAACAGCCGAATGTCGATGACCGCGAATGGACGCGACTAAGCAAGCGCTCGATCGATCTCTTCCGCTCGCTCGGCTACAGCGGTCCGCTGATCGTCGGCCTCAATCACATCAACAACTGGTGGTACCAACCTGAAGTCGATGCGGTCGCTCGCCATGATCCACACGTGGTGTTCAGCCTCCACTTCGCCAAGTGGGTCGGCTGGACACGAACGGCCGGATTCATGGCCCATGGAACAAACCACGCAGTCATTCTCGGCGAGTTCTCTCGCGAAGTGAATGGCGATGTCGGCGAGGCCGAGGCCATCGCCGCCGCCAGTGCAATGCGCGTACTGGTCGAACAAGGTCTGGCGGTGGGCGCCATCGCCAACGGCTGGAACATTCGTGATGCTAGGCCGCCGCTCCGCGGTAACGGCATGACTGACGACGATGGCGCGCTCACACCGAATTCGTGGGGCGCCGGGTATCGCGATCAATTCAGCGGGCGCTTGCCTGACTGGCTGCCCGCCGTGACGACACCGTAATCGAGAACACTCGTATGAACCTGCACCGCCTCGCCCGTGGGTCTTCGTTGACACTCTGCCTAGCGCTGCTCTGCACCGCCGCAGCCGCCAGTCGGGAAGTTGGTCCCGGCATGCCATTGGTGATTCCCATCACCGACGTGATCGGTGGCACCGACGTCAAAAACAACGCTAAGAACAACCCGAATGGCGGTTATTTCAGCGTCTTTGACTCGATCAGCGAATTCAAATATCCGGCGACCCACGGCAATCAACTCGGCAGCACGGCGATGGTGAATGATCACACGTACTGGGATAGCGTCCCTGGGGGACTGGATCACACCCACGCACCACCGCCAGATGCCGGAGGCGGCTCGGCGTTGTGGTGGCCGATCCCAGGGGAATGGGCGTCGTACCAATTCACCGTCACCACCCCCGGCTCGTTTTGCGTCCTGACGCGTTTTTCTTCCGGCGCTGGTCCAGGGCAGGCAGCGCAGGTCAATCTGTCCGTGGACGGTACCAGTAGCGGCCCGATCCCACTCACCCCCGACGATCCCAAGCTGTGGTCTGATACGCGCTACCAGGTTGGCGGTTGGTGGGGCCACACGATGGTCAGCAGCACGAGTCCCGTCGCTTGGACGCTCGGTGTTGGTACGCACGTGCTCAAAGTGCAGATCGAACAAGTGTCGGGGAATCCCAAAGATCACGGCAATTTGTGGATTCGTTATTTCAAAGTCGTGGCGGTGGCCAACGCCGCAAAGGCACCAAAAACCGTGCTGAAGGCGCTCGTCCCGAAACAAGTCGCAGCGGCCGCCAACGCCTTCAAACAAGCCGTCGAGCACGAACAAAAAGGACGCTTGGGGCAAGCACTGGTGGCGTATGAAAAAGCGCTGACCGGATCACCGCCCGGCAGCGAACAACTCGAACGCGCGAAAGTCAAAGCGACCGAATTGCGTACCATGGGACAAGAACGCCTGGCCGCAGCCAAGGCCCTCCCTGCCGCCGAGTCGTCTGCTGCGCTCACCCGCGTGGCGACGGAGTTCTCCGGCTGTGATTTGGGAGCCGACGCGGCCAAGGCGGCCAAAGAGTCTGCCCAAGCACCGGCTGCTGCCGTGCCGGACAACAACGGCGCGTCTGGCACCAACGCCGCCGCGTGGACTCCCCCCTCCAAAGCTCAGGCATTGGCCACGCTCAAGACGTTGATCACCGCGACCACCAACAAAAAGCCGGTGGAACTCAGCATGATCATGTTCGGAAAACCACAGCCGGTGGTGGTGTCAGGCGGCGATGACCGTGCCTTGGCCGTAAAATTCGCCGGCTCCACCGCCGGCCACGACCTGTTGTGGGAGCACATCTCCGCCAGTGAGCTTGCTCGCCTTGGCCGCGCCTGCGTCGATGGTCGCGCCGCACAGGCACTGGCGGTTGGTGAAGCGTGCATCGGTCTTGGGCAGAAACCGCTTGCGGAGGAGATGCTCCACCTCGCTGCACGGATAGATCCCACCTTGAATACCACCGTGGCCGAACGTTTGAGCGTGATCAGTCCACGTTGACCCAACGTAGGTGCATGCTGCGTGTCAGATCCGTAAAAGATCAAGCCGCACCTCGACTGACACGTGCGTTACCGGACTTCCCTCTGCTAAGCACGCTTGTCTTCCCCCACACGCGTCAGCATCAGGGCAAGAAAATCCGGTAACGCCTGAGAATCATCAGCAGATATAGCGCGGAACTAACGATCATGTGGCCATCAGTGTCACGGGGTCGAATGCCACAACCCTGCGCCAGGAGTCACCGTGACCCGATATCGTTCCATCTCAGCTCTGTTATTTGCCGCCCTGCTCGCTCTTGGAGTGATGAGGACGGCAGCCGCTGCGGTCCATGAAGTGGGGCCAACCACCCCGGTGGTCATCCCGATCAGCGAAGTCATCGGTGGCACCGGCACAGGCAACAACGCCAAGAGCAACCCCAACGGCGGTTACTACAGCCACTACGATAATATCGGACAATACACCTATCCACCGACCCATGGCAACCAGTTGGGCGATACCGCGATGGTCAATGACCATATCTGGTGGGACAGCAGCCCAGGTGGACTGGACTACACCCATGTGCCGCACCCAGACGCAGGTGGTGGCAATGCGTTATGGTGGCCCATCCCAGGCGAGTGGGCGACGTATGAATTTAATGTCACTGCGGCGGGCAACTATACGGTGCTATATCGATTCGCTGCGGGTTTGGGGCCGTCGCAAAACGCGGTAATCAGCATGACCGTCGATGGCGTTTCCAGCGGACCGATCCAGACGAGACCCGATAATCCAGAGCTGTGGACCAATACCTACTACCAGGCCGGCGGCTGGTGGGGCCACACCATGGTGAACGGAACATGTCCGGTGGGTTGGACGCTCGCACCAGGGCGGCATGTGCTGAAAGTCTCCATCGATGGGTTCGGCAATAATCCCCATGATCGTGGCGCCTTGTGGCTGCGCTATTTCAAGATCATGGCCGGTGGGACGCCCGTTACACCACCGGTTACCGTCGCCACGCCGACCATCACGCCGAATGGCGGGACCTTTACCGCACCGCAATCCGTGACGTTGGCCTGCACCACCGTCGGCACAGTGATCCGTTACACGCTCGATGGCAGCACGCCGACGGCGACCTCACCGCTGTACAGCGCACCCTTCACCATCAGTGCTCTGGGGACCACGGTGGTTAAGGCGATGGCCTTCACGGCCACTGCTCAGAGCGCGGTCGCGAGCGCGACGTTTATTCTTGATCAGGTGCCCACGGTGGCGACCGCTGCGTCGGCAACGCCGAATCCGGTCAGCGGCACAACCACCCAACTCAGTGTCCTGGGCGCAGATAACGGCGGTGAGACCAATCTCAGTTATGCCTGGAGCACGACTGGCACTCCGCCGGCAACGGTGGCCTTCAGCGCCAACCGCAGCAACGCGGCAAAAATCACCACCGCCACGTTCAGCAAAGTCGGCACCTATACGTTTCTGGTCACCATCAGCGATGCGTTGGCACTGTCCGTCACCAGCAGCGTGACGGTCACGGTCACGGCCACACCCAGTGGCATCACCGTATCGCCACCGCTGGCCTGGATCGAACAAGGCTCGTCGCTCACGTTTCAGGCCGCGGCGACCGATCAGTTCGGCCACGCCATTGCCGGTACCGCGCCCATCACGTGGTCGACAACAGTGGGCAGCATCACCACCGACGGCGTGTTCACCGCCGGCGGCAGTGCCGGTACGGTAACCGTGACCGCCAACGGAACGGGCGGCGCGCACGGTGAGGCTACCGTCACGGTGACTGCCGGTTTCGCTGCGACCATCAATGTAGCTCCGCTTCAATCGACACGCTTCGGCACCATGTTGACGGACAGCGGCCTGCCCTTCGCCAACCGCGGCAACGGCAAGAGCTACGGCTGGAGCCAGGATCTCAACACCTGGACCCGCGAACGTGGGGGCAAGGGCTCGCCAGCGGTCGACCTTGCCCATGACACGCTGATCTACCTGCAGCGCGCCGGCAATGCGGTGTTTGAAATTGCGGTACCCGACGGGTCCTACCAAGTGCGTCTGGTATGTGGTGACGGTGCCTACGCGGATGGCGTCCACCGCCTGGCCGCTGAGGGCGTGCTGGTGGTGGATGGAACCGCGGATGCGTCGCACCGTTGGTTCGAAGGTACTCAAACGGTTACGGTGGCCGATGGTCGACTGACCATCACCTGTGCTGCTGGTGCGATGAACGCGAAACTCTGCCTGATCGACATTACCACGGCGACAGTGGCCCCGTTCGCGTCCAACTAGGAGCACTCATGAACCCTCTCAAGCGTCCGCTGCGTCAGCGCTTCGTCCGTCAGTCGTTGGTTTGCATGACCGCTGCCAGCATGCTCGTGCTGCTCGCAGCGTGCGGTTCCTTCGCGTTTGCACCCGGCAGCGTGGTCAGCAAACACCAGGTGACCGAATACCACCCCAACGGTCGCGTGAAGCTCCAGGGCTGGGTCGGCGTCAACGACCAGGGCACTGAAGTGAAGACCGATGACTGGCAGCTGTGGTACGACAACGGGCAACCGCAGTGGCAGGGCTTCTACCGCAACGATGTCGTAGATGCCGATCGCGAATGGAAAGAATGGAACCGCAACGGCAGCCTACGCGACACCTGGATTGATGACTGAACCAACACCGCAGGGCCACGGACGGCACCTGCCTTTCATCCGCGGCCGCGTGCGGCCGCCGGAAGGATTTCATGCGCCATTTTATCGCCGCCTTATTCCTGCCCGCTCTCTGTGCCCCGCTGGCGCAGCTGAACGCCGAAGACCATGACATCTTCGGCTGGCAACACCTCAATGATCTACGCGTCGGCTACTCAACGATGCCGCTGAAGGCCACGATTGATACCAAGGCCAACAACGCTCAGGGATACGAAAAAGACGGACAGCTCCAATCGGGATCGCGTTTTTCTCTGATGTGGGTGCTGCCGCTTTCGGAGTTGTCCCCTGACGGCGGTGGGCTGTTCGCGCTGGAGGCGTCCTCCACCACCTACCATCAGGACCAGACGCTGGATGATCCCGAGATCACACTCAAGGCGTACGCGTTGACGTTCCATCCGGCTCTGGCATGGGCACTGACCAACGAGCTTCACCTGGAGTTGGGTCCATTCGTGGGCATCGGTCTATCGTCGATCAGCGAAGGGAGCGGACAGGGTACCTATTTCGAATTTGGCGGACGACTCGCGTTTTACTGGACCATCCGTAATCATTTTCAGATTGGCATCGACGCACGTTACCTGGGCACGTACGCGCGTCAGAACTTTACCTATGGCGCATCGAGCGAAGATGTGGAGATCCGTACCCAAGGTGCATCCGGCGGACTGCAACTTGGCTACCGCTTCTGAGCTGAATACAGGCACTTGCCGAATTCGACTGGGGAAAATTGGTGTAAAGTCAAATTTTCCCCGCTCTGGTTTCACCGAGATCGATGTCGGTGAAAACCGCAGCGCCATTTGATGGTGACCGACACCGCGGAAACATGGACGCGGAGAAGGTCAGGTCACCCAGGTCGCTCCATCGTAGACGCTGAGATCGACTCAGTCTGCGGACGTGTGGAGACAACTACCGGCGGAATCCGACCACGCTCCATTCAGCGGGCTCCAGTCCTTGACGATATCCGCGCTGACATCGACCGCTGGAGCCGGTGCGAGTGGCACCCTCACGCGGCCAGCATTGCCCAGCGGGATCCAACTCCGCGCTGAACGCTGGAGCGACTGATTTCTCTGCCGTGGTCGCTGGCAGCAACACCACGCACAACAAACCGATGACCGCTCCCAGGCGCGTGCTCATCGCGGCCACGTGGCAATAAAGTAGCCGCGGCCGTTGCTGCCGAAGACCAGCCGCGTGGGATTATGCGGATCCAACGCCAGGACACCGCCACGCAACATCGGCAGACCATCACTCTGCTGCGACCAGGTCACCCCTCCATAGTTGGTTATCCATATTCCCGTCGCGCGGGTCTGATCGTGGTACGGATTGTCGATGGTGGAGAACGCGATGCGGCGCGGATCACCGGGATCGATCACCACCTGACCCATGCGCTCGTGTTCGCGCAGCTTGGTCCAATTGCCATCGTCACAGCGCCACACGGCATTTTCCGTGGCCACCACCATAACCTCGTCGCCTTTACCGCCCACGGCAACTGGCTCGTCCTCCGTCGGTGCTCACCCACACACCCTTATTGTGGAGTGCGACATAGATGGGCGGGTTGGTTCCCGGTCCGAAGCCCGACGCCATGACATCGGCGTGGCCATCGATACGGCTGAGTTCTTTCCAACTGGTACCGTCGTCAACGCTCTCCCACACCGCCCACACCGCCTTGCCGTCTGGATTGCTCCAACGCCGGCGACTGCCACCAAAGGCCAACAGTCGCCCAGCGCGCTGTGGATCGATCAGGATTTTCTGCACCGGCGCGCTGTAACTGCCCCACGAGACCGGTGGAAAACACTGACGTTTCCATTCCCAATGATGCCCGCCATCACGACTGACGCAGGGTCCACTCATGGTCCCGGCCCACACCACCTTGGAATCCTTCGGATGAAAGGTGAACTCGCCAACCCCCGCACGTTACTGACTTTCACCAAGCAACGACATCTGCCCCGTATTCCGGTAACCCCACCTACCGGTCATAGGTAGCCAACGCCAAGCCGCCAAGATGGAGAAAACCATCACAATCCTCGTTCTTGGCGCCTTGGCGTTGGATCTTTCCCCTCGTTCAGTTGACACCCCGGTCACCAGACGACCACCCGACTGCGGGCGAACGAATGGACGTGCGTTGGCCAAAGCCCATGGAGCCCCCGCCTACCAATTCACCTCGTTCGGCAGATCGTTCACATGGTGGTCTGTGCCACTGTCGGCACGCTGATCTCATCGCCGACCGGTATGGATGAAAATCCCGGAGTTGGATTCCGGTTCGCTGCGGGTGATCACTTCCAACTCAAAGTTGGTGAAGCGCTCAAATGGTTCCTTGCCTCCATTATAAAACAGATGCGAACTGGCCTTGGTCGCATTCGCGCGGATGGCGCCATCGACCACTGACCACGAACCGGCTTCGACATTGGCGCGCCAGCCATCGAGGTCCTTGCCGTTGAAGAGGTCGCGCCAGCCGTCGTCGGCGGCGTGCAAGACGGAACAGAGGACGAGGGCAAACCCAGTGAGGGTGCTACGGATCATGGACATGGACGAACTCCGGTCGGGGTGGAAGCGGGCACAGAATACCAGTGGATCAGGGCGTCAGGGCACGCGCGGCGGCGTTTGCAACGGAAGCAGCTTGAGCGACTGGTAGGCCACCGCGTCACCGTGATCCTGCAAAATGATGCGCCCGCGCTCTTCGCGGCCGTATTTCGGCAGACGGGCAAATTTGCTGCGCGCCACGCGCGCCAACCAATCGTCACTGCCCAGGGTGTAGCGCACCGCGAGGGAATCGTTCAGCCAATGCTCGACTTCCGCGCCACGCACCACGATCCGTCCGCGATTCCAGCCACCGGCCGGGACCGCCAAGTCACGTGCCGGCGCATACACGGCATAGCAGGATCCGGGCCACGTGAGTGGCGTGCGTCCATCGGGATGACGCAGGGCGTCCACCACTTGGTATTCCGCTCCGGTATCATGGGCCTGGGAGTTGCCGGTGCGTGTTCGGTACAACACCCCGCTGTTGCCACTGGCACTGATGCGCCAGTCGAAGCGCAGGTCGAAATCGCCGAACTCCGCGCTGGTGGCCAGATCATCGACGATCGTCGAGGTTGCTTCTCCGACCCGCTGCAGCGTGCCGTCGCGCACCGACCACACGGATGAAATCTTTGGTGAACGGTAACCACGCCAGCCCGCCGTGCTGGTGCCATCGAATAACAGGATCCAACCGGCAGCCCGTTCCTCCGCGGTCAAGGTGTTGGGCTCGGCAGGTTCTCGTGTCACTGGCGTCACAGTTGCGATAGGATCCTCCACCCACCCCGTGGCATCAGCAGCAGTGGTTCCACCGGCGTTCAACTGGCGCTCCTCGCCGCGTTGATTGGTTACCCGCACCACCCCGGACGTGACCGCTACTGAGGTGATCAGTGGAGCGGTATCGACAATGAAGCGGGTGCCCACGACGGTCACCGTGACGGTGTTGCTGCGCACGCGGAAAGGATCCACCGTGGTACGTGGCCTCACCACGGCTTCGGCACGTCCGGCGTCGAGCCACGCTCCATCGCCCTCGATTTTTGCCCGACTAGCGGTGGTGAACGTCAGCGTACTGGCGTCTGGCCAACGCAGGGTCAGCGGTTGATCCACTGTCACGCGGATACCTGGTGACAGCCGGTCGCCGGTCTGCACCCGCACCTGCGTGTCCGTGGTTCCGCTGCCACTGACTACTTGCACACGTAGTTCAGCACCTGGCCACCAGCTCCAACCAAGGAGCGATATCAGCAGCGCAGCCGCCACCACGGCAGACCGCCTCCACAACGTTGGAACCGTTCGCGCTTTTCCGGTTCGACGGCGAACGCTGCCGAGCGCCGCCCGTTGGCGCTCTGGTCGGCGTGCCGCCATCAAGGCACGTACTCGGCGTGCCAGCTGGTCGGCGTCCGGTGGTTGCAGCGCATGCCGCAGCACGGTGGCGATCTCCAACTGGTCGAGCATCGCCGCGGCCTGATCTGCTTGTGACAAGCGCACGGCCACTTGCCGTCGTCCTGCGTCGTCCAGAGTGCCGTCCAGCCACGCTTCGAGCAGCTCCGTCGGCAGATTGTCCTGCGCGTTGCCACTCATGGCGTCACCCGTTCGATACAGTCACGCAGCTGGGAGCGCAGGCGCAGCAACAAGTTTGCCACGCCCGCCGTGCTGCGCCCGGCACGTTCCGCCACCTGCGGCAGCGGTAGCGCCTCGCCGTAACGCCACGTCAACAACGCACGCGCAGTCGGCGCGAGGTGCTCCAAACAACGATGCAGCCGCGTCAGTCGGCCGCGCTCATCGTCGTCGGCCTGGTCAGCGAGGCGTGTGAGGGCGGCCTGCGCCAGAGCGGCCTCCAACACCTCCTGAGCCGTTTCACCAGAGCCCCGGCGTACCTCGTGCAAGTGCCGCAGCGCTAGATTACGCGCGATGCCTTTGACCCACGAACGGAAGGTGCCACCAGCGCGGTAGTCCTGCAGTTTTTCGAAGGCAGTGGCCAAGGCGTCGTTGACTACTTCCTCGATTAGGTCCGGGTTCGCTACCCGCACCGCGACGAAGGCGCACAGGTCGCCATGCAGCTCGCCGACGATGGCGGTGAAGGCCGCTTCATCGCCACCGCGCACACGTTGCACCAAGATATCTAAGTCGTCGCTGATCATCGGAGCTTATTCACCCGACAGGTCCATTCATCTCACAGTTTTATGGGAACCTTCCCGCGCGGTTTCCGCTCCTGTTCAATTTTTTCATCCGCCTGAGTGACGTCACGGGGATAGACGTACTGGAGTCCACAGGCGCGGTCGGCAGACGGTGCCGCCGGAGCAGGTGGGCGGTCAGCCGCAGCTGACGCCGCAGCAGCGGTTGGTGGTGTCGAACACATGGATGAAGAGTGGTCTGCCAGGGCGAGCGCTGGTGGCCTCAGCCGTGCGGTAGGCCAACGAGCAGCCGGCTGGCGGAGGGCTGGCGGAGGTGACCAAGCGTGCGGTGCTGATGACCTGCGGAGACTGGTCCGTAAAAGAAAAGAGGCGTCGGGATCACCGACGCCTTATCACCTCAACTCCCTTTTATTCTCGACCGAGACTCGCGCTTGTTGCACCGGAGTTGCACGGAACGGGAAAGCGAAACTCTTGCGATTACAAAGTTACCCCGCCTGGATTCGAACCAGGAATGAGAGAGCCAAAATCTCAGTCCGGGGTATTCTAGGGAAGTCGAGCTGTGCGTTTTACTGTGTTTTTACGTATTTCCAATTTCTAGGAATTGCTGGGAAGTCACCCCGAGTTGATATGGAGTTGATATGGGGGTAAAATCGCGGATCCTTCTCTCGTGCCAGTTTCGATCTGGCCAGGAGCGGTGAATGGCACCTCACGACGGTATCTCGATCCAGGATCGCTGGCTGGACGCTCCGGCCACGAAGGCGGCGGGCAAAGAGCGACTGAAGCCGGTCAATAATCGCTGCGCCAAAGTCAGCCGCTATTTCGTGCGCGTGTGGGATCCCAATCTTCCAGCCAAGAACCCGGGTGGGAAAATTGGTGGCTACGCTTCAAAGTGCTTCCCGACCGTGACAGCGGGTCATGCCTGGGCTGAGCATCGTCGCGGCGAATTTCTCAAAGGCACGGCATCGGCACACACGACGACCATGACCGAACTGGGCACCGCTTTCATGACGAGCCTGCGCACGCGTATCGACGGGGCGGTCACGGAGCGACATCAAGCGCAGGTCCAGCAGGTGATTGATGGTTTGGTGTCGGCTGGAGCGCGCGACATCACCGATCCGTCGTTTCCGGACCTCGTGCAACGCTGGCTGTCGGGCCTCCAAGCCCAACGTACTTGGGAAAAGCGCCCACGCCCGGCGTCGCCAGGATTGAAACGGAAGTTCTTGGTCATCGCTCGTGCCGTCATGGCGTACGCCCAAGAGCGGCGATTGGTGGCCTATGATCCCCTCGCCGCGATCAGAACCGGTCGGGTCGAGCAGAAGCGCAAAGCCATCTTTGCCATCAATGAACTTTCCGCCCTGGTCAGCGATTCAGCCCGCTGGAAGAATCGTGATAAGTGGTCAGAGGCGCGGCGCATGGTCGATGCCCACCACGGCAATCAGAAGGAAGCCGCCAAGGCCCTGGGGATATCACCCTCAACCTTGCACTACCGCCTGAATACCCCGCAGGAAGCCGATCCCTGGTGGCTCGTCGCTGTCTTGCTGACCTACACCGGGTGCCGGATCTCCGAAGTGCTGGCGATGACACCGCGCATGGTGGATCGCCAGGCTGGAGTCCTGCTGCTGCCGGCCAGCGCAACCGGCAACAAGATGAAGCGCGACCGGCGCATCCGCTTGCAACCGGAATTGATGGCGATTCTGGCAGAAGTGCTTGATGCGGGTGCGCTCGGAAAGGACGAGCCACTGGTGGGAACCCACATGGTGAAATTCACCAGCGCGAACCTCGGCAACGGATTCAAAGACTATTGCCGCCGCTGCGGCATCGAACCTGGGCCGCGCGGTCCGCATGCGCTTCGCCACACCTTCTGCGCGCTGATGACCGCACTGGGCGTCTCACCTTTCCTGGTCATGGAATTGGCGGGGCATACGTCGGCTCAAGTTACCAGATCCTACAGCCAGTCAGCCGAAGAACTCATCGACGGTGTGGCCTGCTGGCCCAGACATGAGCCAGCACAGTTCTATCTTCGTCGAGCAAAATGAACGCACCACCAGGTGCAGGTGGTTGCTCATCACCGCAAAGCCGGCCACTTTGACCGCGAACAAGCCGGCCAGGGACCGCAACCGCTCATCAACCTCGCTCGACGGTGATCGAACCGTCAACCGCATAGGTAGTGTCCGTCAAGTTTCGCAAATTCGATCAGCGGCGTAGCCGGTCAGTGGTTAAGTGATCGAATTTGCGAAACTTGACGGACACTACCGGGGAATTAGTCTGAGCTAAGATCATCCATCTAATCGTAAAGTGCCAGTAAACCACGGGCATGCATGTGCATAAAGAAGAATCCGTAGAGGACAACGAATATATTGTCTACGCTATTTTTCTTTGGCACGTTGCTGACCAAATCAAAAATGGAATGTCGGAAAATAATGCCATTGAGTATGTCTTGAAAACTGAGTATCCAGACATGGACGGCGCATTGATGAGTGTAGCGCTCGACCGTCATCGCCAAATAAAACATGCCCACCTTGGTGATCTTACAAGCAGCGTCGTTCTTCCCCTCTACCTCAGATACAAGGTTTCCGCGACTCAAGCAGATTGGTCGCATGGTAGCGACAATGCAAAAATAGCGTCAGAACGCATCAAGGCAGAATTCGTACGGCAATTATCTATGCAATAATTCATCTCAAGCTTCCCATGGCAGAGGATAACCAAACGAAGCGATCTTCGGATCCTCACGAAGAACATAGTCTTTATCCCCCGGCCATAGTGAATCATCATAATTCAAAGATCTCTCTAGTGCATTCTTAATAAATATGAACAGAGTCGAAGCCGCAATATAGCATACGTTCGTTCGTCCTAGTATTCCTTCAACAAAGACGATTGGGGGATCCAATGGATTATCCCCCAATACAGCGACATAGTGATTTCCATGACTATCACCAGCAATCGGCAAGAACGAAGCTGATCTGTATTCCGGAATCATACTTGCTATTTTTACGATCTCTTTGGCCCCCAAAAAATCACAGCCAATCACTTCCGCTCCATCGACTTTCGTAAGCCATGACTGCAGATCAGCAGGGAACTCCATGCCGATTTCAATCGACGCTTCCTTAATTTCAATTGTCGATGCGCCGCGATATGCTATCGACCCACCAGAATACGTTCGGGATTTGGCTAGAATCTGGAGAAGAGTGTTTAAATTTGGCTTATTCATGATCCTGGCTTTCTATGGGAACGCAATGAATGTCGCGGCATCTTGTGCAAATTGACCATCTATGAGCGCAGCTTGAGCCTCGACCTCAGCTTTAGTGACGTTACCGACTCCGCCTTTTAAACGCAACCATTCCTCCCATGCTTTGGTTATCTTAGCATGGACCTCTATTTTTACAGTAAATACATTCTCAATGGCGTTCGGATTATCAGGGAACAAGTGACTGAATTGCAACTCGATGCGATGATGAACTTCGTATCCGGCCTCTTTAAGCCCCTTTCCTCCCAGCAATTTAGTTCCCGCACGTTCTGCCCAAAGTCTTCTGGCTGCTTCGCGTACGGCATCTCGTTCGAGGGACGACAATTGGCGTCTATTTAGCTGCGCCTTCATGACGCTTACTTGCCACTTCGGAAGTTTAGTAAACGTCTGAAAAAAACGCGTTTCTCCCATTCTACCTAAGACAGCCAAGGCTCTTCCCCATGCCTTATCGCAAAAACCACCAACGTTGTGAACCCAAATAGATGGAGAATCTTCTTTTGAGTTCGAAGAGGCAACGAAATAGGTCTGCCAATCGGCCACGGAGAAATTGTACGTTGTGAAGCACTGCCCTATCGGGGCCTCTTCACAGCGCACCGATTCAACTACGGCACATTCATTGCCTGCCATATGCAACTGATAGCCGGGTTTCAATTCACCCATTGGAACCCAGGCACTAAGCTGCTTAACCCAGAAGGGGTGGGTGGTTGTTCCGACCAACTCAGACGCATCACCATCCATGTTCCCAACATCTAAACGATGATAACGAAGATGGATTAAAGTGGCTGGCGTGGTCATGAACGTCTGTTCAACGTGTTTGAGCCCTTCCGCACCACTTCGTTCATCACGCGACCAAACCATGTCGCCAACACGAATGTCCTCTATCGCTTTAAAACCGTTCGAAACTTTCACCCGCGTTCCCGCCACAAAGCAAATCAACTTTGTTGAAGCACGTACCAAAGTCTCCGTCGGGAGGAAGTCGCGCACTGCTTGTCGTGCTTTTGGTAATGCTGACTCTTCAACCTTTTTAAATAAGACTTTACCTGATTTTCCGACGACACTTCCTACTTTCGCAAAGGGGACAAAGTTGACCAGTAAAAATCCACCGTTGACTCCCACCGCAGCCCAGGTGGCATCACCCTCGGGAAGCACAATCCTTTTTCCTCCACCAATGTAACCAGCCCAAGCGGTAACATCGGCCAATTGATTCATTGCTGACAAAACTTGGTTGGCGCCGTTCATCGCCGTTTGCTCATTTATCGGACGTAACTCCCATCCTATTTCCCTGGCAATTTTCATCCGCTCCTCTCGGCGAGCTTCGGCAGCAGCATGTATGTTGCCATTCGCCTTATTATAGGCATCAATTGCTGCGGGGAGATCGAAGGTTCCTTCTTTTTCGTACCTCAGGTCTCCAGCTTTCTTTCCAACAGGTATATCAGTATCACCAGATTTGTATGTGGCGTGCGGGGCAACCCACAAGTACACAGCTCGTGCCTCCGGAAGATCCCATGTGCGAATGGTCCCTCCGAATCCAACGTGAGCGATGAACGCATTTTGAACGATGCGCTCTACCCCAAGATCTACCCCTGGGATTACGACATCCTTCGTAAGCGCCGCTATGACGCTGCTGGCTAAACTCAGGGCATTGCCTTCAGGCGCACCCAACAGTTCTGGTATTGTCCACAGAGGAATGTCATCATCCAAGACGGGATTATCGAGCGCGTTCCAGACCCAACCGGTAGTTTCAGCGTTTTCACCTTGGACCAAGTACCAGGCCATGAGCTTGTTATCGAGGAATGTTTTGGGGTTGGTTCGAGCAAGTTTGACCTCTGCCGGCGTCAATGAGTCGCTCGTTACATTGCCCGCCACTTGTATTGCGCCCTGTCGCTTAAGGGTTACTTGGTAACTGCCCTGCACTGTTTTATCAAAGCCGCGTACTTCTTGCGTCGTCCAGGTATCCTCCTCATTAAGTCCAATGACGCTTGCACTAATGCGCTGAGCGGCATCAGGAGACACAACTACAGTTACCGTATAAGTGTCGGGCACCGGAGTGGGAAGACGTGATCGCGCAATACCGATGGTAACCGAGAGATGAATAGTGTCATTGGTGCCTGAGAACGTAACCGGACCTTCGTCCTCACCTTCGCCGCCTTCGGTACCGACGGTTCCATTAACGGGTGCCCACGCTGGATCTACAAAAACCATTGCATTGCCTGTCGTTGCATCCTTCACGTAATAGCGGTCGTCCTTCTTGATAAGATCAACCCTGGAGCCGTTTTGGAACCATTTGTGGCTCGTAATTACAGTGTCAATAATCGACGGCGCTTGTATCGATACTCGATAAGGCGTGACGGTTTCTTGCTGTGCTGGGGAGATAGCAGAAGAGACAGACCGCAGGGAGAACGATGGCGCATCGGAAGTAATCGTAGTTGAGTATTGATATTGTGTCGAGGTCACTCCACCAATTTGAATGAAATTTGCAGTGACCGCTTTTGATTCAGACATCTTCACCGAAGCTGGGATTGAAACACCCGTGGTAGCGCCAAGAAGATCCACTTGGATCACGGTTGAGCCAACTGTCGCGGTGAAAACCTTGGTGTCTGCACCTGTCTCGGTCAGTGCGATTGGTGTCGGACTCGGACCCGCGATGTGGTTAGGCAGTGTGATCGCGATCTGGTTAACGACTGTTGGTGAGAGCACGCCGCTAAGGTCGACTTTATAGGTCATCACTGTTGGAGCAGTAATTGCATTACTGCGAACTATAAGAGCCTCGAAACGGAGCGATGAAGGACCATTTTCCGTAAATACTTCTTCGCAATACCATTCACCATTCTTCTCGACTGTAGCCGATATGGTGTCAACGAGGATTGCGTTTGTTTGACCGCCTTCACTAATGGACACTCGATAAACTGCCCCGACATCCTGGAAGACATTAGAACCAACCGCTGTCTCGGTTAGCGTGACGGTTGCTGGATTCTGACCAATGTACTGGTTAGGGATCACTAGCGTGATGGCATCCGTTTGCGTAGCCCGAAGATCGCCATTGAGTTGAATTGCGACCGTCTCTCGGATAACCGGGTTAGGATACGTACCATTCATAGTCGCCGAGAAATTGGCACTTCCCTGAATGCCGCTTTCATTCGCATCAGTCACGACATTCATCAAGTGCTCGCCTTCCCAGGCAGGGATCGTCACGGAACCGGAGAATGCAAAGCTCTTAGAATACGGCTTCCAGTCTGTTGGACTGCCGCTGACTGTGGATAATGCAATATCCCCCACCCACTTATTGTGGTGATAAACATGGACCGACTTCATCGCTGGGGCTTCGAGCAAATTCGCAACCGCATCGGTAACGGTGCCAGATAGTGATACCGTGGCGTTTACACCGCTGACAGTGACGCTCGGCGATACCGAGATATTAGGCACTGACATAGTTTTGGTAATCTGAGGCGGGTTTTGATCTAACTCTGTCTCATAATTGATTTTCACAATCGCCAGCGCCTCCTTCATCCGATGCGCGCCGTTGGCTCCGGCGAATTGTCTGCTTAATTCATCTGGATAGGCGTGCACGGCTCCAACTTTTACATCAACGCTGTAAAGTCCCGCCGCGACGTCGGCGCCAATAAATACAGTGAATTCCAATACTTGGTAAGTTCTCATATTTGAATTTTGATCCTGCTCATCTCGGAGTCGCTGGCTCACAATGGTGACCTTATCGGAACCCGGCTTGACTCCAGGTGCCACAGAAATTGCTTGCGTAACATCCTTCTCTGAGCTTCCATTAATCTTGATGAACCGAATGTAATCTGCTGACATTCGATTAAAGTCATCAAATCCAAATTCTTTTGAGAGAAAATTCCCCCTAATGGTGAAGGCGGCCGTCATTCCTGATGCCGCTATATTTGGCGAAAGATTTATAAAGTTGAATACTGGCATGGATTGCCCTACCGAGAATCCAAGAAATGTATCCGTATCCGTCCCATACTGATAGGGGCCAAGGCCAACAGTTGCGTAGTCGTTGCCTACTCGCCAGATCTCATAATCGTTGATGTACGATCCAATCGGAGCCAGATCGACTGATGCCGATAACGCATCTCCATTACGGGTGACGGGGTGATTTGCGTTTCTTCCGCGATCGACGCGAAGCACTGGGAGCGCGCTCGGATCTCGCACCTGTGAAAGAGACGGGAAATTAAACTGAATTTCCTGTCGCTTCATGCCTTTTTTAAATGCCGGCTCGTAATTTAATACTGCGGGGCGATAATATCTGTCTGTTCCTGACCCCGGAGAATAGGGATAATTTTGAATGACCCCGCCATACAACATCGATGCGACATCGATCCCATTTCCCGCAAATGTGACTTGGGTTTTGAACGCCTTTGCGACGCCCAATAATGGATCGAAGGTCGCAGGATTGACCGTAATTGACGTAACTTGATGGCTATCATTATAGCCATAGTCATACCGTTGTCTTATGTCAAAAAATCCACCTGGCTCTGACAGGGAGAAAGTTTGAATGACTGACGTTCCTGTCAGCGAATTATACCCGGCCTGTTTAAATGTTGTCGTTCCATGTGCTCCCGAAGCGGGGTCCGTAAAGGTCGGCAGTCGGCTAAAATTTCCATAGCCAACATAATCTTGGGGCTGAAGGCCACGGAATTCATACTTTTTCTTGACGATATTTCCAATCCAGTCCCTAAAGTAATAGGTATCTGTTTTGGCAATCTGATCTTTCTCCGCACCTGTGATATTAACAGGATTGTTCAACGTGAAGGACTGGCCCATTTGACCACTCGTAGGTTTACTCGGGACGCCTTGCCATGCCTCTTCTGGGTACCAGCCCATAGATAGATCGCTGGGCCAAGAGAGCCAATAGACGGGCGAGGTGTAACTATAGACGGACTCTGTTGCTGCTTCGACCGATGGATCCACCAACATCGCATCGACATAAAATAAATCCTTTACCTTCTCTGGTGGTACGGGATAAGGCTGATATGTATCCTCGAGGTAATTACCACATCTATCACTTATATTAACTGCATAGAAGGAGGTGTAACTCCTTGTGTTTAGCGAAAATGGCGTGTGAAATCCGTTCAGCTTCCACCCAATAAATTCTCCTCCTTCGTCTACAATATTACTTTTTAGCAGAGGCGCATTATTCTTGTCAAAGACTTTGAACGACGATGAATTTTTCAGTCCAGTTACTTCATCTGGCGCCTTGATGGTGACTGAAAAGTCCTGGGCATTGAAGCAAAGTCTTTGCCTATACTTGCGGAGATTCCCGTTCCCGGTGAACCCGAGTTCTGGGTTGGAATTGAGGAAGATGAATTTTTCTCGCTGATATGCGGATGTTTTTAAAGGTCCGTTCGAAATAACCAATGGCTCAGTGGGGCTGTCCCACAATGATTTGTCGGCGAGTATTTCGAGCTTAGGCGGCGAGCGATCTACCACGAGTCTTTCTGATAAACGGATAGTTTGCATTGCATTTTCTTGCGCTCTGGAGGCGTTGGCATATGCGACAAACTCAAAAATCCCTTCGCTAGCGAACTTGAATGACGCCGTTCCGCTAGATCCCGGTATTCTATATTCCTGGCCATCCGATGAGCTTACGATTATTTCGGATACGACTCCTCCTCCATAAGATTGAGCTGAAGCGGTGATGAGCACCGGGGTCGAAGGATTTCCGCCTGTGTTCGTAAAGGAGAAGTTTTCGCCTTTGATTTCACCGTGCTTGTCACCAGTCAAAGAACTGTCTAAGTAGGCAATTGATAGAACTGGCGGCGCCAGAGGCGTGCCATCTGGGCTCCCCTGTTCTGTCGTTTCCGATCCGGTCGGCCAACGAAGAACAGCGATTTTCTTTGGCCCTAACACTCCGCGGGCATCCTGATATTGCAGAATAATGGAGGCGGTGGTCGTACCGGCTGCTGCCAATGAAGCCCTAATGGCAAACCCGCCGTTGGTTAACGTAGACACCAGAATCAACCCAGGAGTTGTGGTAGTCGCGAGAACAGCTGTGATATCATGACCATAGGGTACGATCCCTGAAGCCTCTACGACTAACCCTTTTCCATACTGATAGGTAACTGCGGCAGCGGGCAATTCGTCGCTGTATAGTGTGATTGCGGCGACGGCGCCATCGCTGCCTAGATTAAAATTGCTGCTAGTGCCAAGAGTGACGTCAATCGATTCGGCGGTCTCAATTTCACCATCATCGCGCGGCGTGATCGTGATTAGCGAACTGGTTTGGTTAGCCAGGATGGTGACCAATCCGGTAAGGCTGAGGTAGTCGATGCCGGGTGTGGCCGAACCTCCGACGGTATACGGCACGGTTAGTGTCGTAGTCGAGGGGGCCGACCGCGTCACGGTGAACGTGGCAGTGGTCAGTCCGGCCTCTGTTGCGACGTTGTCGGTGGCAGAGATACGCACCGTTGGCCGTTCATCGTCACCGATCGTTACGGTTGCACTGCTGTCGATTCCAGGTGTGAATGCGCCGGTGACGAGCGTGACGATCACGGTCTTGTCGCCGTTGGCCGTGGCATTATTTACCGGGGTGATGACAAGGTCGGCCGTAACCTCGTTGGCCGCGAAGGTGATGGCACTGACGTTGGGGTTGAGGGTGTAGTCGGTGCCTAGCGTGGTGCTGGCGGTACCAGTGCGCAGGAAGGGGACGCTCAGCGTCGTGGTGGTATCGCCCGTGCGCGTGAATCGAACCGTCCCGGTGACGGGCGTCGCGCCTTCGGCCGCATTCGGCTGGAGCGCCACCACGGTCACCGTGGGGAGGTCATTGTCAGCGATAGTCACCGTGGCGTTGGTGGTGGCACCAAGGCTGTAGCCGGCTCCTGCCACCAGGGTAACCTTCACGGTTTCGTTGACCTCGGGTAGATCGTCGTCCGTCGGCGAGATGTAGAGGTCTTTGGTGGTCACGTTGGGGCCCAGCACGATCGGCCCGGTCAGCGTGCTGTAATCGCTACCCGCGGTTGCCGTACTGCCCGTCGTGGAGATGCCGATCGAGATCGTGGTCGTGGGGTCGCCGGTACGCTGCAGGGTCAGCACACCCAGCGCGCCGCCTTCGACTGCTTGGGCAGCGGTGGCGGCGATGCTGACAACTGGCGGCTCATTGTCGCTGATGCTAATCTGGGCTTGGGCTTGACCCACCCGGTAGGTCGCCTGCGGCACCAGGGTGAGAATCACGGTTTCCGCGACTTCCGCGCCGGAGTCGTTGACCGGCGTAATGTTGATGGGGGCCGATTCCTGTCCGGCGAGAATCGTTACCGTGATGGTGCCAGTACCGGTGATGCTGGTTGGCGTGGCCGTGTAATCCGTCAGCGCGGTGGCCGTGCCGGCGCGGGTCAGTGTAACCGTCAACGGATTGGCCGTCGAGCCGCTGCGCGTCAGCATAAACGTACCCGTATCCGGGCCGGTTTCGCTGACCGCAGCATCGGACACTGCCAAGTCGACGATCGGGAAGTCGTCGTCATGCAGGATAATCGCAACGCTGCTGGTGATGATGCCATAGGAGCTGGGTCCAATGGTGGCGGTGATGGTTTCGTCACCTTCCACCGTCGTGTCGTCACGGTTGGTGGTGATCGACACGGGTGGCGCTGAGGCATTGCCGGTAGGAATAGTCAATGTGCCCGAGGGAACCGAACTGCTGTAATCCACGTCTAATGTGGCCCCCGACAGGGCGAACGCGACATTCAGCGCGGGCCCGCTAAAATCACCCGTCCTGGTAACGGTCAGCGTTACTTGCTCATTTGCATTTTCCGTGACCTCGGTGCGGGAAGCCGTGATCGTCAACGTCGCATCTTCGATCGACGTGCTGGCCGACCAGGAACCGCTGATCGCAAACGGCACCGTGGTGGACGCCTGCAGCAGGAGGATTGCGGTCTCCGTGCCTTCCACCAACGCGTCCGCCTTCGCCGCTACCGAGATGTCGACGAACGTTGCGTTGGCCGGGATGGTCGCCGTGGTAATCACTGCGGGGGTAGCGGTGAAATCTGTATTTAGCACCGCATTGCCGCTCCATTGAACTGGAATGGCGAGCGCGCTCGTCGACGTATTGTTTCGGGAAATGCGGATTTTGCCCTGATTGGCGGTGTTGGGCTCCTTCACCTCGGCGTCGGTGGCTGCGATGGTAAGGGTGCAATCCTTGATGGTGGCGGTCGCGCTGGGCGTGGCACCAATGTTGTAGGTTGGCACGCCGATCAGGGTCAGCACCACCGTTTCGTCCGCTTCGGTGATCTGGTCACCCAGTGCGGTGAGCGTCACCGTGGTGGAGGTGGCATTCGCAGCGATGGTCGCGGTGCCGGACAGGGCGGTGTAGTCGAGGCCAGGGGTCGCGGTGCCGCTGACCTGGTACGTGACCGTCAGGGCTGCGGTGGTCGCGGCTGGGCGGGTAATGGTGAAGGTGGCGTTGTCACCACCGGGTTCGACCGCCGTCGCGTCCGTGGCGCTGATCGTCAGGGTTAGAACTTCGTCATCCGTAATGGTGACCGTGGCACTGGCGGCGGCTCCAATGGTGTAGGTCGCCGTTGGTGTGGTCGGGATGATGGTGGCGATGACCGTTTCCGGGCCTTCAACGAGTGCGTCCTGCACCGGGGTGATGGTCAGGGTAGCCGTCGCCACGCCGGCATTGAAGGTGACCGTGGTTCCGGTGGGGTTTCGCGTGTAGTCACCGCCGGCCGTGGCGGTGCCGGTGATCGCGACGGAGACGGTCAAGGCATTGGTGGTGCTGACACGCGTCAGCGTGAATACGCCATTGGTGGGTGTGGCCGCTTCGGTCGCGTTGGGCGTGGTGGCGGCAATGGTGACCACATCATCATCACGAATGGTCAGAGTGGCGACGCTGGGGGTGCCGACGGTGTATCCGGTACCGGCAATCACGGTCACTACGATGGTCTCATCCACTTCGTGGAGGGAATCCTGCTTGGCCACGACCGCCCGCGTCACGGATGCGACGCCAATCGGGAAGGTGATCTTGGTGCCCGTGTCGGTCGGGTCGGCGTAGTCGGTGTCCACGGTCGCCGTCGAGCCGGTCAGGCTGAGATTCGCCGTCAGGGCTGCTGCCAGCGAGCCGGTCCGGGTGAAGGTGACGGCGCCATAGTGCGTGCCGTCTTCGGTGACCACTGGGTCGGTGGCCGCCACCTGCACGGTGATGGCGTCGTTGTCAGTGATGGTGACGGTGTGGACTTTGATGGTGTCCAGGGCGCCGTTCACCGGTGCACTCAACGTGATGATGGCGGTCTCATTGGCTTCCACCGTGGCGTCATCGCGCACCTGCAGGGACAGGATCTTGCTGGTCTCGCCTGGGGCGAAGATCAGGGTGCCGTTTGGCAGGTAATAGTCGTCACCATTGCCGGTGGCGGTGCCGGTCAGGGCGTAATTGACCGTCGTGGTCAGCGAGTAGGGGAACGACAACACGACCGGGATATCGATCTGGGTTCCGGATTCGCCGACTGATGAGGACGCGGCCTGGAAGGCGATCAGCGGGGCATCGTTGTCCTTGATGGATACGGTGGCTGCTGCTGGGGTTCCCACCACATAGCCAGTGCCGGAGGCCACCGTCAGCGTGACGGTCTCGTCCGGTTCGGAGAGCGTATTGTCGACGGCAGTCAACGTCACCGTGGTGCTCATCTGGCCTGCAGCCAGATTCACGGTCGCCGGCAGTGCCGTGAAGTCGGAGCCCACCGTTGCCGTGCTGGTGGTCGTCAGGTTGATCGTCAGCGCCGGGGACGTGACACCGGCCGTGCGGATGATGGTGAACAGACCGGTGTCGGGACTGCCTGGCTCTGACGCGATCGCATCTGTGGCGGCGATCGAGATGCCTTGTTCGTCATCCAGGATGGTGACGGTCGCGGCGTTGGGGCTTCCGACCGTGTAGCCGCTGCCCGTGGCGATGGTCAGAGTCACCGTCTTGCTGGCTTCCAGCAACGTGTCGTTGATCGGGGTTACGGGGACCGTGGTCGTGGACTGACCGGTAGCGAAGGTCGCCGTGGCCGGCAGAGCCGTGTAGTCGGCTCCCGCACCCGCTGATCCTCCCGGCGTGACCGTGACCATCAGCGCGACGCCGTTGAAGCCGCTGCGCGTCAGGGTGAAAGTGCCGGTATTCGACGGCTCAGCTGCATTCGCATCCGTCGCCGCAATGGTGATCGTCGGGAGGTCGTTGTCGGCGATGGTCACGGTCGCGCTGGCGGTACCGATGAAATAAGCCGCATTGGCCGTGATGGTCGCAATCACCGTTTCGGAACCTTCGTAGGCAGTGTCATTGACCGGCGTGGCCGTGACCGTCGCCGAGGCGGCGCCGGCCGAGATGGTCACGGAGGTCGTGATGGCGCCATAGTCGCTCACCACCGCCGTACCGCCAAGAGTGAAGACGACTGTCAGCGGGTTGGTGGTGATGCCCGTGCGCGTGAACGTAAAGGTGCCGTTGTCGGGGCCGGTCTCCGACGCCGCCGCGTCGGTCGCGGCGACCGACACCGTCTGTTCGTCGTCGACGATCGTCACCGTCCCGGCGATGGTGCCGCCGAGGTAGTAGCCGGTGCCAGTGGTCAGCGTCACGATCACCGTCTCGTTCGGTTCGTTCAGCGCGTCGTTGACCGGTGTCAGCGTGATGGTCTTGCTCGCAGCACCCGCAGGGATCACCACCGTGGTCCCCAGTGACGTGAAGTCGCTCGCCGACGCCGTCCCGCTCACCGCCAAGTTGACGGTCAGGGCCGCCGTGGTCACACCCGTGCGCGTCACCGTCCAAGTGCCGGTATCTGGGGTGGCCGATTCCGCTGCGTTGGCATCCGTCGCGGCGATCGTCACCGTCTGTTCATCGTCGACGATGGTGACGGTGGCAGCCGACGGTGAACCCGCCGTGTAACCGGCAGCCGTTACCACCGTGACGATCACTGTCTCGTTGGGTTCGTTGAGCGCATCGTTGGTCGGCGTCAGGGTCAGCGTCTTGTTCACCGAACCCGCCGGGATCACCACGCTGGTCCCCAGCGACGTGAAGTCGCCCGCCGACGCTGTCCCACTCACCGCGAAGGTCACCGTCAGAGCGGCGGTCGTCGCGCCCGTGCGCGTGAAGGTGAACGTGCCAGTATCCGGGGTGGCCGATTCCGTCGCGTTGGCATCCGTCGCCGCGATCGTCACCACCGCATCGTTGTCGGCGATGGTCACCGTCGCCGCCGACGGCGATCCGATGGTATAGCTGCCCGTCGTCAGGGTCATGATCACCGTCTCCGACGGCTCACCCAGCGTGTCGTCCACCGGCGTCACCGTACGCGTCGCCGTCGCCGAACCGGCAGCGATCACCACCGGCACGGTCACTGACGCGTAGTCACCCGACACGGCAGTGCCGCCCAGCGTGACGTTCACCGTCAGCGCCGCAGCGGTGGTCCCCGTGCGGGTGATGGTGAACGTGCCGGTGTCCGGCCCCGTCTCCGACGCCGCAGCGTCGGTGGCGGCAATCGATACTCCCTGCTCGTCATCGATGATGGTCGCCGTGGCGTTGGCGGGGCTGCCCACGGTGTAGCCGGTGCCGGTGGCCAGGGTGACGATCACCGTTTTGTTCGGCTCGGTCAGCGTATCCTGCAGCGTAGTCACGGTCAGCGTCTTGGTTGTCGCTCCCGCAGGGATCACCACGCTGGTACCCAGCGCAGTATAGTCGCTGCCCGTCGCGCTGCCCGTGACGGTGAAGTTCACCGTTACCGCCGAGCTGGCGATGCCCGAACGCGTCAGTGTGAAGGTCGCGGTGTCGCCCCCCTCGGTCGCGGTTGCGTCTGTCGCCGCGATGTTGATCGACGGTGGGCCGACCACGCTGACCACCGCCGTGCCGGTCTTGCCGCCGCCTTGGACCGTCACGTTGTGCGGACCGCCCGCCGTCGCCGATGCTGTGAACAGGCCACCGGAAGTGATGGTGCCGCTCGCCGCTGGGGCCACCCACGGACCAAAGGTCGGCTGACTTACCATTGCCTGGCCAAACTGGTCGTTGGCCACCGCGGTGAACTGCTGAGTTCCGCCCGTGGCTACCGACACCGGGGTCGGTGTCACCGCTACCGTGGTGATGGTCTGGTTGACGATGACCGTCACGTCGCTCGGCGCCGAGGTAGCATTGTTCGCATCCTTCGCCGTCGCGCGCAAGACGTAGGTCCCCGCCCGGGTGAAGGTCGCCGTCACGCTCTTGGCCGCGTTGGTGTTATTGGCGCTGAACGCCACCGAGGCCGGTGGCGTACCTGTCGTGGCCCAAGTATAGATCAGCCCTGGCTCTCCCGCGTCATCATCGCCGTAGGCAGTCAGCGTGGTCGTGGTACCGGTGACCGGGCTGGCACTGGATTTCGCCGCGATGCTGATGATCGGCGTGCCGTTGGTGATGGTGACCTGCGCGGTGCCGGCGGTTGGGACGCCGGTGCCGGTGGCGGTCACCGTGTATGGGCCGCCAAGGGTCTGGCTGGCCAGGAATACGCCTGGGGCAGTAGTCGTGTAGGCGCTGCCGGCCAACACCACCGTGCCGACGTCCTGCGTCTGCCACGGCCACTGCATCGTCGCCAGGGCGGTGGTGCCGATGAGGATTTGCACGTTGTCGAACGCCGCCGTGGTCAACGTGGTCGCATTGTGCGACGTCACGGCCAAGCCCATGTAGACCGAAGCCCCCATGGTGACCGTCTCGCTGCCGATGAAGGTCCACGTCGCCCCATCGGTGGAGACGTAACCACTGAAGAGCGATCCGCTGCGCACCAGCTTGATCCAGCGTGGCGCCGCGTGTCCGGTGAGGATGGTGTTGACGCTGGTTCCGGCAGTGGTGGTACGGCGTTGGAACAATGCGCCCGACGCGGCGGTGACGTTGACCATCGCATTGCGCGCGTCCGCGGCTAAACCATCGCGAATCATCAGGCCGGCCTTCGCCCACGCGTCGGTGTTGGTCAGACTCGTGACACGGGCAATGAGCGTCACATCGCCCGCGGGCAGCGGACGGTGCATGAAGCGAAACTGGTCGCTGGTGCCCCAGATATCCGTGCCGGAGGCCTGGACGGTATAGGTCCCGGTCGACGGGGTGTAGGTGCCCGAGCCCACTGGCGTGGTGATGTTGATATCCTGCTGCGTCCAGCCACTGGGTAGAGCACCAGCCGTGGCCGTCGCCGGGGTAATGCTGACATTGCTGAAGCGGGCTTGGGCGCGCACACCTGACTGGTGGGAGGTCACCGCCAAGCCGACGCGCACCGTGGCGGCCATGGTCACCGTGTCGGTGCCGAGCTGCGTCCAGGTGGTGCCGTCGGGGGAGGAATAACCCGTCAGCGTGTTGCCGACACGCGTCAGGCGCACCCAGTACGGCGCCGCCTGACCGGCGGTGATGACGTTGGTGCTGGTGCCGCCCACAGTGGTGCGGCGCTGGAACAACGCGCCAGCGGCGGCGGTCACGTTGGCCATGGCGTTAATCGCGTTGTCCGTCAGGCCGTCGCGCATCATCACGCCGGCCTTCGCCCACGCGTTGGTGTTTTCCAGCGACTCAACCTTCGCGGTGATGGTGCCGTCGCCGGTCAGCTGCTGGTGTACGAATTGGAAGCCATCGTTGGTGCCCCAGATGTCGGTGCCGGAAGCTTCAAGGACATAATTGCCCTTCGGCAGGAAAGTGCCGCCGCCCGCAGTGGTCCAACTGATCGCCGGCTGGGTCGACAGCGCCGCGGCGAACTGGTCGCGTGCAGTGCCAGTGAATGCCACCAGACCGCCGCGCACCGGCGTTGCCGTCGCGGGTGTGACCACCACATCCGTGGCCGTTGCGTTCACCGTCATCGTCACTGGGTAGGTGTTGGCACTACCTTCCGCGCCAGTCGCGGTCACCGTCAGCACGTAGGTGCCGCTCAAGCTGAAGGTCGCCGTCCAGGTTTTGCGCAAATCGGGCATCGCCGCGCCGGCTACGAACGTCGCCGTACCGGGGCCGGACGTTTTCGCCCACGAGTACGTCACCGTATTTTCGCCCAGGTACCACTGCACCGGCGTCACGTACAGCGTCGTGGTCTTCGCCGTCACGGGTGATGGCGATGCGGTCGGGGCAGCGGGGAAGTACGGCACCAACTGGCATTTGAAGCTGGCGCCAGAGGCCACTTTGAAGTTGTTCAAAAGCAGGCGGCCTGTCTTAACCGTCACTACGGCCGTGGACGCGAGCACCGTCCCGACGGTCGCTGAAGTAGTCGTATTCGCGGGACCGTAGGTGACTGTTCCGCTGACAGTAGGCGGTAGGGGGACGTCAGCCGCCTTTGCCCAAGGCCAGATCAGTGACAACACCGCCAGAAGGCAGAGACGAATAGGCATGATAAGCGTTTCCTTCGAATAACAGGCAAGAAACATCGCATTGCCAAGTGACAACGGTCAAGTTGCCACCCAACTGATCACCTCACCACATTACGACAACCAGACCTGGACGCCCTGGCCCGTCGGGGTTCCCCCCAGAACCATATCCCGCACCTGGTGATCCAAACATGTAGCCTGCACCAGCAGTTCCCGGGGCATAACCATAAAAGTTCCCATTGAGCGATACCGGCTGGCTATTCGTCCCTTTAGCCCCTTGGATTGCTAGGCCAGTTGCACCATTGAGTACCGCAGCCCCCCCATTGAGATATGTCGCCCCACTACAAATAATGAGGGATCCAAAGCTTGTTTGACTACCAGCTAAACCACCAATCCCCCCTCCAGTACCAACTGTGATCGCATAGCTTCCTTGAGGGCTAGAAACGACAGCCCAAGCAAATCCACCGGCATTTCCTGGTTCAGCAAGTGTGGCATAACTTCCATCCTGGTTAGAACTCGTCTGACTGGGAACCCCGCCAGAACCACCCCCCAAAGCAATCACTTGAATTTGTGTGACACCAGCAGGAACGGTAAAGGTACCGCTGGAGGTAAAGAATTGGACGCCCTTCGAAGAAACCATCAGGGGCAATTGTGATGCCAAGACTTTCCCACTCGCATCGAGCGTGGCCAAGCCGTTCGCAGCCCCTTTCTCATCGCCCCGCACCGCCTGCGCGCCAGTTGCTGGCGCAGTGCGATTGATCACCACGTCGCCTGCTGTAACCGTTCCAGCAACATTTATCGGCGTGCTAAAGCTAGTGTTTGTCTTGGTCACGCGGACAGCACGAACGACGCCATCTGGGTATAGATCAATGCCGCCATTGGTCTGGCGGTTGACGATTTCAATCGGGACGTCCGAACTCGGACGCATATTCAGCTGGCTGGCACCTGCCCAGATAAAGCCCCCGCCAATGACAACTTGTCCTGCCGTTACCGTAGTGGGCGGGGATTTGGTGACGACTAATTGGCGCCCACCCACTTCGTCGTAGACCGAAAAGGTTTTCCCAGCTTGACGCCACTGGATAAACGGACCTAGAGCATCTGCTGCCCAGGTTCCCTGCATCAGTCCGTTCAGGTAGGAATCAAATGCAAGACCAGTAGCAACCCGTCCGCCTCCAATGCGAACCTGCGTCGACGTCGGTGCGACCGGAACTGCACCGGCCACAATGACCGCACCAGCGGGATCAACAGTCAGCACATCCTCTGCCTGGAGTGCTCCGATGGCCAAGAGGCTAATTAAGATTCGTTTCATGGTTATCCCTGAAAATGATGTGTATCGCTCTGACACTTAGAAAAAATGAGTTAATGATTCAAAACCCCATAACTGCCACGGTGACTATCGAGGCATTGGTCGCTGCCAGAGGACCATTGATGCAAACAAAGGAAACGCTCGTTGTCGTCAATGCTCCGACTTGATTGAAATAGGCCGTCATCGCTTCTGGCCCACACGTAATAATTGGGACATAGGAAACCGAAGCGAACGGCGTTGTGAAGTTTACTCGGTACTGACCAGTGGCGAGGCGATCCACCGAGGACACATTATAAGCACCACGAACCGTAAGTGCCGCGGCCTTCCCATCAAAATTAACCCACGCCTTTATGCTGCCCGCGTTGATACGTGGGTCATCACCCCGAACAACTTCGGTCGCAGCCGCTGGGGTAGCACGACTAATCACGGCGTTATTCGAAGAAACCGTACCTGCAAATAAATCTCCCCCAGTTCTAATCACGCCACCGCCAATTGCGGTCTCGTCCACCTTCACCTGTGCTGCTTGTGGCTGGGGGCCGTAAAACGTGGTGTAGCCGTCCGGGGTAATCTCCATCCGCGTGATCGCATTCGCCGTCGGTGCGGGCGAGGTCGTTGGCGTTGTGGAGAATTTCAATCCGGCTCGTTGACCCGCGCCGCCTGGCAACCATCCGCTGATTATGTAGAGATTGGGGTCTGCCTCACTGTAGCGTCCACCACGAAGGCCACCGCTGTTCAAATCGCCAATGGAGAGGAGGCCTGACGTCATCACGCCTCCTCCTCCTATTGCGGTCCCTGTGGTCCCAGTGGGCAGCGTCGTGGTAGGCATCGGTCCGTAAAAAATGGATGGGGTTGAATCCCCGGCGATTCCAACCAGGAGGCGCTGAGCAAAGGCGGCTCCGCCGCCAGAAATCCGCGATTCCGTTGATGTATTGACGCCACCAAGCGTTCCGCCCGCTGTTACTAGGCTACCGGCTACCTGGACGGTGCCACTTGGGTCAACCGTCAAGGCATCGGCAGAATGGAGAGCGCCTATTGCCAGCAGGCTTAAAATAATTTTTTTCATGCGGTTTTCTTGAAAAGAGGCCGGCGCTCTGCGCCTAACCGGCTACTTCGCCTCGTTGATTTAAAATCCATTGGCCGCTCCATCGGAAATCGGCACCGGCGCTTCGGTGGGTGGCTGCGAAGGAACCGCTTCCGACTGTGGTGCGCCGGGACGCTGGTTGTCCACAGGCGGCTGGAACCCCGGCAGAGAATAGGCGCCCATGCGGCGCTGACGCGCTTCCTCAATCGCCTTTCGGGCTTCCATGAAGAATCGCGATGATGTCGGGCGGCCGGACTGCGATTCGTCCAACACCGCCCAGCCGGCACGCATCAATTCGACCTGCAGCGATGTCCGATGGTGGGCACCTGGCCCCGCAGGTGGTGGTGGCGACGCAGGATCCACCGGTGCGGAAAAATCCCGCAGAATCCAAGCCTTGGCCAAGCCAAAGGCGTCTGTTTCCAATCGTTGACCGCTCACCTCGATCATCACGTCGCAACCTGGCGGGCAGAGTTCCTTCAATTTAGTCAGCGCGTGCTCGGGTGGGCCGATCAGGCGGATGCCCTCCAATTGCAGCGGAATGGTCGTGGGCAGACCGCCTACTGTGGCTTCAACCGTGATGCGCAAGGCGCTTTGCACGTCGACCACCCGCACCGGCATTGATTCCATGGCCACTGACGGACCGCCGAAGATGAGAGCCGACGCCAACCCCATCGACATATACTTGACCACTCGACTGACGTCGACCGAGAACATGCCCACCCCGCCTTGTTTGGCGGGGCGGCGTTCTAGAAACGGCCAGCACCTAGTCAATAGCGTCGGTAATTAGCTGCCGAATGCGTTGGCTGCGGAAACAGGCGACCAACTGTTTCTCTGGCGAAATATCGCACCCAGCTTGCATTGTCGTGAAATTCGAGCCTCAGTTCGCTCATTTCGATCAGCACCACGAGTGTCAGGACGTCACCTGAAGATATGGAGTATACGAGGCACGGTTTTTCCGTGGAAGATTTGTCGCGGTGACTGAGCGGCGGATTGTTCATCGCTTGAAGGCGATCCATGGACTCTTCGCAGACTAATCGCTGTTCTGCCCCTCGGCCCTTCCCCTGGCCCATTCCCAGAGGCTTCCCCGGTGGCAGCCCCTGGGGCTGGCCTACGGGGTCCTCGGCGGGGCTCCGGGCGGGGACCCCGGCGGGGATGCCCACGGGGCTCTCTGGGGATTTACGGGCTTTTCTTGCCAAAACCCTCTCATGGCGTTTTGCCGGGAACACGCGGAACACTAGGAACACGGTGACGGGCTTCAGAGACTCACACCTACCAGTCGGATGTCAGCGCTCTGGTCTGCGCCCGCGTGACCTCTGATCGATGCTCGCTAGGCACTTACTCGACCGTTCACTAAACACTGACGATAAGCACACAAACACCGGCTGGTCCCTCATTGTTCTCAGTGTTCCTGGTGTTCCGGGTGGTTGGTAGTCAGGGACGATTGGGGAAGAAGTGCTGCGCGGAAATACTCCGGCACGTCGTAGATCCACTCCAAGCGATCTGCCAAGCGCACCCGGCGACGATTGAAGGCGAGGGCCGTTAGTCGCTGGCCGAGGCGAGCCATCTCCAACGGACGCGCGCCGTTTGCTTGGCACCAGTACAGGAAGCGCAGGCGGGTGTGGCGGCAGAGTTCGCCGCAGGTGGCGTCGTAGGCGGGAATGTCCTCAGGATCGGTGCCAGGCGGCGACCAGCAGAGGCGCTGCCAGCGTTCGTCCTCCAGCCAACCGGTGACGGCGTCGCGGGCGATCAGGGCGAGTTGGCGCTGGCGCAGTTCTGGTAATACGGCGTGGATCGGCGGGGCGTCGTGTTCGTTCACGGCGCGCCACAGCAAATCGATATTGATGGCATTGATGGCGGACCAATCCACCGCGCCGCTGGGATTCACGTCCAATTGATGGAAACGACGCGCACCGGTAGTGTCATTGACCAGGAGCGACACCGGTTCGTTGGCCGTGCCGGCGAAGGTCATCAAGCGCCGTGCTGTGATGCGGCCGTTCTCGCGCATGCGGCGGTAGCTGACGGCCGGTTGGGTGATGACGCGCTTGATGTCGGCGGCCTCGGTGGTGCTGACGCGGGCCATTTCATCAAGGATGCCAATGGCGTGCGTGGCCATGACCTGCGCTTCGCGTTCATCGCTGAACGTGCGCGCGCTAACGTCGATCACCAGTTCGCCGAGTGGTTCGACCAACCGGCGCAGCGCCGTGCTTTTGCCGGTGCCCTGGACGTGGCCGTAGATCACCAGCATCAGTTCATCGTGAGTTGGCAGACCAGCGAGACGGCGTTTCACCTGCCAGAGCCAATGACATACCACGGTGGTATCCACTGAATCGGTGCGGCCGGTGATGGCGGCACACCAGGCGGCGACTTCGTCGGCCCCGCGTTGATCCACCGGCTGATCAAGCAGACGGCCGGTGATGGCAGCGTAGCGTTCGCGTGCGTCCTGACGCGCGAGTTCCTCGAAGATCGCTTGGAGCGTGGCTTCGCTGGCGCGCACGCCCTGGGAACGCAAGGCGAACCACAGTGAACGCGCCAATGCCCCATGGGCTGCGTCGGCACCGGCGATGTCGCCGAGCGCGCCATCAGCCGCCAAGCGATACGTCCCGGTGGCGTCGACCGCCAAGCCGCGCGAGTGACGATGACGGCGGCATGCTTCGACCATTTTAGCGAAGGTGAAACCGTCGGTCAGCGGCGGCGCGGACTTTGCTGGTGATGATGTCGGCGTTGGATCAGTGAGGAGGCGAGGCATGGGTTCACCGCAGGTGGGGATGAGGAAAAAGTTCTTCAACCAAGGCGCCGTGCACAGGATGGCGGCGACGAACCACGGCTGGCCAAGGTTCGCCATCGCAATCCACCAGCACGCGTTCGCCGGGCAGCAGGGTCGCGCCGGTGGCGAACTCCGCTAACCGCTGAACGTTGCCAGCGGTCAGCACGGTCACGCGTTCATCACTGGCGATGACCGCCACGCGAGGAGCGGGCTCGCCAGGAAAGCGCAGTGATGATGCTGGGGAATGGGGCATGGATGCGCGTGGTGCAGGTCGTGCGTATTCAAGAGGTGAAGAAAACCCGGCGAGATGTGCGCCGGGCCTTCGACTTGGAAATTTCAGACGGTGACGAGGTCCTCGTCTTCATCGTCATTCGTGTCGTTCTGTTCTTCGGCGTCGTCATCATCCACCTCGGGGTCGTCGTGATAAACACGGCGCGTGATGGTTTCCTCGATCAGCCGGCGTTTGGGGTTGGGGATCATGATGCCTCCGTGCCCGTGGTGGGCGGTGGTGGGGTGATGTCGAGTGAGCTGCGATGGTTGCGGTCGGGATCCCAGCGCGCGGCATCGGCGGCGCGGATGAACCAACCGAGCTTGCCGCCTTTGGTGTTGCGGCGGATCGCCGGCAAGTGCCCTTGGGACAACGCATGCAGCACGCGCGACAGGCGACAGCGCTTGAGGGTGCGCACTTCTGACGGCGTCATAAGTCGTTCGGCATCCGCCTGAGCGCTGGTCAGCAATCCTGGCAGTCGAAGGACGAGTTTCGCCAGCAAGGCATCGGCCACCTGCTCGGCGAAGGCGTGATCATCAGTGACGACCTGAACACGGCTCATGGCAGCGCTCCAACCACCACCTGGTTCGTTAGTCGCGTGATTTCGGTCGCAGGAATCAACCACGGCTGACGCCCAGGGCCGGTGCCGCGGATTGCACCGCGCACGAAGCCACGGCGACACCAGCGATGGATAGTGGAGAGATGACGACCCGCCGCGCGCGCAAGCGTGGTCGCTGGTTGGTAGGAATCGTTCGTCGTCGACATCGGCCACCTCTCGCGCACGTTGCGCTCGTGGTGCCGGTCTACTGCGCCATCAATTCATTGTCATTAGTGATGACGAATGTGGTAAAAATGTAGGCGCAATGTTTGCTCGCCCCATCAGCTCAGGCAGAGTTCTGACGCGCTGAGATCGCGGGAAGCGCATGGGAGTTGGCAGACGACCATGGTGAATTGATGGTTTGCGCGCGTGAATGGCTGCCACGTCCCGAGGTTACGATTCCCCGGAAAATGCCGGGCGTTTCTCTGATTCCGGTCATGCAGACCCGAGCCTGATAAGGTGAGAGGCCGTGACCGAGATCACGATCCGCAATCTGGTCCGAGTTGATACAAAGTTGATATAGGGCGAATATTCGGCCCCGAGTCAAAGCCGTAAGTGTCTGCTATTTAAAAAGTTACCCCGCCTGCATGGTGTACGAACCTTGACGGTCCGGCTTCCACGGCGGCCGGTCACGCTCCCGCGGCGTAGATTCGCGGGTCATAGGGCTGGCACGTCAACTCTACCTCGGTCTCGCTCCGGGGCATGACCTTGGTGACCACCACGTCCTGGCACCATGTGGTCCCCGGTCCGAACAGGTAGGCGGTGCGGTCGCCGTTGGACAGGTCTAGCCGTGGGGTGAAGTCCAGCGCGCCCACCAGGGTGAAGGCGTTGGGGTTGTCGGCCACCTCGGTGACCGCCCACGGGCCGGAGAGGCTGCCGTCCGGCTTGCGGAGCCCGACGTAGTGCGCGCTGGAGGGCGTCCAGGTCAATGGCTCGCTGGTGGTGTAGGTGGTGCCGCTGATGGCCAGGAGCGCCCCGGATTGGCCCCAGGCGGGCACGTCGTGGCTGATGGCGATGAGGTCGCCCACCAGTGGGATATGGCCGTCCATTTCGGTAGTGAACCGGATAACCTTGCGCTGATAGGCATCGACGCGCGCCAGGTACGTGGCCTCGCGCTGCGCCTGTGCTTGGTTGGTCACGCCGAACAGGTCGACCGATGCCGGCCGCAGCGGGGCGCCGCCGCCCACCGTCGCCTCAATGTGTGCTTGCCGCCAGGTGTTGGGGTCGATCCATGCCAGCTCGATGCCGTCCGGGTCGTCGGCCTGTCGGAATGTGTACTCAATTCCCAGGCTGCCCTTTTTCATGTGCTGCGGGGAATAGAGCGCCGTGCGGATGGTGCGCGCTTGGTCGCGTACGAACGTCACCACGCCACCGCTAACGATGGGCGTTGCACGGCCAGCGCGGGCAATGCGCGTGAGCGTTTCCCATACCGTAATGGTCTGGTCAAAGACGCCGTCGAAAAAGTCGCCGCGGGCGGCCCAAATGCCGTCCAGCTCCAACAGCTTGGCCAAGTCGATCCGGCTCTCCGGTAGGTCGGCGCCGTAGTCGCCATTGCGCAACACGTCAGCGAGTGCCCATGCTGGTGAGCGCGTGGCCTGTGGCGCGCTCCAGGTGGCGCCGTTCCACACTGGCAGCTTGCGCGTGGCGATGATGTTGATTTGCCGCGCAACGTCCTGCGGGATTTGTTCGGTGGCCTTCACGCGCAGGGCGTACAGCGTTACGTCCGCGTAGGTGCCGACGCTCGGCAGATACCCGCGCATGCCTGCCCAGGTGGTTTCGTCGGGAATGTTGGCATTGAACGGTGACGCGGTGGTGCGACGGACGCGAACCTCCCAGCGATTGGCGGACGTTGGCGGATTGTAGCGGAAGGACACGCGCACCGCTGACAGGTTGTTGCGGGTGATCGACTCCGTTCCCAGCGTGGTCCACGTGCCGGGGCCGGTCGGGTCGCCGTTGTTGTCGATCGGCCGCGCCTGGAACTCAACGCCCACGGTGTACTCCGCGCCGTTGTTGGTCAGTCCCTTGGCAAAAAGAATATCCAGGCCGATCGCCTGCAAGTCGGTGTTGGCCGCGTTCACCGGAAACGGGCCGACGTAGCCACCACTGGCCAGGATGATGTACGGGTTGGCGAGCGTTTCGCCCACGATCGTTTCCAGCACGGTGGCGCTGGCGCCGCTGGGGTCGACGGTGTCGAGCGTGAGCGTTGCGTTGTTGCTCGCCGTGTTGCTGATGGTGATGGAGTCGCCGGGCTTGAGTCGGATAAATCGCTTGAGCGTCGGGTCTGAAATGGTCTTCGTTCCGGCGGTGAACGTGACGTTGCCGGCAATGATCAATGTAATATTGGGACCCGCCGCAACGGGGTCGCGCACCACGCTGGCAGCATTCGGAGATTCGTCAGTGAACACGGACCCGCTTGCCGCCACCCACAGGCCACCGGCGTCCATGGTGGTGATCACGTGCGTTCCGGCGTTGGCGCAGTTGGCCAGTATGATGGAGTCACCCACGAGGCAGTCGATAAAAAGCGCCGGGTTGTCGAGCGCGGTTATTCGCTTGGTCGCGGCGGTGATCTGCACGCGACCATTGCCCGGAAGGTTCGCGTCGTTGGTCGCGCGGAGTAGCTGACCCTGGACGAGGCTGGAGGTGCTGACGTTGTCTTCAAACAGCGTCAGCGTATCGCCGGGCGCCACGATCTGTGACGTAAAGTTGGACAGCCTGGTGACGACAGATTCAGCAATGCGGACCTCTTCAATGTCGAACTCTCCATTTCCGAGACAAAGCACCATAAAAAGGTATTGGTCGTTGCTGTCGTACTCGGTGTAGGGGTTGGCGATGAGGTCCGGCACGATGCGGTGGGTTCCATAGAGGGCCGGGATGGGCTCACCGATGCGGCGACGGTTGACCACGTCGAGCGCGTAGGTTGGCGAACCGCTTTCAAATTGCAGCGCACTTGGGACGCGTGGCGTCTGGATCAGCAGCGATGAGGCGAGGCCGACCACGCCGCCAGCGATGAGCGCGACGCCGACGCCGGCCAGCGGGGTGAACAGCAGTACCGCGCCAATGGCTATCATGCCGATGGACACCCACATGCCGGCGTTTTTTCCACCGGCCACTAGGCGCACGGCAACCACCGCGGCGCCGGATTCTATTGGGCGCTCCCACTCCGCTTGCAGCACCCACACGCCATTTATTGAAACCACGGCCGGGCGGCCGTCCGCCATGTCCGCAGAGCGCAGGCAATCGCGCACCGTGCGACCGGACGGCAACTCTGACAGCTCGCGGCGGTGCGGTTGGAACGGGTCGGCGCAGGCAAGCAGCTTTATGGTCATGCGCGGTCCCGGTGGCGGTAGAACTTGAACGATCCCCAGCCGACCACCGCAAGCGCGCGGATCGGCGCGACCGTCACGCCGAGCGGTTCGGCGCAGTGTGCAACCAGTCCACCGTCCGTTGCCAGCCAAACGCCCACGTGGTGCGGCCGTGCGCGTCGCCCCATCGCCACCGCGTCACCATCGCGCGGGATCGACACCGGGCACCACCGACCGCTGCCGGCCTCGGTGTAGGCAAAGGGAACGTCCCGTGCGGTGTCGCCTGCCACGTGGCCCAGCTCGTGCAGCTCGATTCCGTAGGCTTGGCGATAGACCAGGCGGAGGAACTCCCAGCAATCGAATGCTGGCGGCTCCCACGGTCGACCGACCAACGGCGCAACGATGGCGGCGAGGTCAGACACGGGGCGCGAGCCCTGGGAACTCCTCAACCGTGTAGATGCGGCGAGGGAAACGACGGTTGAGGAAATCCGCGTGGGCACACATGCACGTCACCTGCATGGCGTCGGCTGAAATGCGCGTCACGTCGAGCGTCAGCGGCGGCGTCATTTGCGGCGCGGTGGTGTCGGTCGACAGGTACGGGCGATATGTTGCCTTTATCGGCGTTTCGCTGGCGAGGTCTGCGGCCTCCAGGAGCGGCATCAAAAGCTGTGCCACGTTGTCGATCTGGATTTGCAACTCCTGCCGGCCCTCGCCTACCTGTGGCAGCGTGAAGCGAAACGGGCAGGCGGTGAATAGCACGGCGTCGCCAGCGTCCACCGGCGCTTCGTCCTCCAGTGTGGCGGTCAGGTCTGCGAAGTCCGCAACCAGACGGATGGGGTCCGCCCACGTCGGATGCCATAGCTCCATGGTGTGGAGAATGACAACCGTGGGCGGCGCGCTGGCGTATGCCTCGGCAAGGGCCTCGGTGAGCGTTGCCATTAGTTTGGCACGTCGACGCCGGTTTGGGAAATCTGCACCCACGCCGAGCCAGTAAACTTGAAGCTAACGGAGCGATTCTGGCCATTCGCTGGGTTGGTCCATGCCGACTTGTAATAGGCTCCATCCCACGTGATGGCGCCTAATGCACCGCCGCTGCCATTCTTGATCGTCAGTGTGATAATCTGCCCAAGATTGCCCTTGGTTGGCGCGTTTATCGTGAACGCGGTTCCGTTGGTCGCCGTGATCTCAAACACGGTTCCGCTTGTCGCGTCCGGTGTCATCGACGCGGAATAGGTGATGGCGTTATTGCCATATCCGATCGTAGCGCCGGCATCCTTGGCAATCGCAGCGCCGGTCGTGTTTTTAATGATGTTACCCTGTTGATACAGGGTTGAGGTGTCCAATGCGTTGATGCCGTTCGTGGTGCTGTCACGAATGATGCAGTCTTTGACAAATGCCTCCGAGGCATTCTGTGTGATCACGCCATAGCTTCCGCCGCTGAGGTAAGACGACGCAACAACGTGCGCGGTTCCGTTCTGGAACTGAATGCATGCGTCCGTTGTTCCAGAAATGTGCGCGTCTTTCACCTGGACGCCTGCGCCGCGGTTGACAAGGATTCCTTGGGTAACGCCGCCACGGATGCGTATGTCTGAAAGAATTAGGCTCCTAACTTCACCGAATGCAGCAGTCCCGGAAACAAGAATTGCAGGACCAGGACCGCCGTACGTTGGAGTTTCTGCCGAGATAGTCACATCGGAGACGATTGTATCCAAAAGGTTGCCGGCGTATGCGCCTGGGATGCCCACCTGGATAGCACCAACTGACCCAAGCCAGCCGAGCACGGAAAGCCCATTAATCACGTTGCCGTGCCTGTCGCTTCCGTTGGCATTGGTGATCGCCGCGCCTGCCCCGCAGTAGCGAGCGGTACAGCCAGAAATGATTCCATTATTGGACGACTCCAACACGAAACCGGTGTCCGTGCAGTTCGTCGCAATGCAGCCTATTATTACGTTCTGCTCGCCGCTCGTAAATATGGCGTCGGCATCTTTCGACGGAGAAAGCCCCGCCTCTCCGCAGTCAATGATAACACACCCCTCAAGGCGGCAGCGGGTTGATTGACCGGCGGCGAAAAGTGCAACGGCGGAGCCGCCGTTGTATCCCAGGGCATTCTGTGCGCGCACGTTGATGAGGTGGCATTCGGTGCATGCGCTAAAGCCTGCGCACATATAACGGATGGACTGGCTAGCTTTTCGGTTGTCCTTGTTGGCGTCAAAGTTGATGTCCCGAGCGACAACTCCGGCCCTTCCGGTTGCTAGCAACATATATTCAAACTGCGTTGATGCCTTGGCCTTGATGAGGGCGGGACCTCTGATTGTCACGTTGTCCGTGCCGGGGGTTAGTTGACTACCAATGATATAGGTTCCGGCCTGGAACCGCAGAGTCCCATAGGCCGGCGTTGCATCAATGGCGGCCTGGATTGCGGTGGTGTCGTCCGTTGTTCCGTCTCCCTTGGCACCGAACCACCGAACGTCTAGCTCGCCGTCGTAGACACGAAGCCAGCGGCCGGTTGCTGGCGCGGCGGTCGGGATGATGACCGTCCCGCCGTTATCGGTCACGCTCGATGCACTGTCCCAGCGGAAAATGCCGCCGCCGAGGTCGCCGGCCGCGTAGTAGCCAAGCACCAGAATTGTCCCGTAGGTATTGGCTGCGGCCTTGAGGAGGGCCATGGTGTCCACCACTGACGTGGCGGTGTAATGAACTATCCACTTTCCTGCGGCAAGATCGTTAGCGAAGGCCGCCGCGGAGGTGTGCGCGGTGACACAACGGTAAGCGGTCCCGCTCGACGTTACCACCTCGCCCAGCGCGTACGCGGTTAGCGTCACCCAGGCGCCGCGCACAGTTCCGGCGCCCATGCTGGTGAGGAGTCGCGCAAGACTTGGAACCTGGCCGCCGTCCGTCGCCACCGTGGTGGCCGCGTCGCCGTTTACGATCTGTTGCAGCTTCGGGCGATCCAAGGCAATGCGGGCGATGTCGGTTGCAAGGCTCATAGGTCAGGGTCCTAGCGGTGCGATAGAGTCAGCGGGATATTGCACGTGGCAAAAGCTGTAGAGAGACAGCGCATCGTTGGCGTATTCAAACACGCCTTCCGCCAAGAGTCCCTCAAGGTCTCCGGCTGAGAGCTGCGGCATCTGGTCGACCTCGACCTCCCAGGACACGCGCCACACGTCCGGGCTGATCATCTGCGACTTGAACGGAGCGACGCCGCGCACCGTCCACACGTCATCGGAAATGCCGTTGCGCAAAATGATGTTGCACCACGCGGAGCCGTCGCCCAGCGTGCCGCGCCAGAACCCGTCAAAGAGGCCGTATTGCAGGCGGGTGAAATTGAAGTTGAGAGACGCCGTGGTCATCTGCCGTGTGAAGCGACGACGCACGCGCGCCGTGGCGTTGTCCATGTCGGTGCGAATGGTCGACGGCATCGGCTGTAAGCCGTAGCCATCAGCGAGCGGACGCGGCAGGTACTTGATTGGCCACGCTGCAACGGTCATCGGCTTGACCCCCGCGAACGGTTGAGGCCGTACGTGGTTTGCATGGTCTTGCTGACCGGCCCCACGCCGCTGGCGATGTCGCCGGCCATGCGGTTGGACACCTGCTCAATAATGAGGTCTATGCGTGGGGCGCCGCCCTCGCCGGTGCTTTCCTCGCTGCGCGCGGCCATGCCGGGCGGCGTGTGGACGTGGACCTCCACGGTGGGCTTGCCGCCTGCGGGTCCGCCTGGGGTGACTTGGCCGCCCTTGTTGCCCATCATAAGGAACGACTTGTCCCCGACCGTGAGCATTTCGGGGCCGCGCTCGTTCACTTGGTACATGCCGCCGCGCGAGACCGGACCACCGTTCGCGCGGCCTGGCGGTTCCTGGCCGGCGATCTGCGCCACCGCGGCCATGCCCGAGGCCAACGCCATGCCGGCGAATACCTGCGCCATCATCGGGTTGCTGATCAGTGCCGGGCTGGCCAGTGTGTTGGAGTATGCCATCCACGCGTTGACCGTGGCTTGTGCCATCGCCGCGCCGCGGTTGAGATAAAAAAGTCCCTTGCTGCTTTCGGCTCCCTCCGCGGTGAGCGTGTCCATGTTGCCGAAAAAGTCAGAGGTGGCGCCGAGTAGCGCCATCTGCTTCTTGCGCTCGGCCTCGATCTCCTCGGAGTTGGTGGCGTTGCGTGCGGCCACCGTCTCCGCCACGCGTTTCTTTTCTTTGGCCTTGGCGCGCTCCTCGGCCTGGGACTTGATGGTGATGATTGCCGCCTCGACCTTGCCCAGGTTGGCAAGGCGCTCCTGGTCAATCTGGTTGAGGTCGTAGACCTCGGCGCGCATGTTGTCGGTGAGATTCTGACGCCATCCGGCAATGGTGGCGTTGGCCTCTGGCAGCGTGGTGAAGGCCTTGCCCAATCGACCCAACGCGGCGCCGGCATCGTCGGCAGCGTTGCCCATCATGATGCCCGTCACCACGAGGTCCTGCGCGGCTTCCTTGCGCATTTCTTTCGTGGTGTCGCTCAGCGACTTGGCCGCGCTGGACAGGCTGGCGCTCAGGCTCTCCGACACGTAGCCGGCGGCGTCCGCCAGCTTGGTGATCATCACCGACGCGGCCTGTCCGAGGTTGTCCAGCACCACCAGGAGGCCCAGCTTCATATTCTGCCACACGTGCTTGATGGCCGCGGCCACCATTTCACCGCCGAACTTGACGGTATCCCACGCTGCATTCCATACGTTGGCGATCATCTGCCCGGTTTGGGTGATGTTCGATGCGGCGGCCAGAACCTTGTCCGTCATCCACATGACGCCGATACGCAGCGCGGACCACACCTCACGCAGGCGCATCCACACGTCATAGACGCCGACGCCGCCGCGGATGCCGGCCTCCACGAGTGCCGCGATCTGCGAGCGGAAGCCGTTGGACTCGCGCGCCGTGTTGAGGAACTCGTGGCCCAGCTCGGTGATGTAGGGCGACAGCTCCGACGTAACGCGCAGGCCAAGCGATTGGACGACGGACTCCACCTGCGCGAGGACGGTCTTGGCCTCGGTGATCTGGCCAATCTCCGCGCCGGTGAGCGCGATGCCTAACGCCTTCGCGTCCTCTGCCGCCTGCTTCAAGCCGGCGGATCCGTTGTTGAGCATGGGCAGCATTTCCATGCCGCCCTTGCCGAACAACTTCACCGCGGTGGCGGCTTTTAGGCTGGCGTCGCCGGTCGCCTCAAAGCGGTCCGCGATGATCGCCAATTGCTCGTCGGTGCCCTTGCCCTTGAGGTCGTCCAGGCTGAGGCCGATGCCACGGAGCGCGCTCTCGACTTCCGGCGAGCCGTTGCGCAGTGCCACCATGGCCTGCTGCATCTTGCCCATGCTGGTGGCGAACTTCTCGCCCGTCATGCCGGTTTGCACCGCGGCCAAGCGCATGCTCGCCATGGCTTCGGCCGTCACGCCCATTTGCTCCGCCTGGTCCTCCAGCGCGTCCGCAATATCCATGTTGGTTTTGATGAACGACGCCGCGGCCTTCACCGTGGCGACAGACGCCCACACGCCGACCAATCCCAGGACGGTATTCTTGAACGCGGCCACCTGCTTGGAGGCCTCGCCAAACGCCTTCGTCATCTTCTCGTGCGATGCACTGAGGACGACTTGGACGGTACCGATCGTGGTGTTAGCCATGTGGGCGGTTCGTTGCTATCTGGCCAAATATGGCCGTCACGTGTTGCGCGGACTGCTCTGGCGTCATGTCGTCGGCGGCGTCGCCGTCGTGCATCGGCAGCCCTTGGCGTTGCCGTTCCGCCATGTCGTTCTGGTGCTCAAAATAGAGCATCCAGTCCACAAACTCCGCCTCCGTCATGCGCTCTTGCAGCTCTGCGACCGTTGTCCCTCCCAACTCTTTGGCGAGGAAATGCCAGTCACGTTTGCGGCCGTCGCGCTTTAGGCTTTTTTTGCGTCCTCCACCGCGGCCTTGGTCATGCGGTTGATGCGGAGCGCCTCGTCCACGATCGGCGCGAGGACGCGCGACGGGTGCGCCTCGTAGAGCGCAAGGCCGTCCTCTGGCTTGAGGAGGCGCACGCCCTCGGCATCGCAGAGCGAGGCCGCAACAAGGAGTTGCGTGATCTCCTCCGCCGGACGCTCGCCGGTGTAGAGCCGCGCCATCTCTCCGCCGGACAGCTCGCGCAGGTAGACGGTGCCCAGGTCCGGGCACTCGATGGTGACAACCGGGCGCGTCGGCTTGCTGAGGAGTGCCGCGCGGTCCATTAGGTTGCCGCCGTGAAGGTGGCCGCGCTGTTGACCTTGATGGTGACGCCGACTTCCGAGCGTCCATCATTGGCCGCCTTGGGCCGGCTCATCTTGCTGATGTGGCCCTGGAACTCGTACTTGGCCGCAACGCTCTGGCCGGTGAGCAAGGGCAGGGTGATGCGCACCAGCTCGTCAATGGCGCCGATGGGCACGGCAACGTCCGGCGTGTAGCGGATGGTTGCGCTCACCTCACCGACATCGAGCACCGGACCGGCAAACGATTTCTTGATGGTGCTGGTGAGGTCGGTGTTGTCGATTTCGGTGGTGGTCTCCTCGTTGAGGTCGAGCCCAATAAGCGTCACGACGAACGAGGGGCGCGACGGCAGCGACAGCAAAATGCCGTTGAGGTTCTTGTATTCGGTAGGCATGGGGTGGTCCTTGGGTGTGGTTGGTCAGACGGCGGCGGCAATGTGCTTGCGCACGTCGTCGTGGATGGTGGTGGTGAACGGCCCGGCACCTGGGCGGACGCTGCGTTCCAGCATTTTCGCGCCGCCGGCTTGGCGCGTCATGCGGCCTTTTGGGCTGTGGCCGGCCTCGATGCCGTAGGCGTATTTCCACGCGTCGGCGCGATCGACGGCCACGCCCTTGGCAGCGGCGGCCAGCACCGACTTGTGTGCGCGTCCGCGGCGCGTCACCAGGCGCTTGTTGCCGCCGGTGTCCTTGAACGTGAACGAGGAACGCGGCTCGATCGTCACGCCCACGGATCCGGTGCGGCCGTCGAAAAATGCCGACGTGCCCCAGCTCGCGCGCAGCTTGCCGGACTTCACCGGCGTGGCGGCCTTCACGGAGGCGAGCATGGGCTTGGCGCCCTGCTTGGTCGACTTCCGCAGCATCTTGCGGAGCGGTCCCATCTGCGTCGTGGCAAGAGCGCGCCGGATGCTGGGGTCTGCTTTGATCTCAACGACGATCATGGCCACACCGTCAGGTCGAGCGCCCACATGATTTCCAATTGATCGCCGTGTTTGTCGCGCTCCTGGGAGCTGATGCGCGCCGGGCCGTTGGCGAGGTCGTAGCCGTTGAGCACGACGGGCGCTCCGCCCAGGGGCGGGAGCTGTTCCATCTCCACCATCACCGCGCCCACGCGGTTGAGGAAATCGGTTTCTGCGTCGGCGTCGCTGCCCTGTCGCGCATCGTCGCAGAAATACAGGAGGGCGCCGCCGGCCTGGATGAATGGTCCAACGGTCTGCCCGTCGCGGCGGCGGCCGGTGCCGGTGTTGAAGTCCACAATGGCGTGCGGGCGCGGGGCGTTGCGGGGCGCGCTGATCAAATACACCTGCGCCGCGGCTGGCGTGACGCCACCGCACCACGCTTGCCATGCGACGTTGGCCGCCAGCCAACCCTTGACGGTGTGGAGCGGAAGGGAGAGCGGACCGGATGGGAGTACGTCAGGCATCAGCGCAACCCCTTCGGCTGTGCGTCGCCTGCGCGCTTGAGGCGCAGACGGTAGCCGACGCCGGCCAGGAGGTCTGCCTCATCAATTTCCCAGCGCGTGCCGGTGGCCGAACGGACGAACGTGGCGCCGCGGGTGAAGCCAGGAACGTCAGCAAGGGCAACGTCGAGCGTGGCGCCGCTGAACTGCGATTGCACGCCGATGCCGAACGCCTGGCGGTCGTCACTGGGGAACTCCTGCCACACGCCGCGGATGCTGATGGCGGCGGCGGCTTCCGGTTCGTAGACGATGGTCTCTGCAACGCCCATGGGGTTGGCGTTGTCGCTGGCGCGATCCATGGCGGCGAGGTCGCGCAGGCTCATGGTAGCGCACCGGCGGGCAGCGAGCGGAGCGGACGTTTGGTGCGCAGCGCGGCGGCGGCCTTCAAGAGCTTGCCGCCCTCCTCGTACACTTTCGCGCCGGCCTGGATCTGGCGGCTACGGTTCTCACGGTTGAGGGCGTCCACCACGTTGGGCGCAGAGGTGGCGGCAATGCGCGTGGCTTGCTGGAATCCGTCTGCCATCTCGACGGCGGCGGTAGCAAAGCGCGGGAACCAGCGCAGCCCCAGGACGACGCCGGCAACCAGCACTGCACCGGCAACACACAGCAGAGCGATCACGCCCACGGTGGGCAGCCAGGGCACCGCCCAGGCGCAACCCGTGGCGAGCACCACCAGAACGCCGCACGCCACCGCGGCCTTGACCAGGGTGGGCTTGGCGATCGGAGAGAGGAACGCGGCAACGGTGCAGGCGAGGCCAGCCAGCAAGGCAAGGCCAGCCACCCACAGGCACGAGGCGCGCAGCGTTCCTAGGAATGCGTCGCGCCGGTCCTGGTCGCGGTCAGCGGTCAGGGTTGCCACACGCTGCTGCCAACGGGCGAGATCACCGGCGAGCGTTGCCACGGCGTCGCGCGCTTGGCGGAGCTGTGACTCCGTCTCGGTCTCGCCGGCTTTCGCTGGCGTGACAACACGAGGCGGTGCGGATTCCTTGGGTGGCTCCGGTCGCTCGATGGGCGCGGCGGCGCGCACGCTGCATGGGCCAAACGCCATGCAGCAGAACGCGACCAGCACGCACAGAGCGAGGGAGCGAGGGATCACGGCATGCCGCCCGATGCGCTCGCGGGGCGACGATCGCGGGCCAACTCCAGGCGCACGGCTTCCATGCTCTTGGACAGGTCCTTGATGTCGGCCTTGATCTCTTTGAGGGACTCGCCGGTGGCGGTCTTGATCTCTTGCAGCGACGTGGCGGTTGCGGCGGCGTCCTTCTCGTTCTGCTTTTCGCGGACGATTTCGCGCGTCTCGATCGTGGTCAGGCGCTCGCCGTGGCCGATGAGCGCGCCGTGCAGCCACGCGCCAATGGAGAGCGATAGGCCGCCAACGGTGACGCCGACGTATTGCGCAAACGCTTTCCAGTCGACGCCAGCGGAGCGGCGGGGAATTGGTTGTTGGTCGGTGTCGGCCACGTGGTTGTCCTGTGGTGGGCGGATGAATGGCGCAGCTCCCGTGCCGTCGTGTTGCCACGGCGGACGGGGAGACGCGGTCATTTCTTGCCGTCGCCGTCCTTGTCGTTTTCGGACTTCTTGCCCTTCGGCTCTTTGTCCTTCTTGCCGTCGCCGTCCTTGTCGACGGTCCAGCCTTCGGACTCCATGGCCTGGAGCTGCTCTGGTGCGCAGTGAGCTGCGCCGTGTTTCGGATGCACGATGTTGATGTGTGCCATTGGTTGACTTTCGATGTGGTGGAGGAAATCCGCAGCACCCACCCGGCAACGCGCCGGGTGGGTTTCTTCTCATCGGCTCAGCGGATGAGCTTGCGGATCCACGACGGCCGGCGAGCGATGCCGCCGAACACGGCCGACACCTCCCACATGCCCTGGTGGTACTGCTTGTAATAAGCGAGGCGCATCATCAGCCCGGTGACCGGGTCCTTGATAACCTGCTCCATCGCCGCGGCGTCGCCGCCGGTCGGCTGCGAGCTGGGGCGCACGCTGTAATACATCGCGGCCGGGTGCAGCAGAATGCTCTGCTGATGGGTCACGATGCGGACCACGCTGGCGTTGTCGGCAACGGCCGACAGCAAGCCCTGGTTCAGCGTGATGACGGTGGCGGTTGCCGATTTCACAACCATCTGCGCCAGGGTGGCGGTGCCGGGCAGGACGTTGCCGGCAATGGTGATCACGTCGCCAGCAGCAAAGCCGCCGGTGCCGGTGTCCACGGTGATCTCCGTGGCGCCCGCAACCAAGCCCACTTGGTTCACGAGGTAGCCACCGGCGGCAACCGTGGTCTGCGTGGTGCCGGCAAGCTGATCATAACCAACGTTGAAGTTGGACAGCATGCCCAGGCGGCCGGTCGCAAAGTCGGTTCCGGTTGGCGCTTCGCTCAACTTCTGGAACTGCGTCAGCTTGCCCGCCGACGCATAGTCGGTGGTGGACAAGATGCCCAGGCGCCGCGAGTCCGGGCACTTGGAATCCGCCAGCGATTTCCAGACATCCACCAGGATGTTGGGCGTGGTGGCGAACGGGTCGGTGGTCGGAGTGCCGAACGCCTGACCAGCGCCGCGCACCATCGTCTGGAACGCATCGGCCGCGATGGCGTCAACCACTGCCTGGACGGCAAGGTTGATTTGCTCGCTGCGGTAATTCTGGCCCAGCGACGCCATGCCGCGCTCGTCTTCGCCCGTCAACTTGAACTGACCAGCCTTGTGGTTGCTCAGTGTCATGGTCTTGGCGGTGGCGGTGACGCCGGTGGCGTCAGGCGGCGCAACGCCTGGGGTCACGTCGACCGCGGCGATGTCCGGCAATTCCGGGTAGGTGACGGACTGCCCCTTGGACGCAGCGTCGGTGCGCTGGTCGCGGGACACGCCGTTGAGGATGAAGCCGCTATTGCGGGCGGTTTCTTGGATGGTGCTGATCAGCGTGGGGATCAGCACAGAGAGGACGTTGGCAGCCATGGCTGTGGGGTGCTTTCTTTTTTACTTGGAGGTGTTGGTGGTGGTGATCAGACCAGAGCGGCCTTGCCGGCTTGAATGTCGGCAAGGTCTTGCTTGGTCAGCGACGCGGATTCCGCGATCGGGATGCGGCGGACATCCTTGGCGAGGGTTTCGTCTCCGCCCTTCGGGTCCGCGGTTTGGCTGTGCGCCTTCGCCGCGAGGAGGTCCGCGTCAGCCTTGGCCTTCGCCGCTTCGGCATCGGTCGCGCGCTTTTCAGCGGCGGCCAGTGACGCCTTGACGGTGGCCAGCTCGGCGCCGGTCGCCTTGGCGACGAGGTCCGAGGCCAGCGCCTTGAGGCCGTCAGCGGTCGCGCCTTCTTTCTGTGCGGCCTCGACAAGCTCGGCAGCGTGGGTGGGGTGGGTCTTGGTCAGCGCGGCGAGGGCCGCCATCAGCGTCTTGTCCATGATGTTGGACTCCTGGTTGCCGGCGGCTGCCGGCGGGGTGGTTGAAGACTTGGCGGACTCGGTCGAGTCGCCGGGAGAGGTGAGAGGAACGGGAACGACGAGAGCTGGCGCTGGCGTGTCGCCCTTCGCCTGGTCCAACTCGTCAGCGGGTGAGGCGACGGCGTCGATAAGGCCAAGCGTCAACGCCTCGGCGGCCAACCACGTTTCGCCGGTAAATACGGCATCTAGCGCGGCGCCGGTGAGGCCACGGTTTGCGCCGACCGCATCGCGGAACACGGCCACGAGTGAGTCCACGCGGCGCTGCACTTGGTCGCGTTGTGGTTGCGTTATTTGACCATCAGCGCCTAGGCCCTTGCCAACTGCCGAGACGATCGTCTCCAGGCGCACACCGGCTTGATGCAGCGCGCCGGTCTGATCCATCAACAGGTTGTAGACGCCCAACGATCCCACGTGCGTGGTTTGCGTGGCAACGATGCGATCAGCGCCGGCAACCATCCAATACGCGGCGGATGCGATGACGCCCGCGGCGCGGACCTCGATCGTCTTGCCCTTGCCCTGGAAACGGGTCAGCGCGGCGGCGGCCTCAGCGGTGCCGGCGATCGTGCCGCCGCAACAATCCATCTCGATGACCAGCGACTTCACCGCGTCGTTGAGCGCGAGCGCATCCACGGCGTCGGCCACGTCGAACGGGTCGACGGCGTCCATGTACGCCTTGGCGTACCACGGCGCGCGGGCGATGATGTCGCCCACGATTTCGATGGTTGCGACATCGCCCACGATCTCGGGCACGATGGGGTTTCCGCCGTTGAAGATGAGACGCATGCGGTCAGACGGGGACGCGCCCTTGTCGTCCAGGATGCCCACGCCGCGGCTGATCAACGCGTCCATGGACTCCATGCGTGCCTCCAATGCGCGGCGCGCGTCGTAGGTCATGCCCCAATTTTGATGGCCAAGTGCGGAAAGTTTCATGCGGCCATCCGGTGGTGGTGATCAATGGCAAGGATGAGGGCGAGGACTTCGGCCTCGTCGTTTCGGATGACGCCAGGGAGTGCGCGGCCACGGCTCGCAGCGCGGCCGGCGAGGCGGAGCGCGGTGCGAACACGCGGCGATGCGTTGGCGCTTGATCCGCTGTGGCCGGTGGCGTGGGCTGGCACGCGACGCGGCTGCACGACTGCTGCGGCCACGGCGGTTGCCGGCGCGGCCGGAACGCTGACCGATGCGAGCACGGCGCCGACTGCGCCGCACTGGCCATCAGCCATCACGGCGGGCATGCGCCGGTGCTTGATCGGACGAACGTAGTAGGTGCCGCCGCCGGCCACCTCGACGACAGCGCCGTGGAGCACTGAGGCGGACGCGTCGCCCACGGCTCCGCAGAATCCTTCCGCGACCATCTCGCCCGCTGGAGCTGAGGCGCCGCCCCAGCCGCCAAACCAACTCGACATGAAATCGCCAAACCAACTCATGCGCCCACCGTCACTGCGGTGCGGTCGCCGCTCGGGGTGGTGGTGCCGGTGACTTGGTCGGCGGTGTCGTTCACGTCGCGGAAGGTGTCGCCGGCCTTCTTGCCCAGGTTGACCGCAGCAACGCCGCGCATGATGCGGCCTGCGGAGAATCCGGCGGCAATGGCGTTGGGGGCGCCCCACACCGCATAGGCGATGTCTTGCGCGGATGGGCGTGCGCCAATCTCGCCGGTGCAGGTCATGCGGGAAAGGCACTTGGTCGAGTTGACGCCGGCCGCAACGGCGCTGCCGGTCGCGCGACGCCAGCGCAAGCGCAGCGTGTGAATGGTGAAGGCCATGGAGCACAGGCCGACAACGGCGATGCGGGAAAAGCACTTGGCTGCACACGCGCCGACGCTTGCTGCGAGACGGTCAGCGGTGACCGCCATTGCGCCCGGCGACATCGGCAGAGACCAGCCGCGCACGAGGTAGCCCACCGGAATTGCAGAGCCGTTCCAGTTGACCATGTGCGCCGCAGGGTTGGCGCCGCCGCTGCGATTGGGCAAACCGCTGGACGCACCCACGCCGCCCGGAGAGGCGAAGCGAAGCGACAGCGGCGAACCCATGGGGCGCAGCGGCATATTTCAGCCCCACCCAAAAAAGATGCCGTAGTTGAGCGCCTGGCTTGTGGTCAGCGCGCCGCCGACGTTTGCCACCAATCCGAGGCACGCGGCGTCCTCGATCTGCGGCCAGCCCGGCGTGTTGAAGGCAAAGTCCATGATGGCCGGCACGTTGGCGGCGATGAGCGGCGCCTCCGCGATCTCGCGCGCCAGCACAAAGGCCACGGTGCCCGTGGTGCCGCTGGCGACGGTGTAGGATTCAATTGAGCGCACGCCGGTATCACCAGCTTGCAGGCTCGCGTACGGTCCGCCGAGCTGGCCAGCAACGCCAGCCGTCAGCAGCGCGCCCGCGGGCAGCGAGTTGGCGGAGGCCATGATGGTGCCAGTGCGGCCAGCGGTGCCCGCCTGGTTGGTGTATGAAAACGTGACGGTGGTATTGGCTGCGCCGAGCGCGCCGGTGATGATTGCCAGAATCTTGACGCCGTCGCCGTTGCCCATGCGCGTGGGCTTGCCCGCGGCGTTGGACAACACGGTGGGCGTGTTGATGGCGCAGCTCGGGTAAATATAGAGGAGGTCCAGGAGGCGGACCTCACCCGGACAGGCGAGTGATTGCGGCGTTGACACTTTGAGCGTGACCAATTTCCGTTCATCGCCCACGACTCCGGGCGCGTTCATCGCCGCCGGCAGCGCGCCAACCGTGGCATTGGACAGAGCTGCGCCCAGGCCTGCCGTTCCAGTCAGTACCATGGTGCCGCCCATGCCGCCGCCGCTCAGGCATTCGTGCCACCGGCCCGCCACGCTGGTGGCGCCGGTCACCATCACGCGGCTACCTGACATGCGCTCGGATTTTCCGAGGGCGCGCATTTTATAAGCCGCATCGTCATGGGATGACCAAGGCATTGCTCAGTCCTCCGTGATCGTGAAGCCGGCGGCGGGGATGTACGGACTATCGTTTTGGTCGACCTCGATTGCGCTGTTGAGCGCGTAGCTGTGTAGCAGCTTGGTGGCGCCGCTTCCCGCAACGCCGATGCCGACATAGACGATGGTTTCCGTCGCGCCTGCGTCGGTGCGTTCACCGAACACGAGTTGCGCCGCAAGGCTGGCGACAGCGCCGGCAATGGTGAAACCGCCTGGGCGACTCACTGCCATGCGCGCATATCCGGTATACGTCGCTTCGTTGGTGGCCTGCGTGCCGCCTTCGCCGGGGTCCGCGGTGTGCAGACTGATGAACAGTTGCGAGGCGCCGTCCCACGTCGGGCGAGTGCCGCCAAACAGGTATTCCTGGAAATCATTTTCACAGGCGTTGCTTTTACTCATGCGGCAACCTTTTCGACCGACACGCCAACGGCGCGGCCGTTCGCGTCGCGGTCGATGCGGTAACGGGTTGGCGTTGGATTCGCCGCGCCCAGGTGAATGGCGATGGCGTCAGAGCCGGCCTTGGCAGGAGGCGGCACGGCCGGCTCCTCTTGGTCCTCGGACGTGGGCGTGTCGCCGCTGTCGTCGATGTGTTTTGTAGGCGCTTGGCCCGAGTCCGAGGTTTGTGCGGCGGGGCCGATGCCCTGCGCCTTGAGGAAGGTAGCGCACGCGGCGCGTAGCTCTTGCTCGTCTTCCCAATTGAGGCCGAACATTTCAAACGCGGTGGGGCCGGAGACGCCGGCCGCCATCAGCTCTTGGATGGTCTTTGCGTCCTTGAGACGGTCGGTGCTGTACTTCGGCGGGCGCGTGCGCTTGCCGGCCATGATCTGCGTCCACGAGTCGGCGGGCAGCTTGAGGCCGTCGTACACCACGGCGTCACGGACGGCCACTTCGTCGATGACGGACGACACGGTGGAGACGTGGCCTTCCTGTTCCGTCTGGTGCGTGCGGTCGCATTGGTCGAGACCGGCGCGGGCGCTTGCCAGATTGCTGTTGCCGAGTTGGCAGAGCACCACGTCCACCGGGAGCTGGAGGACGGCGCACAGCACTTTATAGCACAGCATCAAGTAGGCGGTGAGGTCCTCGCCGCGGAACTCGATGTCGGTAAATTGAACGGTCGAGCCGGGCGGCTTGACCCACACATTGAGCGAGCCGGACACCCGCATGGCGGTGGGGTCCAGCGCGGTGCCGTCTGCCTGGGCGGCCTTCCATGCTTCGGGGTCTTCCGCCTCGATGATCATGCCATAGATCGCTTGCAGGCGCTTGGCGGCTACGTGGCTTTCCAGCACGCCGTGGAGCTGGCGCATCATCACCACCATGGGCGCGACGCGGGAGACGCCGCGCATCATGCCTGGGAGGCGGAGTCCGGGCTTGTGGATGACGTTGGGCGTGCCATCCGGTGCGCGCCAGGGAATGAAGGTCGCTTCACGCTGCGCGGTCGAGAGCGTGCCGCCGCCGAACACGGTGGGCGGACGCACCCAAATGCCGACCACGCGGCCGTCCTTGAGCTTGAAGCCGTCGCGCAATTCTTCCGTATTGGCCGTGAAGTTGGGATTGCCGACGCGGTCGGGATGGATGAGGCGCCAGCGTGAGCGGCCGTCCATCGTCACGCGGACCAGGAAGCCGTCGCCGTGGAAGAACGCGAACCAGTCCACCGCCTCCTCCAGCTCGCGGCGCGTGCGGACGCCTTCCGCGTCCAGCTCCGTGCCGTTCCAGGTGGCGGTGCAGATGGCGGTGATGCGACGGCGCAAGGCGCGCGTCTGCTTGTCGGTGTCGTTTGCTTCCGGGTGCGGATCGTAAAGCGATGTCAGGCGCAGGCCGAGCGGTCCAAGGGTGCCCTGGTTGTGCGCGGCGTAGAGCGAGGCAACGAACGGATCGTTGATGCCGAGCCATTGACCGCGCGCCGCCAGTGTTGACGCCTCGGACGGCCATATCCACGTGTGGTCTTCAATCCATGTCAGCCATTCGGCTAGGAGCGGATGCGCGCTGGAGCCTTCAAAGGCGGTCATGGCAGCGTCACCCTGCACGGTATCGGCCCGCCGCCTGCGCTCGATTTCAGCTTATCAAGGAACTCCCACGCTTTTCTCAGTGATTCAATGTCGAAATCTGCTGATTGTCCCGATAGCGCATAGCGGACCACCCCCTTGCGCGTGATGGCGGCGGCGCCTCCGGCCAACCCAATGATTTCTTGCAGCAGGTTGGCCGCGTTCCCCACGGTCATGCCGGTCAACGCCGCAACCAACGCGGCGTCAGTGATGCCGGCGAATGCGAGGTGTAGCGCGGTAATGACCGTGGAGGCGGCCACGGCGTTTTAGGCAGCGGCCTGGTTGACGCGGATGGCTTGCAGCACAATCGCGGTGATCGCACTGAAAACGATATTCATCTCACCATTGGCATCGTTGTAGACGCCGGGCGAAAATGGCCCGATGAGATATTCTTTGTTGACCGCCAGAACGATGACCGGCGCGGTTGGGCTGAGGCCGGTCGGGCTTCCGTCCTGCACCTTGGACTGTGGCGTCAGGGTCAGGTTTGCGCCGGTGCCCACGGTCTTGATGCGCAGCAGGGTGCGGCCGTCGTTGACGAACGACATGTTCGCCAGTGCGGCGGTCGGCGGCGTGGTGATGTCCAGGCCGGCGGCGCTGGCATTGGTTGCGGCTGGGATGTTGGCCATGGCGGATTGCTCCAGGGTGCAGGCTTGGGTGGCCTGACCTGTAGCGATCCGCTGCCGCTAGTCGCTAGCTGGCATTGTCGTTAAACAATTTCTCGGCCGACCAACCGGGAATCCCGCAGCGCACCACGCGTCCAAGTCGGCAACTCTAATCGACCATCGGCTACCATCTCTGATAGCCGTCAGCGCTCCTGACGCGCATGCTCCCAGCACTACGGCCCGGCCCTTTTTCGCCATGGATGCCGCACGCCCCGCGCTGATCCGTTCCATGCTCTGCGCCGTCCTTCGGCTGGCGGAAACCAGGGCGCGCTCTACTTCTTCCGCGATCATCATTCTGAGCTGTCCAACAGTGAGCGCCCCCGCAGGTGCGGTGTCCGTTGGCATCATGGCCCAAACGCCAGCCCCAACGCCCGGACATGCGTCCTCCCGCGCCCGCTGCCTAACTGAAATTCTTTTCATGTTCGTCCCTTGGTTATGCGATTCGGTCGCATCGCTCGTCCTTCCACCTGTGTTTGCAATCACGGCACTCCATAAGGACGGTGGTTTCCCCGGTTGGTGTGCGAATCTTTACGCGAAGGCTGCCGCACTTTGGGCAGCATGCCACCTGCGCAACGGCCCTCGCTTGCCCAGGCTTCCAGGTGGCGAGCGGGCCAGACTTACTGGCAGCGGCTTTCGGTGGCGGTGACGGCGGCTCACGTTCTGGCCGCGGCGTTCCCGCGGTCGGTTGGTGGCTGCCGCGAATCACCGGCCGGCGAGGTGTGCCGCCGAATCCTGTCAGCCAGTCACTCAAGCATCCTCCAGCGGCCTAGCCTGAAACGTCACGCCCTGCGGCTTGTCGAACTCCAGCCTTGCCGCCCCCACAATTATCAACTCCCGGTAGTTGTCCCCCTTGAATATATGGAAGGCGTAGCGGCCGTCCTTTTCCACGTTCACTGTTAAAACCTGCTCAACTGGTGACCGTATAAAAATTGAAATAATTTCCCCGCTGTATTGAACCCCACATTCCGTCTCCGCATTCCTCCATCCTGTGCTTCCGGCGAGGAAGACCGCCGCCCGCCTGTCTTTTTGGCCCTCGCTCCTTCGCTCCGCTTCCCGCTTCGACTCCCGCTCTTTGCGCTTACCATTTTTTTTATCTCTTATTTTTTTTGCTTTTCTTCTAAGAATTTTCATTGCCTCTTCGCCCATCTTGCCCATCACCTCCGCCGGCATCATCCCACATTTACGCGCAATGCTCCCTGGTGACTTTCTGCCGATATATAGCCGCAACATTTCCGCGGCTGTCATCTTGGCCTTTGTCGCCTGTCCTTTTGGTGTGCTCATTTTTGCGCTTCCTTTGTTTGGGTTTTTCACAGCTTGGACCCGTAGCCGGAGAGCCAGCCGCCGCCCGATGGGCGCGGACGACGCGGCGGCGGCACTGGCCGCGCTGACGGCGCCGCGGCGGTGGTGCGCTCCTGGGCCTTGCCGGCCGGCGTGCTGGTGGTCTTTTCTGCGTTCGCCTGCGCGCGTTTGACCACGGCCTTTTCATCGAGCTTGCATCCCATGATGGACGCGGCCACCGCCGAGAGCGTCAACGTATCGAGCCAGTGGTTTTCCTGGTTCGGTTTTTTCTTCCATTGCTCGGACACGCGACCATTCGCGGCCACTCGCGTGCGTAGCTCGCTGCTCAGATGATCCGCCAGCATGCGGTGGTCCGATGCCTTGCCGTAGATTCCAAGCGACGTGTATTGCCCGGCGGGGTCCAGGATTCTGTCGGCAACAAATGATTTCCAGCGGTCGGCGTCAAACAGGCAATGCCGCGTCTGTCGCATGGTTGGCTTGGGGATGCGCCACGATGCACCGATGCGCTCGCCTGGTTTTTTCTTCCACTCGTCCATGGGCGTGGCGCCGGCTGCGACCGCACGGCCGAACGACGGCAAGAGGATGGCGCTGTGATCGGACTGGCGGCAGAACTTGTAAACCGTGTCCGTTGATTCCCCATAGCCGGCGTCGATCAACACGCGCTCCACTCGCGCAACGGTGCCGTCGTCGCGCTTCCATTCCTGGCCGCACAGCGTGGCCACCAACGCCTCCAGGCTGGCGTACAGCGCGGCCGGCCATGATGCGCCGTCGTGCGCTTTCGCCATGGTGCGCTCCACTTGCGGCAGCGTGAAGTATGGGCGGCCCTGTTCCGGGTAAGCGCCGTAGCTGATCACGTCGCCACCAAAGGCGGGATTCCAACCGGCCACCGTGTAGAGTAGTATTTTTTCCTGCACGTCGATGCCCACGGTTAGGACGGAATCCTCCACCGGCACAACGCCGCGCTCTGCGTTGGTGGTCTTCCGCAGCACGGCCGCGGCGGTGATCTGCACCACCTCGCCGGATGCGTACGGGTCTTGCGGTGAGTTTTGATACTCCGCGGCGAATGCGGCCTCCCCTCGCTTGATACGCAGGTTCATCGCGTGTTGAGTCGCGGAGATTTCCGCCGGCTCGTGCCGCTGTGGCCATGCCGGCATGGCGCCCGCGTCCATCTCCTCCCGGTGCTTCACATAGAACGCCGTCGACTGGTCGTGCGGTTTTTCGGTGCGCATCTCCTCGCGGAGCATCTCGGCATATTCGTCCCACAGCTTTGTCGCCGTGGGCATCGCGTACATGAGCGAGCACTTGAGGCCCTGCCACTCGGGATGCAGCGCGCGGTCTAGGAGCTGGTCGGCAAGGTCGCCCTTTTCAATTATCGTGCAGGTGACGGCCGCGCTGATTTTCTGACCCGGACCCGCCAAGCCCAGGATGGTGCTGGCCAGCGTCTTCATGCGCGAGGCGACTTGCGCCGGGCTCTTGGCGCTCTTGTCGGTCTGCGGATCGTCGACCAGGACCAAGTCGGGCCGCACCTGGGAGCCGTCAGACAACGGAGCCTTGGCGCCACGGATGCGGCCGGTGATGCCGGCGGTGCGGATGACGGAGCCGCCGCCTGGCGCGGTATTCGGTAGCCGTACCTCGTTCTTGGTCCAGATGAGGTGGGTGCGCTCGCCCTCGCTCGTCTGCCCTTCGGCACGGCGGGCGATTCCTTCAAGCGCACGGATGGCGTGGACCGCGTCGGGAAAGTCCTCGCCCAACAGGTCGTTGCCGTCCAGCTCGGCGCGCAGGTTTGAGCAAATGGATTCAGCGGCGGCGGCGTCGGAAGCGACAACGAATATAAACCGGCGGTGCCCGTTGAGGATCGCCCATAGGCACGCGACCTCGCACACCGTCGTCTTGCCCGAGCCGCGCGGCATCGCCACGGCGAACTGGCCGCCGTCGAGCACCGCGGATTGCAGGAGCTTGATCGCCCGCAAGTGATCGTTGGAAAACTCCAACACGAACCGCTGCGGAAAATACGTGCGCGAGAATGCGAGGAGGTCGCGGGCGCACTTCTTACGGCGCTTCGGATTCTTCGGCGGCGGAGGTGCGCCAACGTCACGGCCAGCGGCGCGACGCTCAGCGGTTTGGAGCACTCGATCGGCGGAGCTACTCGGCATCGGACACCGCCAGGGACATCAACACGCAGATTGTTGACCCCGCCATGTGCCAGCTATGGCGCCCCCAGCGGGGGAGGACCCGTTGCGCTAGGGCGTTCATGGCTCGCCCCTGTTCAACAGCGCAGCAGGGCCGTGCATCCAGAATGTCCACCATGCCAACGTTCCCTCGCCTGCTGTCCACGTGTCGGTTGTGATCGGCTCCATGCAGGCCTCGCGCATCACGTCGCACACCTCGTCCATCGTCGCGCCCTCTGGCGTGACCACAGCGGCGCGCACGTACTGGTGCAGCGCCATCGCCTCAATGAGGAGAGCCATGATGCGCCAGCGGTTCACGACTCGTTCCCTCTGTCGATGCGGTCGCCGTCATCCTGTGCCACGTGCATGTCCTCCGGTTTGCCGTCAATCTCACCTGTGCGCTGCCACTCAGTCCCGCGCACCTCCGCCTTGGCCTTGGCCTCGTCCTCGGAGTCTGCATACACGATCGTCTTGATGCTGACCCTCACCGTTGCTCGCACGCACCATCTCATTGGCACACCAACGACGCGCGATTGCACTGCTGCACCCGTTCGTTGTGGATCTGGCGCGCCTCGATCTGAACCAGCACGCGCCTCATACTTGGCGCCGTTCTTTTGATGTGGCGCATGACCAGACGCGCGGCCTGTTTCGATATTCTGCCGTAGACTATTCGCATGGGCGCTCCGGATGCATGGCGTTGCCGAAAATCAGATGATCCGGACCGGGCGGCGTGCGGGCCATTTCGTTCCAATCGCAGTCCAAACACCTATGCATTTTCACGCGCGCTGGCGGGTTGCTGCATCTGGTTGCCCAGCGAGCAATCACGCGCACCGATCGACAGCGAGCGCACATGATGACCACCGGCAGCGAGGGCGCATTCATCGGCTTACCGCTGCGCCGGCCAAGCCGTCCTCGCCATCAACCCGCGGCGACTCGTCCACCACGATGCCAAGCTCACCAAGGAGCGACGCGGCCAGCGCCCTGCGCTTCGCCATGCTGTGCGTGTGCCATGCCGCCAGCGCCATACGGAAGCCCTTGGGCATTCGCACCGGGTCCTTGAGTGATCGCCGCCAGGCCAGAACGGCGGCGATCTCGCCCACTTGCATGCCGTCCGTGTCGCGTGCCCATTCGCCCTCCAGCCCAGGCGTGACGTTGAACGCAGCCACCACGGCCATGGGGTCGCCGGCCTCCACCGCGCGCTTGAGCGCATCGGCGTCCAGTGCGTTGGCGCGCTGCCCTAGGACACTCGCGCTGGCCGCCTTGGCGGCTGGCCGTGGCGCATCGTGCGCCGGCTCGCCGTCCACCGTGAAGCACGGCGACGGCGGCGGCGTAGGAGAGGGATCTGATCCGATCCGATCTGATCCGATCTGATCTCTCCGCGACGAAACGTGCCGCGCATCGCGGTTCGTCGCGGCGTTGAAACGCATTTCATCCGCGTTTCCGTCCGTGCCTTCCTCCAGTGCCGTTTTCCTGGCGTGGCACGTCCGGCACAGCGTGGTCAAGTTGCTAGGGTCATTGTCTCCACCGGCTTCCAGCGACACCACGTGATCGCAATGGAGGTCGTCCACGCCTCCGCACCCCTCGACGGTGCACCTCCAACCGTCTCGTGTGAACACGTGCGCGCGGAGCTTCGCCCACTCGGCCTCCGTCATGCCGCGGCTATTGCGCCAGCGCCGGAGACGCTCGGCATCCTGCTCACGCTTGCGCTTCGCTGACTGTTTCTGGCCGGCGGCCTCGATCGCCTTGGCCGCAACCACGGGGTGATAGAGGCGGCCATCCGAGCACAGCACCCAGCCGCGCAGGCCGCCGGCCTCGCGGACTTTCTGCCAGCCTTTCACGTCGCGGCCGAATCCAAGATTGCGAGCCAACCACTTGTCATCGTTCGGCAGGCTCGCCGCCGGCACCTGGTGCCACGACACGCACCACGAGAGCACGGCGACACGGAACGCCTCGGCCTCTGGCAGGCCGGACAACTCGCTGTCGCGCAATCGCACGACATCCAGCGCCATGTACTGGAAGCCGCGTAGGTCGACGTGTGGGGGAACGGGTGGGTCTGGTAGCGTTGTGGTCATTGGTCTAGGCTTGCTGGTTGGTTTTTGTAACGGCGACAAATGGCCCCGGCGTCAGGTTCGGCGGAAGGTCCGGCACATCGCTGGCCGTGATCACAAACGAAAGCGGCGGCCTCATGCACTCGGCAACCACCAGTCGCTCCGTGGTCTTTTCCAGCTCGTCCAGCAAGAGACGAACAAACGGCCCCAGGCGCATGCCCGCCATCACCGCGGCCTGGGCCATCACGTTGTTGCGGTAACGATCGCGCCCCACCGTCTCAATGGTGACTGGTCCGCCATCATGCTCCGGCGCTCCCAGCGTCGCGTTGCACGTCTCGCATCGGCGCTCGTGCCGCTTACGCTGATGAATGCCGCACTCCTCACACAGCACGGTGGGCGATGGCGCAGGCGCCGGCACAAAGCCGCGGTCTAGATGCTTGGGATATGCCGGCCACGGCTCGCTGCCCGCTGTTCCTTGTCGCGTCATGGCGTCCCCTTCGTCTGCATGATCAGCATGCGCGCCGTCTCGATCTGCGCGGCGGTTACGTTCGTTCCGAGGAGGTCGCACAGCGCATCGCGGAGCTGTTCGTAGCTCGGCAGTCGGTCGCCGCTGACACGTGCGCCGACCATCTTGAGCGCGCGGCGTGCATGCTCGCCACATTCGCCCAGGTGCGTGGGTGACCATGCGCCAGCAATTCCGGCAATCGTGCGCAGCGTCGCCACGACATCGCCAAACAGATTCCAGCGCCGCACCATCTCGCCGTGCATCGCCTCGTTATAGACAAGGAGCGCCACGGACTCGTCCGCGTCCTGCCAAACGCGCATGCCGTCGAACTCCAGGCCAGCGGCCGGCACCGGGCAGATTTGAAACGGGAACTCCTGGCCGCTCATGGCGTCACCGTCGCCCATTTCTCTCCGTCCCACTTGCACTTAGCCAAGGCGAACGCGCCGCGTCGTCGCGCGCATAGATGAGAGCGGCCGAACGCTTCCCGGCCGCAACCGTCTCGCAGAAATTGAACGTTATAGAGGTTCCTTTTTTGCCCGAGGAGTGAACGGAAAACGAGGAAAGGAATTGGCCCTTGCCGTCGCTGATTGCATACACGTTAGGGTCGCTCATGGCCGTTTTCCTGTTGTGATGTTTTCACGAATGAGCGGCAGCAACCGCATATCCTCTGGCGTCTTTGGGTGCCCGTTGGTCGACAGCCGTTCCAATGCCGCCTCAACCAACGCCCGCCGGATCCCATTTCCCGGCCGGTGACCTTTCGACGGTCCGCGGTGACGGTCGGGACACTTCGCGGCCAGCTTTTGATACCACGACGGGTTGCGCCCATCCAACGCACGCACCATGTGGCCCTCGTACATCGGCCGCGGCGCTGGCAGGAGCACGACGCCAAGCCGTTGCTCGCCCAGCTCCACCAACAACTGGTTGGCAGCCTCGCGCTCTGCCGCGGTCAACTTCGGCACCACCTGCCACATGGCCGAACCGCGGAACGTCGCGCGCACGTCGTGCCCGTACACCTGCGCACGTGCCGCGTAGTCGCCTACCCAGGTCGCATCCAGGCCGGCGATTCGCTCGATGGCGCCCCACGGCATGCGATAGCCGAGCGGCCCGCCGTCCCACATGGCGCGCGGCTCCTGCGTGCGTGCCCAGGCGCGCACCTTGCAGGACCGCACCACGATCACCTGGAAGCGCGGCGAGGCGAGCGCGGCGCGAATGGCGAACAATTGCGCCGGCAGCGCCGGCAACGGACAGGTGGTGCGGACGAACGCGTAGAACAGCCGCGCGCCGCCTTCCTCTAACTCGCGGTCCTTGGTCAGCCGCTTGGCGAACAGCAACGCGCCGGTGTGCCGACAGCTCTTTACCTCGACATAATGCGCGCCCTCAAGCGGCTGATGCGTCAACTCGACATCGGGGCACACGTCCGCCTGACTGTCGATCTGGTGGCGAATGCCGCGCAGGCACCGCACCACCAACTCCTCGCACCAATCGCCCATCACCGTCCGCATCTGCGCGGAGGTCTCTATGGTGCGATCTCCAACCCACTCCCATATGGGGAGCTGGTCGCCTTCCTTGCGAGCCGAGACGCGGAGCGCGGTCATCCGTGCGCCCTCCCGGCCATGAAGCCGCACAGCACGCACAGCAACGGGAACCACAGCCAAATGGTCATGCCGGCGATGAGCACCAGCGGCAGACAGACGAGGCCGAACGCCTGGACGGCCGTATCCAGGCCGCGAACGACGGAGCGCAGTGCGGTCATGCCGCACCCTTTTGCGCCGCCGGCAGGTTCGCCGCCACGATTGCGCGAGCGACGGGCGGACACACCGCGTTGCCGATCCGCTCAACCTGCTGCGCTATGGTTCCGTCCAGCTCGTAGCTATCTGGAAAGCCCATCGCTCGCGCCAGCTCGCGCGGAGCGAGCATGCGCGTTCCGATGTCGACCACGAACCGCTCCACGCCATCGGCCAGGACCACGCACACCGGACGCAGTCGACCGGCGACGGTTAGCCACCGCACCGGCGCGTCCGGCACGAATCGCAGCACCCAACGCGCAACACGGACCGCTGCGCCGATGTCGTTCCCCGCCTGTGCCTGGACCAATCCCAAGCGCGCCTTGCAGGTGATGGTGTGCGCCGGTTGGTCGCATCGCTGCCACTGCCCGCCGCTCTTGTAGAACTTCACCAGGAACGCGAAGCCCACCGCATGATGGTCGCGCGTGGTAATTGTCCCAAGCGGCCGGCGCATGTCGTGACCGATGACGCCCGTGTAATGCTTCACCACCCACGCCGCGCCCTTCGGCACCATGTAGGGGTTCCCGCCCAGCACGTAGCGCACAAACCCGATGGCCTGCCGCTTCTGACTGTTGAGTGCCGGCGGTTTCTTGCCGAAAATCGAACGCGGCTCCTTGCTCCAGTCGATGCAGCCGCCAACGGTCAGCCACGGCCGCGCAAGGCCTGGTCCATGCGTCGCCGCCGGCCACGTGATCGGCTCGCCGTCGCAGCGCATGACCATGTAGAGCCGGCGGCGAGTGGTCGGCGTGCCGTAGTCGCAAGCGTCCAGCTCGCGCCATTCGATTTCATAGCCGCGCGTCCGTATCTTCTCCACGAACTCAGCGAACAGCCGCCCGCGCTTCTCCGGTATTGGCTGCCCGCGCTCGTCCAGGTCGCCCCAATCCTGGAACTCCTCGACGTTTTCCAGCGATGCGATGCGCGGGCGCACTTCATCAATCCACTTGACCAACACATTGGCCAACCCGCGGCGCTGGTTGTCGCGCGGCTTCCCGCCCTTGGCCTTGCTGTGGTCCGTGCAATCGGGGCTCACATGAATCCAGCGGTAAAAGCCGGACCCCATCTCCTGGCTGAGGTGAAGTTGCCAAACGTCTTCCAGGAAATGGCGCGTCCCGGCGTGATTGCGCCCATGCAGATGGATCGCGTGCGCGTCGTGGTTACATGCCCAATCCACCGGCTTGCCCGCGGCCTGCTTGAAGCCTTCGCACCAGCCGCCGAATCCAGCAAAGCCGCAGCCGTCGATGCCTTCGGCTGGAATCACGGTGCAACCTCGCCCATCACGGGGCACACCACGCCAGCCTTGGCCAGTTGCTCCGCCTCCGTGGCATTTCCTCCGGCCGCACCCTTCTCCAACGTGGCGCGCTCGATCTCCAGATTTCGGTTTAGCGCCGCGCCTTCGGTGAACTTTTCCGGAAACCGCTTTTGCAGCTTGGCGATATTCACGGCCATGGCCTGCTCAAACGACACGCCCATGGTGTCGAGCATGAGCGCCAAGTACCACAGCACGTCCCCGGCTTCCTCCACCAGATTGGTGCGGTCGATCGGCTTGCCGTAGAACAGGTGCTTTTTCATCGCGTCGAGTACCTCGCCCGATTCGGTGGCCAAACCGATGGCGGCATGCATGAGCTGGATCGTGTCCGGCAAGGCAGCACGTCCGGCGATTGCCGGAAAATCATGGTTGCAGGTGCGGCGCGCGGCGGCGATGTATTCCGATGGATTCATAATTTCTCCGACTGGTTGGCGTTGGATGGGCCGCGGGGACGCCGCGGCCGGTTCATCGTCAAGCAATTGGCTTGTCCGCGGTCTGGTTCACGCATGGGCCAGTCAGGTGGCACCCGTGAATGCTGCCGCTCACGTGGCAGATGGACGACAGCGCATTGAGGCCCGCGACCTTTGCGGCATCGGCGGCCGGCGTGTTGAGCACGTCGACAACGGCCCGGCGCGCTGCTTCCACGGTTTCCGGGGTGGCTGACTGAATCAGCACAGTCGGCCCCAAGTTGTTGGTGGCCTGGAGTGGTTGACGTTTTGGCATGGTTTCTTTCCTGGTTTGGTTTGATTGAAAAACCCGGTTCCTTGACCGGTCAAGCGGGGCCGCGCCACGTGTGAGACCGTGGCCCGCGATCTAGAGGATTCCCGGCCGGCTCCGGGACAGACGTGGCGCGACCGTCACCGGCTCCAGCGCGTCCACGTGCCAGTGGTTCGGCCATGGCATGTCGAGCTTTTCCAACCCGGTCCTGGTGATGTGCCACACCACTTGTTCGCGGCGCCTCTCGCCCGCATCACGGCTGATGCAGCCAGCCGCCGCACACCGGCCGATTGCGTCGCCGATCTTGCCCGGAGACAGGTCGCGGAACGCACGGCACAACTCCTGCGAGGTCGCGCCCTGCTCCGCCACCCTGGCAATGCGCATGCACACCTGTCGGCGCTGCTGCTGCCCGTCCTCCCGCGCCATCGTCAAGTGAGCGACGATGAACGCCGCCGGACGGCAGATGCGCACGGCCTTGCCCGTTTCCGCATCGTTCGCGGTGCCGCACTCCTCCATCACCTTGCAGCGCACCATGTCGGTGATGCGTGGACGCACGGCGTTCGGGTCCTTGAATCCCAGCCGCGCCATGCACTCCTTGTCCGTCATCGGCTGGAGCGTGCGCACAAATACATGCAGCACGGTCGCGCACCGCTCGCTCAGATTCAGCGAGCGGTAAGCGGCCAAGGAATTGGCATGCACCGTCATGGCGACGCTCGGCATGTCTACGCCTCCACCGCAGTACCAACCACGCTGCCGTCCTCGATCACCACCGACACCTCCTCACCGTGGCCGACGCGCTCCACCCATACCTGCGCGTCCTTCGCCGCAGCCATCTCCGCCACCAGGCGCAAGCCGTCGTCATCCAGGAGCGAGCCGTCCCGGATCAGCACGACACGAAGCGTGGGGTTGAGCGCCAAGCCCATGGCCACCGACACGCGGAGCTGTTCGGCGCTACTCGCCTGCGTGAACGGCACGCCGTTGAACAGCACGCCGTCCGAGTCGAACGACAGCCCAGGCACCGGGAACTCCGCCGCGGCGATGGCCTGCCGTTTCTGGCCTTCCAGGGAATCAAGCTGGCGCGTCAGCTCATCCCAGCGGGCGCGGGACTGCTCAATGGCGTGTTGCTGGTCGCGGCGGTTCTTGTTCTCGCGCACCTTGCGGTTGGTCTCCTCAACGCCGCGGATCTCCTCCGCGATCGGCTCCGTCTCGATGTGGCGAACGCCCACCAGTGAAAACGCAAGGTCCCCGGCGCGCTTCTCCACCGTGCGCAACTCGTCCTCCACTACCTCGGCGGCGTGGATGCGCGCCGCATCGCGCGCCCGCTCCAACTCCGTGCTCCGCTTCACCTCGACGGCGTGCGCGGCTTCGGCCTGGAGGAGTCGCACCTTCAACTCCTCTATGGTGCGCGCGTACTCGCTGACCTTGGCGCGGCTGGCGATCAACGCGGCGCTGGCCACGGTGATGTCCGGCGTCTCCTCGCGGCCGTCACGGATCCGAGACGAACGCTCGCGCAAGGTGACCTTGGCGGCCGTGGCCGCGTCCAACTCGGCCTTGGTCTGCACCAGCTTGCGGTTGTTGTCCTTCGCCGCGTCGAGCTTGGCCGACAGGTCCAGGACGCTGACCTCCTCGGCCGGCGCGTCCGGGTGGTACGGCATCGCGTCCAGCCGCGCCTTGACGGACTCGGTATCACGCCCGGCCACCGTGCGCTCGTCGTAAAGCGTGCGGTGCCGGTTATCCAAGGCGGTCGTGTCGACGCCCACCAGCCGGCGCAGCGTCTCCAACTGCGCCTTGCGGTCCATGCGGCTGAACGTCAGCGGATCAAACGACATGCGGCCGGCGAGCGCGTCTAGGAGCGCCTGCGGGCTCGTCTTGGTGTTGCCGTCCCGCCCGCGCACCACCAGCTTGGTACCGCCCTTGTCGTCGAACGTGCGACGCACCACAAGGTCTCCCAGGTCGATTTCAACGTGTGCGGTCTTGGCACCGTCGCGGATGGGCCGCTCACAGAACGACGCCGCGCCGCCCAGCGCCA
>JANPLC010000242.1:0-43705 GCA_031426335.1 Planctomycetota bacterium
AGATGCGCACATCCACCGGGGTCGACTCGCCAGCATCGTTGAGGTTGAGTGGAGCCACCCCGCGTACCTGCAAGGTCGCGGTGCTGGAGCAGCCCACGAGCAGAATCAGGGCGAGGAACGGTGCGCAGAGGCGCAGGGGACGGGCGATGACCACGGAAAACCTCGGGATTCGGCGTTTTGGGCTTATGAAAAGCGTCGGCAGTACAGCGGACCAGCAGGTGTGTTCAAGGCCTTTTGAGCGGCTGCATCCAATCCTCATGTTACCTTGGGAGGCACTCACAGGTCATTTGGGGACGTGCGGCACCTGCCCCATGTACACAGCGGATCCCGCTCGCCTTGACCATCCCCCCTTGTTGCCTATCAAGCACCCTGGTTTCTTCCTGGAAGGCGCTCACCCATGGTCGATGTGACAAAACGGGTCTACCAGCTGCACAGTGGTGCAGTCGCCGATGGCACGCTGGTGGTGGCGGCGTTCCGTGGAGTGGAACGTCTGTCGACGCCGTTCCATATGGAACTCGATCTGGTGTCCAACAAGACCGACCTCGATGGCGAGGCCATCCTCGCCACGGATGGTTGGCTCGGCATCCAGCAGCCGACCATGCTGGCTGGCTCCGGCAAACGTGGAGTGCAGATGTTGCGCATCCACGGGGTGCTGGCGCATTTCGAGCAGCACGGTCGCGATGACGAGGGCGTGCGCTACAAGGCGATCCTGGTACCACGTCTGTGGCGCCTGTCGTTGACGCACCAGAGCCGGATCTTCCAGGAAATGTCCGCCATCGACATCGTCAAACAGGTGCTCAAGGACCACGGTTTCGAGCCCGAAGATGCCTGTTGGCGCACCAACGCACGCACGTACCCCAAACGGGAATACGTGGTGCAATACCGCGAAAGCGACCTCGCTTTCATCAGCCGGCTGCTCGAACACGAGGGCATCTTCTATCACTTTGAGCATTCCGACGAACGCTCGACCCTGGTGTTCGGCGACCAGCCGGAGGCCTGCCACAAAGTCTCAGGGAATTCCACCTTCATCTACCGCACCCAGGTTGGCGGCACGCGTGCCCCCGATGCGGTGGTCGAAGAATCGGTCTTCGAACTGACCGTGCGCCAGCAGCCGGTCACCGGCCAGGTGCTGTTGGGCGATTTCAACTACCGCTCGCCTGGGGCAGCGATGTATCCCAACGCCTCGGTGACGTCACCGGCTGCGTTCGGTACGCAGTACGAATACGGTGACCACTTCAAAGACGGCGATGAGGGCAAAGCCCTCGCCACCGTTCGCGCCGAGGAGATCGCCAGCAACAAGCGGCGCTTCCGCGGCGTCAGCGATGCGCGCGGATTCCGCGCCGGCGCGGTGTTCACCCTGCGCGACCACTACCGCGGCGACATCAACATCGATCACCTGTTGATCGAGGTCACCCACCAGGGTTCGCAGGGTTTCGCCACGGCCGATCTCGACGATCACCCCACCGCGAGCTACCAAAACGACTTCGTGACCATGCCCGCCGACGTGGTGTTCCGTCCACCACGGACGACGCCCAAACCGGTGATCCCAGGGTCGATCACCGCCAAGATCGATGGCGCTTCCGACGGCAAATACGCCGAACTCGACGACCAGGGCCGCTACAAGGTAAAGTTCCCCTTCGACCACAGCGACAAGAAGGACGGCAAGGCCTCACGCCTGGTACGCATGGCCCAGCCCTACGGCGGCGACCAGATGGGCATGCACTTCCCGCTGCACAAAGGCACTGAAGTCCTCATCACTCACGTCAACGGCGACCCCGATCGTCCGGTGATTTCCGCCGCAGTGCCCAATCCCTCGACCGCCAGCCTGGTCAAAGGCGAGAACCAAACTCAGAGCGTCATCCGCACCGGCGGCAAGAACGCCGTGGTGCTCGAAGACACCGAAGGCGCCGAGGAGTTCAACCTCAACGCCACTCGCGACCACCTGTTCGAAATCGGCCATGACAGCGTCATCACCGTCGCCAACAATGCCGAGGAATCGGTGGGGGTGAACAACAGCGTCAGCATCGGTTCCAACGACAGCCAGACGGTCGGTGCGGATCGCACGGTGTCGGTGGGGGCTAATCTCAACCAAACCATCGGTTCCAATGAAGTGGTGACGATCGCCGTCAGCTCAACCGAAACCATCGGCGTGAACAAAGCACTCACTATCGGCGCCGCCTACGAAGTCACCGTCGGAGCGGCGATGGCTGAAACGGTTGGCGCCTCGCGGAATGAGACCGTCGGCGTCAACAGCAGCGAAACCGTTGGTGGCAACAAATCGGTCAGCGTCGGCAGCAACCAGGAGATCGAGGTCGGCAAGGACGCCAAGGAGACCATCGGCGGCAAGCTGACCCTGACGGTGAAGAAAGAATACGGCGCCAAGGCCAAGAAGATCACCCTCGAAGCCGAGGATGAACTCAGCATCAAGGTCGGCTCCGCCACCCTGGTGATGAAGAAGAACGGCGACATCACCCTGAACGGCAAGAAGATCACCATCAAGGGATCCGGCGACGTGGTGGTCAAGGGTTCGAAGATTGCGGAGAATTGAGGACGCACATGGCCAACACCGCTTCCGGGAAGAATCAACGTCCGCGTCAGTCGGCGGCGGTGCATGCGCCCATGCTCCCGAGCACTCCTTCGGTCGTACCTTCTGCGACGTTGGCCCGTGTCGTCACCATCGCCAACGATGGCACGGTTCTGATCGCCGTCGGCGAGCAGCCGCCGGTCGCCGCCCTGGTGACGCATCAGGTCGCTGCCGACCAGCTCCGCCGTGCGCTCGCCATGAAAACGCCAGTGTTGGTGGTAGCGCTCGACGGCGATCCCCGGCGACCGGTCATCATCGGCCTCTTGTCGCCGACCATCGCCCAGGCCCCACGGCTCGCAACCGCCGTGGTCGACGGTCGTCGTGTCGAACTCACCGGACAAGAAGAGGTCGTGCTCACCTGTGGCAAGGCGAGCATCACCCTCACCAGAGCTGGCAAGGTGATCATCAAGGGCACCTACGTTTCAACTGGCTCCGCCGGCGTGAACCGCATCACCGGCGGGTCGGTGCAGATCAACTGACGGGCGTCGTCGTGCCGGCGGCATCTAGCTGGATGACGCTTACCTCGCCGGTGGATTGCAATGACCAGATCACCGCGTGGGAATGCCGGGCATAGGAGCGTTGGAAGGCTCGTACCGCCAAGCACAGGGAGAGGCCGGGCCCCGCGGCCCCGACCTCCCCGAAGCCGCTGGCGGGCAACCAAGTGCTCAAGGTCGTTCCGGAATGCGTATGGGCAGTAAGGGCGAGCAGGTGTCCCCACGCCTGGGCCCGCCAGGTTTCGCCGGTGAGATCGAGGTAGTGGTCGTACATGCTCAGCGTCGGCCGACCGGTGGCTGGGAGCGATTCCCATGTCTGTAACATCCGTCGAGCGAGTTGATCGCCCATTGGCGAAGGGGACGGCGTGCCGTCGACAGGGGCTTCGGCCGAGCGGCCGTACGCGGCGATCCGCACCCCGGTATCCACGCCAATTTGAGTGTCGGCGGGTGATTCCAGCAGCAGGCATGCGGCCGCCTCGCCAGCAACGACTCCGACGGGGTGGGTCGGCGTTTTCAGACGGTCCGTCGCCAACAGGGATTCCAGGCTGGCCGCGTCGAGGTGGCTGTCGACCGCCAAGATCACCACGCGTCCCCAACGGTTGCCGGCGAATCCTTCTTCAGCGAGTCGCAACGCCTCCGCCAAGCCGGTCCGGTCATGGCAGAGCACCACCCGGTGCTCGGGGGGCACGGTGAGTCGACAGTGCTGCAGGAAGGGCACGAGCACCTCCTGGTCGAGGATCGCCGGGCTTTGCTCGTCCTCCCAGCCGAAACGGTCGATCGTGATGGCCGGAAGGATGACGATCAGGCCCAGTGGCGGGCGCGTGCGGGTCAACTGCTCGCTAGTGAGGGCGGTGAAGCGGCATAGGTCGGTCCATGCTTGCTGGGCGAGGTGGAGCCAGCGGGCGAATCCTTCCAAGCCCTCGACCACCGGCCGGGCTTGATGGATATTGATCGCTTGTTCCTCACCGTCGGGCGTCTCGATGGTGAAGGATGGAGCGCTCTGTGCGCGGCTCATGCCGGCGCGGAAGGCGGCGGCAGCGGTCTCCACGCGGCATCCGAGAGACGAGGCCAGGCCGATGCCGGTGATCCGGAGTGGGGTGTCCATAGTCAGTCCAGTTCCCTGTGCGATTCGATGTTCTTCCAGTCATCGGGTCCCGGCAGCGGTTTGGATGGCGGAACCAGCAGCGCGGTGTGCAGCGCGCCGTGACTCAGCTGTGGCTCCAGCCTAGCCCGACGTGCGAGCTTCAGCAGTGCGAGGCCTTCCAGCCAGAGGCGATCGGTGGTGACGCCGGCATCCGGATCGCCTGTGTTCCGGCGCGCCGCCACTTCATCCTCCCACTCCTCAAGCAGCGCAGCGAGTCCGTCGTCCAGGCCAGCCACATCACCATTGAGCAACGCGGTGCAGATGCGATGTCGCGGTTCGCCACCACCCGATACCACTGTCCATTGTGTGAGCAGCGCGGGAATCCCGGCGCGATCGTTCGCGACCAGCAGGTGCAGGATGCGCGCGTAACAGAAGTCCTCTTCGTATTCGGTATCCTCGTTCCATGTCGCCCGCTGGTGGGCGATCAGATCCTTGGCCGCGGCGTCCGCTCCGGCGACCAGCGCATCGAGGAATGGCGCGACGTGGCTAGTGCACTGATCATCCGCCGGGTGCTGTTTGACCCAGGCGCCGTAGACCCAGGCGCTGTTGGTCAGTTCGGCGAAGAGGGCATCCGCATCGCCACGCATGAACCAACGGCAGACCCCGACGCGCCGGTAGTGCAGACAGAGGTCGAGGATCTGCGCAAGGTTGGCACCAGCGGGATCGAGGCCATCGGTGAGCATCTCCTCGATGAGCATGCCGCTGTTCTTTTCGACGAAGGCCAGTTTGGGAGGGCGTGGCATCGGGTTCCTGGAGCATGGGGATCGGCTCGACCACAGGCGGTCATCCGGTGACATTCACTTGGGTGCCGGAGACATTGGGGAACTTCAAGTCGAGGGAGTCGAGTTTTTCGAGCCAATCCTCCCGCGCGATGTAGACGTAACGGTCCTCCATGGGCCTGAAGACGGCCCGTTTGGGATTGATCTTCGAGCGCTTCAGGACGAACTCTTCCACTTTGATCACCGCGCCGCTCTGGTTGCGGATGATCTTGCTGCGCTCGAGGTCGAGGCAATCCTCTGGTTTGAGCGGATTGATAATGAAATAGTCGGATCCGGCCAACCGCTTTTTATGGTTGAAGATGCTCACGGGTAGGCATTCCAGCAGCGCATGTGCCCGGTCATTGGAGAGAATGAGGTCTTTGATTCCGCGCTGGACGATCATCAGGCTCATGGTGTTGCCGACCAGCCCACCCAGTGACAAGCGACCCGGATCCCCGGTCATGTGGAATGCTGCATCCTCCGGGTAGTCCTTGGCGACCGGATTGCCGATCATCATCTGCGATTTCAGAGCCGCTGCCTCTTTCGGCTGGGGTGATTTTTCCAGGATGCACAACCGCTCGTCTTCGCTGAAGGCGGTGTCGATCAGGTAGTAGTTCATGTCTTGCCCTTGGCGCCGAAGGTCTTCTTGACGGGAGCGGGTTTGGCCGCGGGAGGAGTGGACGGTGTGGGTTGTCCCTTCTTTTCCATGTCGGCGATTGGTTCCCCGTAGTGGGATTCCCCGAAGGTCCGGATCTCCTGGTAGAGGTCCTTGGACAGTTGGATCAGCTTGTCCTTGCAGATCCCGGCGGTCTCAGGGCTCTCGCAGTTCTTGTGATGGACCTTGTCGGCCAGTTCATTGATGATTTTTTGTAGGCGGACCTTTACGTAGCGGTCGTAGGCTTCGTGACAGGCGGTCTCACTACGTTTCAGCTGGCTCTGCAAGCCGGACAACTCGATCAGGATCAGATGGCGGGGCATCTTTAACAGCCGCCCAACCTCGCGATCCTGTGGCAGGATGACCATGTTGATGAAGTGGTTGACGTTGTGCTCCACCTCCAACAGCGATTTGCGGATGATGGATGCGGCGTCCTGATTGGGTGAATCCTTGCCCGCCTCATCGATCGCCTCGTTGAGCAGCGATTTGGGAATGAGGTGGTGTGCGTTGTGCCAATATGGCCAGCGGTCTTTGGTGAAGTTCTTGTGTGCGGGCACCTTCTCCTTCCTGCCACCGATGGTCTTGCGTGCCGCGAGTTCCTTGGGTGGACCTTTCAGATCCCAATCACCAGGGCCGGGCGGTGGTAGGTGCGACACATAGGAGGATGGATGCAGTCGGCCTTTCTTTGTCTTGTAGGCACTGGTCTGGACACCCTTGCCCGCGATATTCCGTATGGCGATCCCGTTACGGGTTTTCTGGCCATCCTGCAGGGTGATGCCGTTGTAGACCGAAGTGCGTTCCTTGATCGAGACGTAATGTGCCTGCCATCGGTACGAGCAGCTCTTGTCTTCTTTGTACCGTCCTTCGTGACCCGTGAGGCAAGCGCCATGCTCGGTCTCATTGACCGGCTTGTGGAGTTTGTCGAGCTGCTTCTGGGTGATGTGTTTCTTGGCCATCGCTCAGATCTCAGTAGTCGTCGTCGCAGCACGGACATTTCGGCTTGTCATTGCCGGGCAACGCGATGACCGGCCCCTGTATCAACGGCACCGGCGGCGTGTTCTTGTCATTATGCAACATCAGATCGAGCGCCCGCGGCACGTTCTTCCCTTCGATCTTCACATCCATGCTGAAGTTCACGAACTCCGCTTTCCCTTTGGTCTTGCTCGACGCTACGCCACCGCCGGCGGTGCCAGCTTCATCGCCGGTGCTGGTCTTGAAGTTGGAATCCTTCAGGCACACCGGATTGCCGTCGACCTTGACGCTTTTGCTGCCGGAGGCGGTATCAGAGGATTGCGCGATGTTGGGATAGGGGATTGGGATCGGGCCGCCCGGTGAGGGCGTCTTGCACACATCGGGGAAGGCGATGGTCACGCCGCCGCTGTCCTTGTGTACGACCGAGAGGTTGTTGACGCCGACGGTAACGGCCATGGTTTCCTCTTCAGGCGGTCAGGGCTGGGTCAGTGGCGATGGCTGGGAGATGGGCGCCGTTCACGGCGACCAGATCACTGACCTCGTGCGGACCCTCGTCGAGGGTGACCAAGGTGCGCCACAGCAGCACAAGCTGCTTGGCATCCACGTCGATGATCACGGTGTCGAGCACGGTATCCTGGCGCACGTCCTCGCGTCCGTGACGAAATGCGACGGTGACGGTTGGTGGTGGAATCCCAGGGAGCGTCAAGTCGAGCATGCCAGAACGCATTACGCCGCGGATGAGCACTTGTTCATCGCCGCGCAGGTAGCCATCGGCGACCATGCCTGGAGCGGCAGCGTTGAAGAACCGCCGGTCGAAGTCGGCGGGCAACATCGGCGACCGTTGGGCCTGCCACTCAGCATCGTAGGTGCCGGCGAATCCACGTCGTGGCATCATATCGGGCGAGGTGAAGCCGAGGCCGGCAGGGATCACTGGTTTACCCCACGCACGCACGAGATGCGCGGGATCTTCCATATTCGGTAGGCGCACTTCCTCGACCCATGGTGAATTCTTCAGACGAAAACCGGCGCCGAGGGGATTGCGCGGTTCGTATCCTTGCTGCTTCGCTTCCTCGAACGTGCGATCCCAACCACCGAAGGCATTTTCCCACGACAGCGGGATACGGTCGAACGCTTGGGGTTCACTGATGCCGATGCCGAGCCAACGTTTCTGGAACCAGCGATCACCGGTCACCACCACATGGCGTCCGATGGAGCCGACTTCGATCATGACGTCGACGCGGGTATCGTCCGGGTGTTCGGCGCAGGCGTGGGCGATCAAAGCGACATCGGTAGCTGCCTTCCAGGGGGCGATTTCCGGCTCATGCAGCACACTGCTGGCACCAGGTTCGCCGCGGTGCGTGCCAGCGGGATTCCACGGCAGCGGTTTGGTGGCCGGTGTGACGCGCCCGCGGGAATCCCAGGTGAAGGTGCCTTTGAGCAACGCGCTGACGATCGGTCGTCCCTGTTCATCGACCTGGAAGATCGGTGCGAGTACGAGCGGCGTGCGGTTGTCGATGGCGGGGTGGGACATGGGCGGTGGGCGAAAGAGTGGCGAGGTTATTCAGGGTTGTCGATGGTGGCACCTTTGCCGGGTCGCACAGGTGTCAACTGCCGTCGGTGTACAGGTGTCTATCAGCGTCTGGCGCGGGGTCGGGAATGGTCTAGAAGCACGCGCGTGCCCTTCGACGAGGACATCCTGGCGGAGCATGCGGACGAAGCCGCCGGCCTGTGGTCGCTGCGGCAGGCGCTCGCTCGCCGTCCGCAGATGCGTCTGGCCGATCTGGCCGAGCACGATGAGCGCATCGAGGCCCACCTCGATGGCCTGCGACTGGCTGGTAGCAATGGTTGGCGTGTTGCCAGCGAGATCAGCGCCCAGGCCCCAGGACCAGCGTCGTTGTTCGTTTTGGCGGCACTTGCCTGCGAAGCGGATGAGGCAGACGTTCGTCGGAGCGCCATCGCCGAGTCGGTCCTCGCAGATCCAGCCGTGGTCGCCGGGGTGGTCGCCGGATTCACCTGGGTCATCACACCACGTACCGCATCGGCGAGCACGACTTGGTGGCAAGCCGACGCACCGTCGCTGCGCTACGTTGCCCTCGGCATCGATGTCGCGTGCGGCCGCGATCCGGCGGAGCGTTTGACCGCGGCCTGTACCCATGTGGATGCAGCTCTGCGTGCGCGGGCACTACGCGCCGCAGGTGAACTGGGGCGCAGCGATCTGCTCGACCGTTGCCGCAAGGCAATGACGGATGCAGATCCCGTTTGCCGAAGCGCCGCGCTGTGGTCGTTGGTCCTGCTGGGCGGCGACGCGGGCACCGCACTACGCACGCACGCCACTCGCGTGACGGATCAGTGGGCCGAGCGCCTGGTCGACCTCGGTGCCCGCAGGCTACCGCGTGCGACGGTGATGGACTGGCTCAACCTCGCCGCCGCCAAACCGGACCACCTGCGGCACGCCGTCCAGCTTGCCGGCGGACACGGCGATGCGCTGGTGATGCCGTGGTTGCTGATGCAGCTGCATGTTCCAGTGGTGGCGCGCCTTGCTGGCCAAGCTTTTTCTCAGATCACTGGCGTCGATTTGGAAGACGCTGGTTTGAGCGGCACACCACCAGCGGGCTTCCGTGCTGGTCCGACGGATGATCCCGCAGATTCAGACGTGGCGCCTGATCCCGATGAATTCCTGCCGTGGCCCGATGCCGCAAAAGTGGCCGCGTGGTGGAAACATCATGCCGACAGCATTCCGGTTGGCGTGCGCCATCTGCTCGGCCGTCCGCTGACCAGCGACCATCTCGATGCGATCCTGCGTTCCGGCACCCAGCCCCAGCGTGCTGCTGCGGCCATTGAGCGCGTGTTGTTGGCGCCTGGAAGTCTGCATTTTGACGTTCTGGCGCCGGCGGCGCGTCAGTTGGCGGCATTGAGCGCGACGAACGTCGCAAACAGTTCGCCCTGACGGGCAGGGATCACGTCGCATCGACATGATGGCCAGTGCTCAGCTTGACCCTCCTGCCTCCCGATCTATCACCCTCCCACTGGTTCCCCCAGGGAAGGTGGTTTCGCGCATGGTCGATGCATCGAAGCGGGCGTACCAGCTCCATAGCGGCGCGGTGGATGATGGCACCATCCAGGTCTCGTCGTTCCATGGTGTCGAGCGCATGTCGACGTTGTTCCACTACGAACTCGATTTGATGTCGGCCCAGGCCGACCTGGACGGCGAGGCGATCCTGGCGGCCGATGCGTGGCTCGGCATCAAGCAACCGACCGTGCTGGCCTCGGGCAAACGCGGCGTGCAGATACTGCAGATCCACGGCGTGTTGGCGGGTTTCGAGCAGCATGGACGCACTGACGACGGCGTGCGCTATCGCGCGGTGCTGGTGCCGCGGTTGTGGCGGCTGTCGCTCACCAGCCAGAGCCGTATCTTCCAGGATCTGACGGTCGTCGAAATCGTCGAAGAAGTGTTGAAGGGTCACGGCTTCGAGCCGGAGGATTTTGAGTTTCGCGCTAAGGGCCGCACCTACCCCAAACGCGAGTACGTGGTGCAGTACCGCGAGAGCGACCTCGCCTTCATCAGCCGTCAGTTGGAGCACGAAGGCATCTTCTTCCATTTTGAACACGGCGAAAAACGTTCGGTGGTGGTGTTTGGCGATCAGCCGGACGCCTGCACCAAGGTCGCTGGCGCGGCCAACTTCATCTACCGGACGCAGGTCGGCGGTACCCGCGTCGAGGATGCAGTGGTGGAAGAATCGGTCATGGAACTGACCGTGCTCCACCGTCCAGTCACCGGACAAGTGGTGCTGGGCGATTACAACTACCGCACTCCCGATGCGCCGATGTATCCAACCGCAGAGGTCAGTTCACCGGCAGCGTTTGGCCAGCAGTACGAATACGGTGATCACTTCAAGGACGAGGACGAAGGGAAAGCGCTGGCGACCGTGCGTTCGGAAGAGATCGCCTGTCGCAAACGCCAGTTCCGTGGCGTCAGTGATGCGCGTGGCTTCCGTGCAGGTGGCGTGTTCGCGCTCAAAGAACATTACCGCGCTGACGTCAACATCGACCATCTGCTGATCGAAATGAAGTGCCAGGGCTCGCAGGCCTTCGCCACGTCGGATGAAGATGACCATCCCACCGCGACCTACCTCAATGATTTCATCACCATTCCCGCCAGCGTGGTGTTTCGCCCCAAGCGCGTCACGCCCAAGCCGGTGGTGCACGGCAGCATCACCGCGAAGGTCGACGCGGCCGGTGATGGCCAATACGCCGAGCTCGACGATCAGGGCCGCTACAAACTCAAGTTTCCTTTCGATCGCAGTGACAAGAAGGACGGCAAGGCCTCACGCTTCGTACGCATGGCCCAGCCCTATGCCGGCGATGACATGGGCATGCACTTCCCGCTGCACAAAAATACCGAGGTCATCGTCACCCACATGAACGGTGACCCGGATCGTCCGCTCATCGCCGCGGCCGTGCCGAATCCCAAGACTGGCAGCAAGGTCACGGGTGATAATCAGAGCCAGAGCATGATCCGCTCCGGTGGCGGCAACAGTATCCAGATGGAGGACACCAAGGGCAGCGAGGGCTTCAACGTCAACGCGACCTACGGCTATTCGCTGGCGGTCGGCAACGATGCCAGCGTCACGGTGGCCAACAACGAGACGCACAGCGTCAACGCGGATCGCACCGTGTCGGTTAAAGGCAACGCCAGTGAGTCGGTCAAAGGCAACGTCACGCAGTCGGTCGACGGCAACCTGGACGCGGCGATCAAAGGCAACCGCGGCGACAACGTCGACGGCAACGCCAGCCTCAATGTCAAAGGCAACCACGCGATCACCGTCACCGGTACCAGCGATATTGCTGTCACCGGTAATGCCAAACTCAGCTCGGACGCCAATATCGATCTGAAGGGCGGGGCCAAGATCTCGCAGGGCGCGCCAGAGATCAACATCAGCGGCGACACCAAAGTAGTCATCTCGGTCGGCGCCAGCTCAATCACCATTGACGCGGGCGGCATCACCATCGATGCGCCGAAGATCACCATCAAGGGTGGCGCCAATATCGAACTCGGGGCTCCGATGATCAAAGTCGCCGCCGACGCGAAGTGCGAACTCGGTGGTGCCTTGGTCGACGTCAAGGCGAGCGGTCCGCTGTCACTGACCGGCGCGATCATCAACAACAACGGTTAAGGAACCGACCATGGATACCATCCCGTTGGGCCAACATTTCCTCCACATCGAACCGGCGGCCGACGGTCACCACTTACGACTCATTGGCCCGGATGGTGGTCAGAGTCTGGAGATCATCGTCACCGCTCAGGGCCCGGTGCTGCGCCTGGGTTCCGGTCTGCGCATCGAACTTGCGGGAGTGCTGAGCGTCGACGCCGAACGCGTCGAGTTGCACGGTCGCACCGGCGTCACCGTGACGAGTGGTGAAGAAGTCACCATCGAAGCGAGCACGCATCTGAATGCGCGCGCGGATCGTGGCGACGTGCGGGTCAAGGCCAACGATGACCTGCGCCTTGACGGTGAACGTATTCTGATGAATTGCTGAGTTGTTGGCGCGATGGACATCAACGACCAAGCTGGGTTCCCGCATCGGCTCTATCGCGGCGTCATTGACGAGCACCGACTGTTCGGCTCCTTAGTAATCAAAAGCGCGTGGACCGTGCACGACGGCCATATCAGTCTCGATGCGGTACAAGACTGGGCGATACTCGATGGGCCCAAAAAAACGCCTGAAGGCCAGCTTCCCAGCGACCAGTGTTTCTACAAAGCCGGTGCGGACGTGATGCTGCTCGGTCAAGCGACCGCCGCAAAACCCGTTGAGCAGCTGACGGTGAACATCGCCATCGGCGATACCTTCAGTGCCAGCGTGTTGGTGAACGGTCGTCGCACCTGGCGCAAGCGCCTGTTGCGTGGTTTGGAAATTTCTCCGACTGAGCGTTTCACCACCATGCCACTGACGCTGCGCGAAGCGTTTGGCGGCAAGCCGGTGTGGGATGAATTGCCGATTCCCTATCCGGACAATCCGGACGGTATCGGCTACTACATGGATGCCGCTGGCGCCGACGGCCAGCCGTTGCCGATGGTGGAGGACCCCGGTCATCCCATCACTCGTTGGGATGACCGCCCCGATCCGGTCGGTCTCGGTCTACGTCCGATGGCGTTTGGCCCGCACCTGCGTCGCGCCGTTACGCACGATGCTAAGGGAGAACTGATCGCCCTTGATCCGCTGTTCTTCAACACGGCGTTTCCAGCCTGCGTCGCCCGCGATGTAAGCGCTGGGCAGCAGGTGCGCGTCGCCGGTGTCCTGCCGACAGGTGATTGGTCTTTCGCTCTCCCCGAGTGTCCGGTTCAGGCGGAGATCACCCTCGGTGTAAAGACCCATGCGCTCGCCATGCGCTTCGATCAATTGTGGCTCGAACCCTCCACTGGCGCAGTGCGCATCGCTTGGCGTTCGCCGTTCCGCTACCATTTGCGTGCGTTGGAACGCCGGTTGGTTCGCCTGGAACGGGCGTCGGCAAGGGCTGACGCCCGCGTCCCAGTCACCGGAGGTCGTCCGTGAAACACGGCGTGCTCAAAAATATCCATCCGGAAATCGGGTTGTGTTTTCATATCCCGTGGGTGCCCGGTACGCCGGCGCCAGCACCCAGTCCGGTGCCGTATGGTACTTTCACGATGCTGAGCGGTACCATCCCGTTCCTGACGTCGAAGATGGCATTGAGGACTCACACCGAATATTTCGGTGCAACCATGTTGCAGGGTACCGATGCGGGACCCTTCATCGCACATTTCGGACCGCCGACGTTGACGATGCCCTTCGACCTGCTTGGCAGTTCAAGTAAGTCGTATTTCGCGGTGGCGAAAGTAACGGCTGAGGGAAAGCCTGTGGTTGCTGGTTTGCTGTTTGTGACGGACATCAGTCTCAATTGCGGAACTCCTATTCCGTGTCCCATGGGTCGAGTGCTGGCGCTGACCACGCATCGGGTCGACATGACCTGGGCGGACATTATGGGCGGACTAGCCACCATGGCGTGTGACTTTTACATCCAGGCAGCGCTCAATTGGCTTGGCGGTAAAGCTGGTGACATGATTGCAGGTGCTCTGCGTGGACCGGTGATGCGAGCAGCATTTCAAAGCGCGTTGTTCCGCAACCTGATGGGCGAAATGAGTGAAAGCGCGGCCCGATTTGCCGCGCATGAGGCTGCCGCGCTCGCCAGTCAACGCATGTCACGGCTGGTGGGGTACGGATTCAGCTTTTTCATGGGCGGTCCGATGGGTGCCGACTTTGGTACCGACGCGATCGGCGGTTGGACGCCGGGTGGCACTGACGCTGGTGCAATCACCACTGGTTTGGGCGAAAAAGGCGACGGTGGCGTAGCTGGCGCTTATCGTGAAATGGGCGGTTACATGGATGATGCGGGAGTGCCGAGTCTCTAATGAACGATCCGTCCGATCCCAGTGTGCGCCAGGTCTCCGGCAAAAGTCCAGATGGCATGCCCATCCTCAGCGTGCTGGCACGCCGCACCTACACCATCAATCGCGCGGGTACGTTGGAACCGTTGGGTGAACCGACCCCGTTGGTGGCCGAGGCGGTGCCGGATCCGACGAACCCCGATCTGCTGGCGGCGGACACCGATCTGTGGCCCTATAAACCGCAGACCGACGTGGTGATACTCGGCCATGCCTATGGCGAGGAACCGGTCTTTCGCGCGACCATCAGTGTCGGTGCGCATCGCACATCGTTGCAGATCTGTGGTCAACGTCGTGCTGGCCTGCTGAGCGATGGCCGGATTGAATTCACCGCGCCGTTGCCACTTCAGGAAGGTCGCGTGGCTTTGTCACCGACGATGGCTTATGGTGGCCATGATCTGGCGAGTGAGGCCGAACTCGGCAACCCTTTGGAACCATTTCGCGGCCAGTTCGTCGCGGATGTTGATCCGACCCTGATGAGTGCCTTTCGTTATCCGCGTAATCCGTGGGGCCGCGGCTACGTCGTGCGTGCGACCAAGGACGCGGTCGAAAGCGCGCTTTTGCCGCAGATCGAGGATCCCCACGACCTCATCACGCCCGCCCGTCTGATCGCCGAACGTCCGGCCCGTTGGATGGTGATGCCGCTGCCGGTGTCGTGTGGGTGGTTGCCCTTCGGCGCCTTCGCCCGTCTCGCCTGCCTACGCATGGTGCCGCACGGCGAACGTCCGGAAAAACCACTCGCCGAAGTCGTCAACGGCTGGTTGCCAGCGAACATCCTCGATCCCGTCTACCCGACGGCGGAGGACGGCTTCCGTTTATCGCAGGGGGCGTGGCCGGCGCTGCGTTGTGGTCCACTCAGTGGTGGAGAAGTCGTAACGCTCGAACGCCTCCATCGTCGTTTTGTGCGTTTGAATTTCACGCTGCCAGCGAAACGCCCTGACCTGCGCATCGATGGTCGTCAGGGCAAGTTGACCGTGACCAAACCGGTCCTGCACACGCTGCTGATCGAACCGGATCTCGATCGCGTGACGTTGGTGTGGCGTGGCAGCGAGCGTGCTCTGCGTCCCTACACCGAGGACGAACTCAAACGCATGCCATTCATCGCACGTTTCACCTGAGGGGGCGGCCATGATCACGGTCTACGTCTGGAACCAGCAGCACGGCGGAGCGCTTGGCGCGCTGACCGGCGATGATGACGCCAGAGTCGGCCACGCGGCGATGGAAATTTCCGGGGGTCCGGGCGAGCCGGTCTACGTCAGTTGGTGGCCGCGATATGATTCCTGGGGTGGGATCTTCAACGGGCCAGCCGACCGTCGTCGCAATCTCGAGATGGACTTTCGTGCGGAGGGCGGTTTCGCTTCGCATCACCACATCGTGATTCCCGGGGTGAGTGATGGCGAGGGTGTCGGCCTTGATGAAACCGCGATGAAAAAATGGTGGACCGCTTGGCAGCGCAACTCGACCTACCGATTACTTGATCGGAATTGTTCAACCGCTGTGGTGCGCGGGTTGTTGGCTGGTGGCGCCATGCCCTACGCCAATCAGACCCTGTACATCAATAGCGATGCGATCGTCTGGAGCCCCAGTGATGTGGTGGCGATCGCCCAGGCCTGCGTGACCGGGATCGGCCCGACGCGGCATTCGATCATCACCATCGAAGTCCCGTAGGGTCATGTTGAAACGCCAGGAAGCGGCGTTCAGTGAGCCATCAGCGTGACCTGCACCGCATAACCATCCTGCGGCTTGCCACCCAGGCGTGAGCCGTGGCCCAGTTTGATATTTCCACCGGGCTGCATGCGACTTGGCGGCAGATCGGCGCCGGCGATGCGCAGCGTCACCACGCAGTCGAGTTCTTCCGGATTGAGCCGTTTGATCAACGCGCGGAGTTCAGCGTGCCGTTTGCCGCCCGGCACCAAGGCGTTGAAATCCGCGAGCGGCAGGGGGCCGATGGTCAGACCGAAGGCGGTGGTGCGGTTGCGGATGCTGCGTCCGGCGATGGTGTCCTGGCCCAGGCGTCCACCCCGGCCGAGAAACGTCTGGGCTTCGTCCGGCAGCGCGGTCCAGCGTGCCAGACAGGGTTCGGCGTGTGTTTCGGCGCCACCGATCCAGGCGGACACGATCGCGGCCATGGTCTCCGCGGCGACGCCGGCACGACCGATCAGCCCGGCGAAGGCCATCAGACGCTTGCCGGGCAGCGCGTGGTCATCGGCCTCCAAGCCGGTGATCTCGAGCATGCGTTCGAGGAACCGTTTCCCCTCGGCACCGCCGCTGGCTGGATGGTATTTGCCGTGGCCACGCACGACCAAAGACACCAAGCGGTGATGGATGAGGTCGAGAAATCCCCGCGCGAGGTGTTGGTTGTCCTGATGCAGCAAGCGTTCCGTGAAGTAGGCACCCAGCGGCGAGGCCGGCCCGAAGAGGCCCATGAAATTCTGCGTCAGACGCGCCCGCACCGCGCCGCCTTCGAGCGGTTCGCCTTCGACCGAGACCACGTCAGAAGTCGGGAACGCCAAGCTGAGGTGGGCGCAGAAGCGCAGCCGTTCGCGCGACACCGGACCCTGCTGACCGACCGGTACGGCGTCGGGAAAGGCGGCTTCGATGCGGCTTACCGCCGTGAAGAAATCATAGGCGCCAGGACGCGCTTCAAGATCAGCGAGCGCGGCGGGCAGGAAGGTCACAGCAGCATCCGTCCGCCCAGACGCGGCGGGAAGGTATGGACCTCACCGTGACGAGCGCCGGTGACGGTCAGCTGGGTGAAGCCGTTGAGGCTGACCGTGCGCGCAACGAAGCGATCGAGCACCAGGGCGAACATCCAGGCTTCGCCTGGCGTGCCGAGGTGTTCTTCGCTGATGGTCAGCGCCAGCGCCTGGCCCCGCATCAGTGCACCGCCGAGCATGCGCGTGGTCGGCTTGAGCGACACTGCCACCAGACCTTCCATCAGCCGTCGCAGGGTCTGCGCCGCTTGGTGATCGTGGCGCGCGCGCAGGTGGTAGAGTTCGAGCGTCCGGCGCAGCGCCGGCAGTTCGGCGAGCGAGAGGTGGGTGAGCGCCAGGTGAGAGAGAAAGCGCCACGGCAGATCGCCATCAATCGGTGCTGGAATGCTCGCTGCGGGCCGCGTCAGGTTGCGGAACTTCGCCACCAGCGGGGTCTGCGGCGTGGGCGTGGCGATGTCCCCAGGGACAAGGTGTTCTGGCAGGTGACGGTTGGTGCACGACAGCGTGATCGACAACGTTTCACCCGCCGCCACCGGACCGGCGACGCTGAGGAACAGATCGTGGCCGCGACCGAGCAGCGCTGGCCGGCGACGCTCGATGTAACACGGCTGCTCTTCATCTTCGGCGCGCGTCAGGTCCAGGTAGCGGTGGAACGAGCGCGGTTGTGCCCGGCCACGCAGCGAACCGACCACGCTGCGTACGGTGCCGATCTCGTAATGATCCGGAGTGTTGCCGGCCGGACGCACCAAGTAGTCGCTGCGTTCGGGCGTCACCCGGATCGGATCGGCATCGTGGTCGAAGCGGTTGATCGCCGGCGTGCAGTTGAGCTGGAGGTTGGATTCGGTCACCGGTGGCATGGCCTCGGGCAACTGCGCGATGGTCAGCACCAGATCGAAGCCCCGCATACCGTCCTTGAACGGCAGGCGGTCCAGGCCGTCGATGTCGACGTACATGAATTTCGCCGGGAAAGCGAAGTACTCGGTCAGCAGACGGTACGGCCCGGCCGACGGTGGCGCGTCAGCGTCGAGGGCCTCGTCATCAGCAAATCCCACCGGCTGCGGCAACGGCAGATCGATGTACGTCTCCCCGATGCGCGCTGACAGGTGCTGGGCGTAGCGGCAGAAACACAAGTGCAGGGCGCGACTGACCAGCGCATCGCCGGACAGATGCAGGCGCAGCCGCTTGAGTCCGAGTTTGCCCACCGCCGCCGGTTCCATGAAGGCGAAGCGCATGGTCAACCGTGCTGGCTGGCCGTGGCTCAGCTCCACCGCGTCGATGCGCAGCGGCACCAGTTCCACTGCCGTGCAGGTGCGGAAGCGGCAGCGCGTGCCGTCGACCGGCACGGAATCCACCGGCGTACCGCGTGGGATCAGGTGTTTTTCACGCGCGAACTGCGGCAGCGCTTCGAATTGCAACGTAGTCAGCGCCGGCAGCGGTTGCAGCAGGTGCGGGAAAAACGTTCCGAGTAGCGCGTGCGTGACCTCGGGCAATTCATCATCAAGTTTCTGGCGGATGCGCCCGGAGATGAAAGCGACGCCCTCCAACAGCCGTTCGACCGACGGATCCGATCCGGCCTCGGCCAACATCGGCGCCGCATCCGGATTGGCCTTGGCGAACTCGCGTCCGAGATCGCGCAGATAAAGGAGCTCGTCTTGGTAGTATTTGTTGAACATGGTTATGCGTCCGGAAGTCCGGAAGTCCGGAAGTGGGTCAGTAGTCCGGAAGTCCGGAAGTCCGGAAGTCCGGAAGTCTCCTGGGCCTGGACACCGGTTCCGGATCGCGCTGCGCAATGGATACGTTGTTGGCGCTGGTCAGCGACATCCCACAGGACTTCCGGACCTCCGGCTGATCGGGGAAAAAGCCGGACCTCCGGACGAGTGGCAATCCAGCTCATCCCTCCACCTTCACCTTCCCCGCATGATCGACGCAGGTTTCGAACGCCACCAGTTGCCGATGGCCATCGATCACCAACGCGGCGGCGACCTGGAAGTGCACGGTGAGCTGTTCGTCCTCAATCTGGATGTAGGTGACTTTGACCTCGCGCAGGCGCGGCTCATAGCGGCTGATGGTCTCAGCGATCGCGCGCTGCATGTCATTGATCGAGGCCGGGTAGTTCTGCCGCAGCTCATTTGGCGGCGGCAACCCCAGGTCCGGCTGCGCCGCCGATGATCCTTGGCGCGTCCCCAGGATGTCGCGCAGGTTGCTCAGCACCGATTGCAGCGCCGCCCGATGATCGGCCCCGGTCGAGCGTTTGGTCGCCCCGGCGGTCAGCAGGCGTTCAAAGAGGGTGGCACCGACGGTCATGACGCGGGGAGGATGGCGACTCACCCAGGGCTGGGCAAGGCCTGCTGGTGCGCTGGTCGATGGGGCCGTGGCTGGCAGCGTCGAACGGCCGGCCCAGGGCAATCCGTGCTCCACCGCTGATTCCAGTTCACCCCAGGCCCGCCGTGCGTAGCGTGCCGCCATGCCCTTGGCCCTCGACATCGACCAGGAACGACTCGCCGCGCTCTGCCGGCGTTACCACGTGGCCAAGCTGGAGCTGTTCGGCTCCCGAGCCAAGGGCACAGCACGGCCTGACAGCGATGTGGATTTGCTGGTGACATTTGAGCCAGATGCCGTCATCGGGTTCGAGTTCGTCACTTTCGCCGAGGAGTTGGAAAGCCTCTTCAGTCGACGCGTTGATCTGCTGGTGCGTCAGGACGCCGAGCACGACCACAACGATGTGCGTCGCCACAGCATCTTTGCCACTGTCGAACCGCTCTATGCCGCTTGATCCGCGAGATGTCGGTCGTCTCAGGGACATGCTCACCTATGCCCGGGATGCTATCCATCTGCTGGCTGGCCGTTCGCTGGAGCAGATGACCGACGACCTGGCCGTACGACTGGCTTTGATCCGCTGTGTCGAGGTGATCGGCGAGGCTGGGCATCAGGTGTCACCAACAGTCCAAGCCGCGCTCCCGACCGTGCCTTGGCACGCCATGTGGGGCATGCGCAACCGGCTGGTCCACGACTACGGCAACACCAACTACAAGATCCTGCACGATGTGGTCAGCGCAAACCTCCCCGGACTCGTGACCACCATCGAGGCGTTTCTGGCGGTGCAGGATTCGCAGCCGGGTGAGCTGCCAAGTGGGCCAACCATCGATCGAAGTTAAGAGGACCCCGGTGATTGGCGGGTGCCCCTTACGGGGGTGCCCGGGCCTATGATCGATGTCACTACGCCGAAGGACGCGACATGACCGACTCAAGCTATGAATACAGCGATCGTTGGGGGCATTGGCGTAGGTTTCGTTCGTTCGTCCGCCCCGCTGTTTTTTTCCGGGCGATGAATTCGAGAAGACCCTAAAAGGTGGGCGCTCACCGGTTTCTAGAATCGAAATATCGTCCGTCCCAATGGTTTTGACAGAGAACAAGGGGGACGTTAATCGCAGTTATTCGGAAGCGGCCGAGACTCTTGCGGACGACCGTCTTCAACAAGCGCAGAAGCGAGCTGCGTCAGAACTTTCCGTGTTCTATGGGTCCCGTGGTGCGGCCAATTCATCGATTGATTTCATTGTAGGCCTGGAAGGCATTTTGGTTGCCCCCTTTGTCATACGAGCCCTTGGCGGCGGCGGGACTTCCCGCGCAGCGCGCGAAATCTGTTCCTATATGATCGCTAAGTTGATGGGGTGGGATTACGCGGGGCCAGGCGGAGATTTCTACGCGATTGCCAAGATGTATTACTATCCCATCGCGTGGAAGGGCCGCTATCCGGACGGCTACTGTCTTGCCTACCGACCGCCGGATCATCCGTGGCCAGCGCTTCCGGCGCAATGCGTCCCGACCCGGGCACAAATCAAGGCGGGTGCCTGGAAACCCACGCACCCGAAGCCACTGATCGTACCGCTGCCGGTGGTGCCGGTTGCAAGCCCAGAGCCGTCACTGGTGCATGGATCACCGTCCGAAGCCGTGCTTCGCTGGCTGTCGCCATGGTGTGAGTCGAGTGCCTGCACCGAGGTGTTGACCGCATTGGCCGCGCGCGTCGATGGCGTTGCCATTCGCCGCGGTGCTCTCTGCCTGCACGCGCGCAATGCCTTCGACCGTGGGGTGACCGTGCGCTGCGCTGCGCGGCGCCGTGGTCCAAGGAACTGGTTCCGATGCCACGCTCAGCAGCGGAACTGATCCGTCGGCACAACGGCATCACCATCAGCGAAGATGGTCGTGAGGACGCACGGGACGTGGTCTTTCCCTGGAACGGCAAACGCTTCGCATTCCCGACCTGGAAGGAGACCTGGACTCCAGACCGAATGGATCCCGACGAACCGTTCATAAAAGCACCGTTGGCACCGTTGTATTTTGACGACCACAACGTGTGGGTCTTCCACCCGCATCGTCTGCGTGGGACGGATGATCTGGAACTGTGCCGGGTCGGAGAGTCCCGTACCGTTGGACGGGCCTTGCCGTTTGGACTGCCCGCAGCGGTGCTGCGGTTGCTCGCGTATCTTTTGGTGCCGGAAGGTCAGCGGATCGGCCAGCAGTTCGGCCTCGGCTTCCTGACCAGAGGCGAAACATCAGACGATCGCTTCGGTCTGGGAACTGACAGCGTCTGAAATCGGATGCTGATTGCTTGAGCCCCCTGCGAGCGAGACGCTGTACCACAGGGAAGCAGTGAAATCCCTGGGAACTGAGCGTTGGTGGGATACTCAGCCCGTCATGCCCGCACTTCTTGCCCGCCTTCCTCTCCTTATCTTGCTTGCGTTCCTGGCGTGGACGCCGGGTGTGGCTGCTGAAGAAGACGCGCCCTTCCCGCCCAAGCCCGTAGACGAGGCCAAGCCCGAGGCACCGAAAGAGGAACCCGCCACGCCGGATCCGGCTGCAGCGGAACCCGCTGCGCGCGCACCCGCCACGCACAAACCGTGGAGCGACGAACTGCGGGCCTTCTGCGCTGAGCGCAAGATCACGATCAAGGAACACGGCGACTTACAGGTCAAACTCCTGTTGCTCGGCGGCGCGCAGGCCAAGGCACCGGACATCCTGCGCCTCGCCAAACAAACGCTCGACGGCTATGAGCTATGGTCGGGCCAGCAGGAGATCTTCAGCCGCAAGGTTCCGATCGAGAGCGAGACCTACCATTTGGTGGTGTTCAAGAACGACGCCGACTACGTCGCGTTGATTGACCATTTCCGCGCCAAGAAATTGATGGCGGCGCCGGAAGGCACCGAGGACTTGGCCAAGAAGGTCGCCGGCTTCCCGCAGCCACGCATGATGTTCTCGAAACAGCCGATTGCGGAAATCCTCCCAGAGAACTGGGCGATCTACAGCACCAGCTGCTTGGCACTAGATGCGTTTTATTCCAGCCGTAGTGGCAAACGCCGTGGCCCGGCATGGATTCGCGAAGGCATGGCGGCCGAGATGCAGCGCCTGCAATGCAAAGGCTCGATCAAGTGCACCACCATCGCCTACGAGGACAACAAAGAGGCCGCGGTCGACAATTGGCCGCGTGAGGTGGCCAACATGCTCTCGCGCCGCGACCCCAAGCTACTCACCGCCAGTTCGGCGATGCGCCAGCAGCTCGATGCCCTTACTGGCGCGCACTACCGCCAGATGTGGAGCCTGCTGTCCTACATCCGCCAGAACTGCGGCACCAAGAAGGGACCGGAGAACAAGTTTCTCCGCCTGCTCCTCGCCACCGCCGGCGGCACCGACAGCGTCGAGGCGGTGAAGTCTATTCTGGGGGTCAGTGATCCTGGGCTGACGGACAAGTGGCACGCGTATATCCGTGATCTGAAATAGGACTTGGTGTGTCCACGCCACCAGCTGCGTAGTGTTGGCGTTTCGTGAAGAGATGACGTGGCTTGTCTGTGGTCACAACCCTGGTTGTGGTCCGCTGGCGTTTGACTCCCAGAAAAGTTCCGTGACCACGCGCCGGATGTCGGGTAAAGATCGGATGCTGCCGTATGCTCTCCACCACCACCAGCATGAGACTCGCGATGCTGCGCCGTAATTTTTCGTCCTCGACCTCTGGCGCGCGTCGGTGCGCCGGCGGCCTGCCATGATCCGCTTGCTGGTGGTCGAGGATAACGATGACTTTCGCTTCATCGTTTGCGAGATGCTGGCTGATCTGGATTACCAGGTGTTCACCGCCACCAACGGGGCGCAGGCCCTGGCGGTGCTGGAGTCCCAGACCGTCGACATCGTGCTCACTGACATGATCATGCCGGACAAGGAAGGCCTGGAGACGGTCCAGGAAATCCGCCGAAAATACCCGATGATCAAGATTGCCGCGATGTCGGGTGGCGGGCGCGTCAACGCCAACAACTACCTCGATCTGGCAAAACGACTGGGTGCCTCGGTGACCTTCGAAAAGCCCTTTAGGGCCCAGGAACTGCTCCTCGGGTTGGAGCGAATCGTCAGCGAGCGGAATAAGCGAACGGAATAAAGCGTCGTAACCGCTCGGCTGGCCACCGGGTCGTACGGTGGTGAACAGGCGAAGTCTGGTCGCTCCAGGCGGAACTGAAGCCTGGGTTGCCGCTTGCCGCCTTCGCCGGGGCTACCTACAAGGTGCGACACTTTCGCCTCCAGTTCCGGGAACACCGTCCTCCGCATGCCGTTCGTCGCGCCAATCCATCGCTTTTATCGCTTCGTGCTGTCGCTGGTCGGCGTGGGCCTTGCCCTGTCGTTGGTGGGCTGTGGCGGGCCGTCCCCGCTGAATGTGCGCGCGGTCGCGCCGGTGAACCTCAATGAGCAGGGCGAGTCGCTGCCGGTGCGGCTGCGCATCTACGAACTGAAGGACCGCAGCAGCTTCCTGGCGGCGTCGTTCAACGACCTCTGGCTCGATGATCGCAAGGCCCTGGGCCCCGATCGCTTGGCCGATCCGCGGTACTTGGTGGTGCAGCCGGGCAAGCCCGACAGTGACGCGCTGCGTTATGAACTCATCGAAGTGGCTGCCGGCACGCGTTTCATCGGCATCATGGCGCTTTACCCGCGCAGTGGTGAGCAGGATGAACGGCGCGTGGCCATCGCGCTCGACGAACTTGGCGATCGCGTGATCGAGCTGAGTGGCTATCAACTGACGCTTAAAGACCGCTGACGGAGGAATCCTTGGACGACCAGCAGAAAGTCCTGTGGAGCGAGGGGATGTTCCTCACCCCGCACCACTTCCAACAGCACGACCGCCACGCGTCGTCGGACCTGATTGCGCATCTGCGCACGCTGCAGGCGCTCGGCTGGGGTTTCAGCGAACTCAAAATCGACGAGGACGCCTTGGCGGTCGGCGACGTGGTGGTGACGCGCTGCACCGGCGTGATGCCGGACGGCCTCGCCTTCCATTGCCCGGATCGCGATGATCTGCCGCCGACGCGCCAGCTGACCGCGTTGTTCGATGCCAAGGGCGCGATCTTCGACGCCAAACGCTCGGCGGTGTCGCTCTACCTCGCCATCCCGGTGGTGCGCCCAGGCATCAATGCCACCAGCGTCGATGGCCAGGTTGATGGCGCGCCGACGCGCTACCGCACGACCATGGTCAAGGTGCGCGACGAGAACAACGCCTCCACCGAGCGTGAGCTGTTGGTGGCGAAGAAGACCCTGCGCATCCTCTTTGAAGGTGAGTCGCGCGACAACTACACCTGGATGAAGATCGCCGAGGTCCAGCGCGGTGAAAGCGGCCGCATCGTGTTGTCAACTGGCTACATCCCGCCGTGCCTGCATCTGGCGGCCTCGCCGCGTCTGCAAGTGATGGTGCGCCGCGCACTCGAAATGTTGTCTGGCCGCAGCAGTGATCTGTCGCAGCAGCGCCGTCACCGTGGTTCCGGCGTGGTCGACTTCGCGCTGTCAGAAACCGCCAACTTCGCGCTGCTCCAGCTGATCAACCTGGCGATCCCGGCGATCCGCCACTGCCACAGCCAACCGGGAACGCATCCGGAGCGGGTGTACCTTGAACTCGCACGCTTGGCCGGCGCGCTCTACACCTTCGCCGCCGAAGGCCATCCCAAGGATCTGCCGCTCTACGTGCACGACGACCTCAGCGGCACCTTTGAGCAGCTCGCGGATCAACTCGCCGGCCTGCTCAACGTCGTGCTCCCGGTGCGTTGCAGCCGCATCCCGCTGACGCAGGTCAAGGAGACGCTGTTCACCGGCGAGGTGCCGGCGCAGCTCGACGAACAGGACCAGGCGGTGTTCTACCTCGCGGTTTTCGCCAGCGTGCGGCCGGAGAAACTCGTCGCCGAGGTGCCGCTCAAGGCCAAGATCGCCACGCCCGACGCCATCGACTTCCTGGTCGCCCAGGCCGTACGTGGTCTTGGTCTGCAACACCTGCCCTCGCCGCCGCCGGAATTGCCGGTCAATCCCGACTGGCAGTACTTCAAACTGCAAGCCGTGGGCGAACAATGGAAGGAAGTGCAGTCCGCCGGACGCATCGCCTTCCATTTGCCGCCGGAATTCAAAGGGCTGCGCCTTGAGTTCCTGATGGTGCGGAGTTGATCGGATGAACGCTGCCACCGCAGTCGCTCCTGTTTCCACCGGCGTGGGCGCCACCGCCCTGCCGGACCTCTGTGCGAAGTGTTTCGCCTACACCTTATGGTTGGTGCAGGCCCCGGCGGCGCAGGGCCTCGACGTGCGCAGCATCCATCAGCGCTACGACGAACTGCTGCGCGAGTTCGACGCTGATGGCCGGCGCGCCGGATACGAAGTTGCGCAGGTGCGCTTGGCGATGTTCGCGCTGGTGGCGTTCATCGATGAACTGGTGCTGACCTCGGCCCATCCGGTGAAAAAAACCTGGTCGGACCAGCCGCTGCAGCTGACCTACTTCAACGAGAACTCCGCTGGTGAGGAATTCTACGTCCGCCTGGAAGCGGCGCGGCGCGGTGAGAGCGCGCGCGACGTCGACGTGCAGGAGGCGTTCTACCTGTGCCTGAGCCTGGGGTTCCACGGTCGTTATGCCGGATCATCGCGCGCCGAAAAACAGCGCCGCTCGTTGATGGAACAGCTCGCTGCCGAGATCCGTTCGCGGCGTGGAGCCGCGGCGTCGAGCCTGTCGCCGCACGCCATCCGCGCAGCGAGCGAACACCTCAGCGAACGCTTGCGTTCGGTGTGGGCCGTGCCGTTGGTGGTCGGTGCGGGCCTGCTGATCCTGCTAGTCGTCTGGAACGTCATGTTGAACCAGGCGGCCGCGACCGCCGCTGCCGCCTTTCCCTGATCGGACCTCTCGACCATGCCGGCCGTGTTCGCTTTTTTTGCCCGCTTCGCCGCCAAGGGCCCGATCAGCCTGCTGATCGCCATCGCCCTGTGCGTGGCGTTGTGGTATTGGGGCGACCGCGTCGCGCTGCTCGCGCCTTGGCGTTTGCACCTGATCGTCTTCATCGCCGTGGCCTGGGTGTTGTACGCGTCCTGGCTTGCCTGGTCGGCGTGGTCGCGTCGCCGCCGTATGGCGGCCGTGCTGGCGGCGCCGGCGGGCGAGATCCTGCCAAGCAATCCACTTGAGGCGCTCGATCGTCAATTCGCTGCCGCCGCGCAGGCGATGGATGGCACCAAGCTCAGTCGCGCGGCGCTCGATGCGCTACCGTGGTACCTGATGCTCGGCCCGCCTGCCTCGGGCAAGACCGCGGCGCTGCGCGAATCGGGTCTCAATTTTCCGCACGTCGGGCTGGGTTACCGTGCGCATGCCGGTGCTGGCGGCACGCGCAGTTGCGATTTCTGGTTCTCCGAGCAGGGCGTGTTCGTCGATACCTGTGGCGGCTACGCCACCGAGGCCACGCGTCAGGGCGAGTGGGCGTGGTTGCTCGCTCTGCTGGCGAAACGTTCGTCGCGCGCGCAACCGCTGTCCGGTGTGGTGGTGGTGGTGGCGATCAGCGACCTGCTGGCGCTCAGCGAAGACCAGGTCGATGACTACGCCCAGGCTCTGCGCGATCGCCTTGATGAGATGACTGCCCGTCTGGGGTTGTCGTTGCCGGTCTACCTGATGTTCAGCAAATGCGATCTGCTGCACGGTTTCAGCGAGTTCTTCGTCCAGTCGTCGCTCGAAGACCGCATGCAGGTGTGGGGCACCAGCGTTGATCCGGCGGAGTTCGCCCGCGGTTCGGTGCGCGATCGTGTCGATGCCGAGTGCCGCAAACTCTACGACGCGCTGCGTACGCGCCGCGTCGAGGCGTTGTCGCAGGAACGCAGCCGTGACGAACAACAGCGCGCGTTGCTCTTCCCCATCCAGTTCACCCTGCTGCAGAGTCGCCTGGGTTTGTTCATCGAACCACTGGTGCGCGCCAATCCGTTCCAAGACAGCGCGCAGTTGCGTGGATTCTATTTCACCAGCGCGACTCAGAGCGGCACGCCGGTGGATCTCACCGCCAACCTGTTGGGTCGCCTGATCACCGACGTCGGCACGCCGACGCCGCAAACGGCAGGGGAGCAGCGGGCGTTTTTCCTCAAGGGCGTGTTCTCGCAGGTGCTGCCGCCGGACCGCACGCTTGCCCGCCCAAGCCGTCAGGCGCTGGCGCGCAACCGTCGGCTGCAGGGGATCCTGGCTGCGGCGTCGTTGGTCATCGGTCTTGGCCTGTGCGCCTGGTGGCTGGTCGGCTATCGTCGTGGTGCGGCGGCCTTGGCCAAACTGCCCCAAGCCGAAGCCGCCTTCAAACTTGCGGGCGCTGACCGCGCGAAAGGCCTGCAAGCGCTCGACGATCTGCGCCTGCGTTTGCAGGATATCTCCGGTACGGCAGGTATTCCGCTGCCGCTACGCGCGGGCATGGCGCTCGGACCGGATGTCGCGCAGCGGGCGCAGCAGGCCTACGTCCAGCGTTTGCGCGACTGGCTGCAGCGTCCGTTCGCAGAGCGACTGCGCAGTGAATTGATCGCGCGTCTGCGTCAGGGTGACAAGACCCTGCGCAACTACGAGGTGCTCTACGATCTGCACCGCGGCCACCTGATGCTCAGCGGCGTGATCCCACTCGATCGCGCGGTCATCGACCGCCTGTTGGTCGATCAAGGACGCTGGACGCGTGCGGTCGAGGGAACCGGCGAAGCGCCCACCGTCACCGCGGATGCCAACGAGGTGATCGCCAATCGCCAACTGGCCTTTGCGCTCACCACCTTGCCGCTGGCGCAGTGGGGGCTGATGCCTGATCGGCCGTTGAGCGAAACGCTCAACCGTGAACTCAAGGAAGCCCACTGGATCCCGCTCAGCAGTGTCGAGATCGTGCGCGGTGGTGGTTCGCTCTACCCGGCCATCGGGCGCTCGTCATTGGTTGCCGGCGGTGGCGTGGCGCTCATTGAGCTCGCTCACGAGATCAACGGGCTCTATTCACAAGCGGGTTGGGACAGTTTTGTCGCGCCGGCGATACGTGATTCTTCTCGGCAGTTGTCGCGCAAGTTCGCTGATCTCGGCATTGACCTGAGCGCCGACCAGGTCGCCGCCAAGCTGCGTGACCAGTACGTTACCGACTACATTCGCGCATGGCGTTCGCTGGCGCTCAAGCTCGGCATCACGCCGTTCAGTGATCTCAGCGACGCGGTCGAACAACTCGCCGTGCTGGGTGGTCCGGTGTCGCCCTACCGCGAAGCCTTCGCCACCATCTGGCGCAGTCAGGTGATCAGCCTCGGCGGCAACGACATCCGCAACGCCCCGACGGATCAGCTCGACTGGCTCGACGCCGCACTCAAGCCCATCGGCACCTTCCAGATCAGCCTTGCCGCCTACACCACGGCGAAGCCGGCGGGCACGCGTCTTGCCGATCCTGCCGCGCTCGACCAGATCCTGGCCGCATTTGTGGTCGCCGACCAAGCGGTGATGACCGCGCTGGAAACGGCACCCGATGCCGACCTGCGCAAGTCCGTCGGACGTGCGCTGCGTCAGGCACTGAGCAGTGCCCGCCAGCAGCTCGAACGTGACCTCTACGTTGAAACCGTCACCGCGGCTGCCGCGCATATGCGGCTGGATCACGCGCAGGCGCTGGTCACGGCACTCAATGCCGTGCCGTCATCTTACCCGCAACAATGGCAGAAACTGGTGGAAGGCGCTGCGCTCAGCGAATGCGGAAATCTGGAACAGGCCAGCGCCAAGCTCGCGTTTCTCGCCAGTCCACAGTCGCCGCTGCGGCATTTGTTGCGCAGCGCGTGGCAAGGTCAGGGCGTAGTTGGCGCGGCACCACCCGCACCGGCGGCCTGGCTTGATCAGTGCCTGACCGCGGTGCAGGCGGCCCAGGGCGCCTGCGCCGCACTCGGTGGTGCCGATCCACAACAGCGCCTGTTTGACGCCGCTGGCCTCAAGAAGTTCGCCGACATCATGAACGGCGCGCAGGCCTCCATCAGCAGTGCGCTGAGCGCGGTCGACCAGCCGGTGCTTTTCCGTTCGGCCAACCGCCTGTTCAGTGAGGTCCTGGACCAAGCGCGCCACTGCGCGGTCAACACCCTCAGCGAAGACGCCAATCGCCTCTGGCGCGAACGCTTCCACGACGCCTTCACCGCGGAATGCGCCAAACGCTTCCCCTTCACGGCCGCAGCCGATGCCGAGCAGCTTGAGCCCCAGGTTTTTTCCCGCCTGTTCGGCGGGAAATCAGGGAGCCTGTGGAGCATCGCCGCTGCGCTCGATGCGAGCGCAGCGATTACGGTGCTCGGTCGCCCGCTGCTGCCAATGTCGGCTGCTACTCGTGAGGCGCTGGCCGCCGCGCAGCGACTCAAGGGAGTAATCTATGGTGGAGACAGCGCTGATGTGCTCCGCCTACCGCTCACGGTCCGTTTTCTCCAACGCGCTGGCATCAACGACATGCGCCTGACCGCCGGCGGCGCCAGTGTCGGGCTTTATGACACTCCGGATCGTACCGCCCGCTTGTCTTGGACCCAGGACGGACCCGCCAACAGCCAGATCAGTATCATCGTTGAGGACGACCGCCGCCTGAGTGTGTCGTTCAACGACCAGCCGTGGTCGCTGTTGCGCTTGATCGCCAGCGGCAGGCCGGTTCCCCAGCCGCAAGGCGGGGTCCTGCTGACCTGGGAACTGGGTGATGCTGCGCGCCTGTACGTTGCCCAGGTGGTGCTCGAGGTCGGCCTGCCTGAAGGCGACCGCCTGCTTTCCACCGGGCTGCTGGCACCGCTCAGCCTGCCAGCGCAGGTGGTCCCGTGAGCCACCGCCCCCATACGCTCGCCAGCGCATATGAAATTGGCTTGACCCTCTTCGATGCGACCGCTATTCCCGTGGCGCTTTCAATCCCCCATCGCGGCATAACGCAGCATAGGCTGCGAACCGATGATGGCCGACGCTCTCTCGCTCGATTCATCTTGAACGACAAAGGATCATCTCATGGCTGACAACGGCTCCGTCGCTCCCAAAGAGCGCGTCAACATCGTCTACAAGGCTGCCACCGGCGACGCCCAGGAGCAGAAGGAGCTGCCGCTCAAGCTCTTCGTCATGGGCGATTTCACCGGACGTGCCGACAGCACGCCGCTGGAAAACCGCAAGCCGGTGAACATCAACAAGGACAACTTCAACGACGTGCTCTCGGCCCATAAGGTCGAACTGAGCGCCAACGTGAAGAACGCCCTGAGCGATGAAAAGGGCGCCGAGATGCCCGTCTCGCTGAAGTTCAAGACCATGCGCGATTTCGAACCTGAGCAGGTCGCCAAGCAGGTGCCCGAACTCAAGAAGCTCATCGAACTGCGTGAGGCGCTGTCCGCACTCAAAGGCCCGCTCGGCAACGTGCCGGCCTTCCGCAAGAAGATCCAGTCGCTGGTCGACGATGAGAAGACCCGCGCCGCGATCCTCGACGAAGTCAAACCCAAAGAGTAAGCCTCCACCGGGATGAGCGCCGGCGGACGCTGATGTCCAGCGCCGCCGCCGATCGCCATCCATCAACGACACTCAGCCAAGGAACCATCCATGCCGGAAGAACAGAAGCAGGCCGCCGCCGCCGGTGAAGGCAGCCTCCTCGATGCGATCATGAACGAGACCTCGATGGCACCGTCCGACGAGGGATACTCGGTCGCACGCAAAGGCCTCGAAGCACTCATCGCCGAGATCGCGGGCAAGAACGAAAAACAGAAGGTCGACCGCAACGCGCTCGACGCGATGATCGCGGGCATCGACCACAAACTCAGTGCCCAGCTCGACGAAATCCTGCATTCTGCGGCCTTCCAGAAGGTCGAGTCCGCCTGGCGCGGCTTGAAGCTGCTGGTCGACCGCACGAACTTCCGCGAGAACGTCAAAATCGAGTTGTTCAATTGCGCGAAAGACGACCTGCTGACTGACTTCGAAGACGCAGCCGACATCACCAAGTCGGGCCTCTACAAGCAAATCTACTCCGCTGAGTACGGTCAGTTCGGTGGCGAACCATTCGGCTCGATCATCGCCAACTACGATTTTGGCCCCGGCCCGCAGGACATCACCCTGCTGCAAAAGGTCGCCAGCGTGTCGACCATGGCGCACGCGCCCTTCATCGCCGCCGCAGGACCCAAATTCTTCGGCGTCGAATCGTTCGAGAAGGTGCCGAACCTCAAAGACCTCAAGTCGATCATGGAAGGTCCGCAGTACGCCAAGTGGCAGTCCTTCCGTGCCAGCGAGGACAGCCGCAGCGTTGGTTTGACCTGCCCGCGTTTCCTCCTGCGTCTGCCATACGGTGCCAGCACTGTGCCGGTCAAGGCCTTCAACTACGAAGAAAAAGTCGTCGGCGACCACAGCAAATACCTGTGGGGCAACACCGCCTTCGCCTTCGCTTCACGCCTGACCGACAGCTTCGCCAATTACCGCTGGTGCCCGAACATCATCGGCCCGCAGAGTGGTGGTGCGGTACCAGACCTGCCCTTGCACCAATACGAAGCGATGGGCCAGATCGAGACCAAGATCCCGACCGAAGTGCTGCTCACCGAACGTCGCGAGTTCGAACTCTCCGAAGAAGGCTTCATGCCGTTGGCCATGCGTAAGGGCAGCGACAACGCTTGCTTCTTCGCCGCTGCCTCGTGCCAGAAGCCCAAGACCTTCGGTCAGAGCGAAGAAGGCAAGGCTGCCGAGCTGAACTATCGCCTCGGTACCCAGCTACCGTATCTCTTCATCGTCAACCGCTTGGCGCACTACCTGAAGGTCATGCAGCGCGAACAGATCGGCTCGTGGAAAGAACGCGGCGATCTGGAACGTGAACTGAATGCCTGGATCAGCCAGTACGTGGCTGATGTGGAAGCGCCCTCGCAGCACGTGCGCAACACGCGTCCGCTCCGTCAGGCCCAGATCACCGTCGAAGAAGTCCCGGGCGAAGCCGGCTTCTACAAGGTGGGCTTGAAAGTGCGCCCGCACTTCAAGTACATGGGCGCGTCGTTCACCCTCTCGCTGGCTGGCAAGCTCGACAAGAAATGAGCCTAGTCGCCCCCGTTCTTTCTCTCGTTTTCTAACCCTCACTCCCCCCAAAGGATTCAGTCATGGCCGAACATCTCTATCTCAAACTCGACGGCATCGATGGCAGTTGTGCTCGCAAGGGCCACGAAAAGTGGATTGAACTGCTCAGCTACAGCCACGGAGTCAGCTACAGCGTCGGCTCAGGCAAGGATTTTGCCGGTGCGGTCGAACACCAACCGCTCAACATCATGAAGATGGTCGACGCCTCGTCGTACATGATCATCGAGAAGCTCAATCGTCGTGCCCAGATCAAGACCATCACGCTTGAAATCTGGAAGGACAAGGGCGAAGGCGCGGGCAAGGTTGACGCCGCTGCGGTCAAGATCGTCCTCGGCAATTGCCGTGTGTCTTCGTACCAGATGTCTGGTTCGGATGACGGCCAGCTTCCAGTGGAAGGTGTGACGTTCGTCTACCAGACGATCGAGTGGACCTTCCCCGGCAGCAAGACCACCGACCACGATTTCAGCAAGCCCTTCGGCGCTTGATCGTCCTGGCCCATCACTCCTTCCCTCGCGTTCGTCGCGAGAGGAGGAGTGGTGTGGTCATGGCTGCTCACCTCGCCGCCGGCCGGCGGATGACCTGACCTATGCAGATGTTCACCCTCATGGAGCGGCTTGCCGAGCCATCGCGTATTGCCCAGAGGACCGTTCGTTCCGATAGCGCTGTGCAATTGACTTCGATCGCGCACAACCTGGAACGCATTTTCAATACCCGAGTGGGTTCCGCGCAGGCGCAGATGGATCTTGGCCTGCCGCCGCCGAACGAACTGATTCCCCATTGGCCCGAATCTTCTGCTGACTTGCAGCGAGCGATCGAAGTCTGCCTTGAGAAATACGAACCACGCCTGACCCACGTGCGCGTGGTGCCCTTGCCGATCGATACCGAACGGCTGCAATTACGTTTCCGCATCACTGCCCGCCAACGTGGTTTCGACGATCCGGTGCGCTTTGAGACCACAATGGGTCAGAGCGGTGCCGTCACCTGCCGCAGCGGAGTGTGAGCAGATGAACGTACGTTATTATCAAGACGAGCTGCGCTACCTACGCGAGATGGGTAAGGAATTCGCGGAGCAGCATCCCGAAGCCGCACCCTTGTTGCTCGAAGCTGGCGCTGATCCATCGGTCGAACGCTTGCTCGAAGGTTTTGCTTTTCTCACCGCGCGTATCCGTGAAAAACTCGACGACGAGTTACCGGAGTTCACCGTCGCGTTGCTGGAAGCGATGTTGCCTCACCTGCTGCGTCCGGTGCCCTCGCTGACCATTCTGCAGTTCCAGCCGCTGGCCAAGGCCTTCAACGAAGTCACTCGCGTCCCCCGTGGCGCAGTGGTCGACTCGGCCCCGATCGATGGCACACGCTGCCGTTTCACCACCACCGCGCCGTGCGAAGTGGTGCCGCTCAAGGTCGATTCCGTAGCGTTGCGCAACGAAGCCCCGCCACGTCTGATCATCCGTCTGAGCCTGTTGCAAGGCACCAGCATCGCCCGGCTGGGCCTCAAACGCCTGCGTTTCCACCTGGGTGGCGATGGTATGGTGGCGCGTCAGGTGCTCGCGTGTTTCGGCGCGTATCTGAAAGAATTGCGCTTGGAGGTCGAACAGGGCGGCCAAGTCAAACGTCATGTGCTACCGGCTGGCAGCGTTCGTCTGGCGGGATTCGCTGCGGACGAAGCCGTACTCGCCGATGAGGCGAGTGGGTACCGCGGCTTCAATGTGCTGCACGAGTTCTTCGCTTTCCCGGAAAAGTTCCTGGCGCTGGAAATCGGCAACCTCGACCAAGTGCCGCTGCTCGCGGGCACCGCGCAAGTCAGCTTGGTGGCAGTGCTCGATCGTCTGCCTGAGGGCATGCCGACGCCGACACCGGAACACTTTCTGCTCAACTGCGTGCCAGCGCTCAACCGCTTCGCTCACGAGGCCGACCCCATCCGCGTTGATCCGGGAGCGGTGGAACACCGCATTCGTCCGGCCGGACGTGAACGCACCCATTTCGACATCTACGATGTCACCCGTGTCGCCGGTATCAGCGCGGCAGGCGATCAGGAGCGGTTGTTCCAGCCGCTGTTCCACTACGCCGCACGCATGGGCCTGACGCAGGATTTCTACGGTGTACGTCCGCGTCCGGCGCTGAGCGGACGATTGACCGACCATTTCATCACGCTGGTTCAAACTGGCGGCGGCGATGTGGCGGCGTTGACCTTGTCGCTCGCCTTGCGCTGCACGAATGCGGGCTTGGTCGAAGCGCTCAATATCGGCGACATCGCTACTCCCGGCCCCGGCGTGCCGGCCAGCCTCAAAGTGCGCAACCTCACTCGGCCAAGCACGCCGATCCCGGCGCCCGCTAGCGGTGATCTGCACTGGCGCCTCATCGGTCACCTCAACGTCAACCTCACCAGTCTCGCCGATGTTGAGGCGCTGCGCAGCCTGCTGGCGACTTACCACTTTGCGGCGCGTCACAACCGCAAGGAGACCCAGGCCTTCGCCCGCCTGCTCGAAGGCATCCGCAGCATCACGACCAAACGCGAGAAGCGCCTGTTCGACGGAGCGATGATCACCGGCATCGTGGTCGAGATTGGCCTGGATGAAGACCACTTCACTTCGACTGGTGATCTGTGGTTGTTCGGTTCGGTGCTCGATGAGTTGTTTGGGCAGTTCGTCAGCCTCAACGCCTTCAAACGCCTGACCGTGCGCGGCACGCGTTATGGCGAGGTCTTCACCTGGCCGGCACGTATCGGCCTGCGGCAGATCCTCTGATGATCAACTCTAGCGACATCACTGCTGACGATCGCGCCCGCATTGATCCGTTGTTGGCACGTGGCCGTGAGTTCGGATTTTTTCAGGCCGTGCGCCAGCTCGAAGCTGCGCTCACCGGCCACGCGCGTATCGGTCACTTGGGGCCGGTGTCAGAGGAACGCCTGCGCCTGCGTCCGGAACTGAGCCTGGGATTTCCTACCGGCGACATCGCCGCCATCGACCGTTTGCCGGAACGCGCGGGCCAGCCTGCGCGTTACGAACTGGTATCGTCGTTCCTTGGCATCTATGGCGTCTCCTCGCCGCTGCCGTCGTACGTGACCGAGGACTTGTTCGCGCTGGAAGAGACCAATCAGCTCCAGCGCCGCTTCCTCGATCTCTTCAATCACCGCTTGTTGTCGTTGTTCTACCGCGCGTGGCAGAAGTACCGCTGTGCTGACATCGCCATGGCCGGCCCCGATGGCGCGTACACCAAACGCCTGCTGCTGTTGCTTGGTCTTGATCGCCTGCCGCAAGTCTGTGACGAGCGCCTGATCAATCTGCAACTGATCCGTTTTGCCGAACTGCTGACCCAGCACCCACGCTCGGCCATCGGGCTGCAGACCTGTTTGCGGCGATTCTTCCCCGCCATTCCGATCGAGGTCGAGCCGTGTATCGCGGTGTGGACGGCGATTCCGCCCGACCAGCGTTCACGCCTTGGCCTTCAGGGAGTCGCGCTCGGTCAGGATTTCTGGCTCGGCGAAGACGTCTGCAATCGCTCGACCACCTTCCGCGTTGCTATCGGCCCGATCGATTACCGCACCTTCCAGGATTTCTTGCCCGGCGCCGCGCGTCGCCAAGAACTCGAAGCGTTGATCGCGGTGTTCAACCAGGACGGTCTCGACTGCGAAATCGCTATCGCCGTGCGCACCGGCGGAGTTCACGATGACGGCGTCGGATTCCCCGCCGTTCGTCTCGATGAACCAACCCATTTGCTCGGACTCAATGCCCGTCTTGGTGACGGCAACGATGACGTCGAATCTATTCATCTCGTCTCCTCCGTCATAACCGGATAAAATCAGGATAAGCCATGTCTGACATCAAGCCGCTGATCGAACGCCTCAACGCCTCATGTAAGGCCGCGCTTAACACCGCCGCCGGTCAAGCGATGGCCCGCCAGCATTACGAGATTACCGTCGAACATCTGTTCGCCGTCATGCTCGATGATGCCAACGGCGACCTGCCGATCTTGTGCAAACACTATGGCGTCGAAGTCCCGCGTTTGGTCAAGGCGCTCGCCTCCGAACTGGAGAACTTCAAGAGCGGCAATACCGGTCGGCCGGTGTTCAGCCCACGTCTGGTCGAGTGGTTTGAAGGGGCATGGTTGGTGGCGTCCCTCAACTTCGGTCACGCCGACGTCCGCAGTGGCGTGCTGCTGATCGGCCTGCTCGACAAGACCGAACGTCTTGCTGGTGGCGATTGGCATCAACTGTTGGCGGTGATTGACGAAGCCGAACTGAAGAAGCGCCTCGACACCCTGGTGGTGGAATCGAAGGAACAGACGTCGTTCGCCAGTGCCTCAGCGCCCAAGACCGGCAAAGGTGCCGCCGGCCCATCAGGTGGCGGCGCGCTCGACAAGTTCTGTGTCAACTTCACCAAACGCGTGCGTGACGGGAAGATCGATCCGGTTTTTGGCCGCGACAACGAGATCCGTCAGATCGTCGACATCCTCGCGCGTCGGCGCAAAAACAACCCGATCTGCGTCGGTGAACCCGGCGTCGGTAAAACCGCGGTCGTAGAAGGCCTCGCTCTGCGCATCGTCGAAGGCGATGTGCCGGACAGCCTCAAGGGCGTGGAGATCATTGGCCTCGACCTTGGCCTGCTGCAAGCCGGCGCGAGCGTGAAGGGCGAGTTCGAGAACCGCCTCAAGGCCGTGCTCGACGAGATCAAGTCCTCGCCCAAGCCCATTATCCTCTTCATCGACGAAGCCCACACGCTGATCGGCGCGGGCGGCGCCGCCGGTACCGGCGACGCGGCCAACATGATGAAACCCGAACTGGCGCGTGGCGAACTGAAGACCATCGCCGCGACGACCTGGGCAGAGTACAAAAAATACTTCGAACGCGACGCCGCGCTGGCTCGACGTTTCCAGGTGGTCAAGCTCGATGAGCCGAGCGTCGAAGTCACCACCACCATGTTGCGCGGTCTACGCGCCAATTACGAAAAGTCGCACAACGTCGTCATTCGTGACGAAGCGCTGATCGCCGCCGCCGAGATGGGCAGCCGCTACATCGCTGGTCGTCAGAACCCGGATAAAGGCATCGACCTGATCGACACCGCCGCCGCGCGGGTGAAGGTCGCGCTCAGTGCCAAACCTGCCGCGCTGCAAGACGCCGAGCGTCGCATCCAGGACATCGATCGCACGCTCGACGCGCTCAAACGCGAAGAAGCCGCTGGCGCTGATGTCACGGAGAGCCGCGCCGACCTCGACAAGGAACACGCCGCCTGCAAGGCGCGCGTGGCTTCGCTGGGTGAACGTTGGAAGGCGGAAAAGATTCTCGCTGACGCGGTGGTCGCTGCGCGCACCAAACTCAACGCCGCCGACAAAGCGCCCGTCGAGGAGCAGGCCAAGCTCAAGGCCGCCCTGAAAGCAGCCAACGACGATCTGACCAAACTCCAAGCCGGCGATCCGCTCATCCACGTCGAGGTCAATCGCGACGTCATCGCGCGCGTGGTCGCGGACTGGACCGGCGTGCCGGTCGGCAACATGGTCAAGGACGAGGCCAAGACCCTGCTCAACCTCGAGTCGCTGCTCAAGCGTCGCATCAAGGGCCAGGACCACGTGATGGATGTGGTGGCCAAGGGCATCCGTTCATCGAAGGCCGGACTCAAGAGCCCAGGTCAGCCGATGGGCATCTTCCTCTTTGTCGGCCCCTCGGGCGTGGGCAAGACCGAGACCGCCACCGCTATCGCTGATCAATTGTTCGGCGGCGAACGTTTCATGACCGCGATTAACATGAGCGAGTTCCAAGAGAAACACACGGTTTCACGCCTAGTTGGCTCGCCCCCTGGGTACGTCGGTTATGGTGAAGGCGGCGTGCTGACCGAAGCGGTGCGCCAGCGTCCCTACAGTGTCGTGCTGCTCGACGAGGTGGAGAAGGCTGACCTCGACGTGATGAATTTGTTCTACCAAGTGTTCGACAAGGGCACGCTCAGCGACGGCGAAGGTCGCACCATCGATTTCAAGAACACCTGTATGTTCCTGACCTCGAACTTGGCGACCGACCTGATCACGGACTACTGCACCAACACCAAGGCACCCAACATTGACGAATTGGTGACGTTGATCCGCCCGGCGCTCAGCCGGCACTTCAAGCCAGCGTTGTTGGCGCGCATGACCATCGTGCCGTTCTTCAACATCAGTGCCGAAGCCCTGCGCGACATCACCCTGCTCAAGCTCAACCGCTTGGCCGAGCGCCTCGCCGTTAGTCACAAGATGCAGTTCGGCATCCACGCCAAAGCCATCGAAGCGATCGTCAACCGCTGCACCGAGGTCGAAGCCGGCGCCCGCAACATCGATCACATCATTAGCGGCACCATGTTGCCCAAAATGTCGGAGGAGATCCTCCGTCGCATGGGCGATGAAGGCGGCCTGCCAGGACGCATCGAAGTCGGATTGGCGGAGGATGGTTCTTTCGCATTCGCGTTCACCGAGGCAGTAGCTGGTGGATGAGATGCGCGCCACGACGAGTGACGCCTTCCACCAAGCGCCACCAGCCGTGGCTCTTCCATACGTTTTCGCTTATTAAAACTAACCATCACAGGAGGTGATCTATGGGTTTCTCAACGTCGGATTCCTACATCAAAAGTTGGATCGATACATTTGGCAGGGAGCTCATGGAGGCGCTGGCGAATTGCCGTAAACGTGTCGAAGACGGCAGCGCCAATGCGGCAATTTCCCGCTGGTTCGGCACGAATCTGGATGCCGGTGGGCGACAGAAATTCGGCCAACGGCTGGGGCTCATCCGCAGCAATCTCAATCTTCGATCGATATCAGTCGGATTCATGGCGTTACAGGCGCGAGTAGGCTCTCAAAACGCCCGTGCCTGGAACATCGGAAAGCCGCAGCTTAGTCTTGGGAAAAACCTCGCGCTACCCGGCAGTGGCGGCCTCAACACCATCGAACTGGATCTCGGTTTCAAAAACCTGCCTGATTACCTACCGCTGAGCGGCGGATCAGTCGACGCGAGTGGCTGGAATCAAAGTAAGTTTGAGACGTTGGTTCACGAACTGACCCACGTCCTGATCGGTACCAAAGACGAGACTCTGGCCAGCGGCGCCACTGCTTACGGTTCGCAAAATGCGTTGGCGTTGGCGGCTGAAAATTCCACCAAGGCCTGTAACAACGCTGAAAACTGGGCCATTTTTATCGAATCCTGCGGCATCAACAAAGGTTCCTAACGATACGGCAGTTCGCCGAAAAATTCGCGGTGATCGTTATTGCGACCAGAGAAAAATTTTCCTCTGGTCGTAGTGTTGAAAGGATCATTCGATGAATCAGGATAAGGGCGGCGACGTTTAGTAGCGCCAACCCACGCCGACGATCAGCGAATCCACTTCCAGGCCGATCACCGTGCCTTCAGCGAAGCCACCAGCGTCGTCACCGTTGTCGGTGACCTCGTTCTTGAAGCCGTGCAGATACGCGATCTGCACATCCCATTCTTTGTTCATTTGCCAACCGAGTCCGAGCGTCGCGTGCCATTCGGTGGTCAGCACTGACAACGCGTTAGCGAAGGCGACGGATTCGCTGATCGGTGAGCGTCCGTACGATACGCCGGCACGCAGCATCAGGTCATCGCGCACCTTTGCATTGCAGGCGAGCTTGATGATGTGCTGGTCACGCCAGCCAAGGCCTTTGTCCTCGATGTCGTTGCCGAAGGTGGCGACGGAATCCCAGTCGATCCATTTGTAGTCGAGCAGCGGTTCCAGCCACGATAGCGGCCGCCAAGCAATGCCGAGTTGGAGCACGGGTGGCTGATCCGGCGGACCGGCATAGAGATCGGCATACTTGTCCCACGACTGCATCCATTGCCGTGAGGTGTAGTTCGCACCCAGGCTCACCTGATCCCAACGTTGATAGAGCGAGAGCGAGAAACCACCACCGATGGCGCGGTCGAGTTCGTCCTCACCGGCGGTCTGTTGAAACTGCAAGTTGAGCGAGTTGGAACTGATATCGGAATAGACCAGGTTAGCCGCCAGCGCCACCGACAATCCATCAGTGAGCTTGCGCGCATAGGCCAAACTGGTGGCCATGGTGCGGACCTCGGCATGGTTGTCGTAGCCACCGGCGTCGCCGAGTGCCGAGCGCCCGCCCGGGAGATCCATCGCCAAACCTGAGAGGGTGTAGAAACCGAAACCGACCGCCTGGCCATCCCAGGATTTGACCCAGGTCGCGGCCGGCGCGAGCACGATCACGCTGTCATCAAGCGTGCCGTCACTGGTGTTGCCGGCCAGCCCCTGCGGGGTGACCTCGACGCGACCATTGATGATGTCGACGCTGGTGTCGACCCGATTGCTGATGTCGACCAACCCCGCTGGATTGAGCGACAACCAACTGGAATTCTGCGGACTCGCGACGCCGGCTCCCGCTGTACCGACCTGCACTGGTCCGGTACCGATCAGGCGCGTGCCTTCGGCGCTATGTAGGGCGGGCAATCCGATGATTGCTGACCAAGCCATGACCAGGGGAAGCGTACGACGGGGAAGTCCGTGCATGTGGGCGCCTGCAGTAGGAGCGTCGGACGGCGCTGCCGTCCTATGCGTGGGTGCGAAAACCATGAGCCGGGAAAAGCGTATGGGTTTCGGCGAAATTTCCCAAGGGGTCCGCCGCTGGTTCTTCCTACGCGTCACACGCAGTCACCCAGGGCAGGCCAGAGTCCGGACCACAATCCGTCCGCCGACCGTGCCGGTAGTCGGGCCGAAGCGGGCGACCTCGGCACAGGTACGGATCAAGCCACGGGCGAGATCGGCGGCGTCCGCCAGCGGCAGTTCCGGATGGACCGGATCCCACGTGCAGCGGTCGGCGATGCGGCGCAGGGCGAGGCGTACTTGATCGGCGTCGAGACCGGCTTGGCCCAAAGCTTTCGCTGCCTGGGCTCCGTATCCCTGAACCAAGCGGGCGATGGGTTCGGCGCCATCACCGGCCCACACCAGTCGGGCGTTCTCTTTCATCGGAGCGGCCAGGATGCCGTTGGTGCAATCCAGCCGCCAACAGGTTGGGAGGCGATCAGTCTTGGCGTAGCCGGCGACCAGGACGCTGAAGGTCGGCTTGGCGTTGTGTGCTGGTAGCGCGGGAGCGCGCAGGTCGTCGGCGAAGCGTTCGCTGAGCGTCCAGCAGGCGGCTTCCGGTCCGGACTGCGCCTGCGTACGGCTGAGTGCTTTACGCATCAAGCCATCGAGTGGCAGTCCACCAATGGAACCAGCACCAACGCATACCGCGCCGAGCGCCCGTCCCCAGGTCACAACTTTTTTCGCGCCATCATGCGTGGTCAGCACGCGCCGTCCGCGCGTGGTGTCCTCGCAGATCGACGAGCGGCTGTCTGCGGCCAGCACCACGCCGCCCGCCACGCAGATGATCACCGCGGCGGTCACGGTCCGTAGATGACCTTGGCCTGCGATGGCGCCAGCTGCGTGCCCATGGCGTTGGGCGACGCGCCATTCATGCCCAGGTTGCTCGTCAGGTACGCACCGGGTTTGCCTTCGACCAAAACCTTGGACGAGCCTTTGAGGAACTTCGCCGGGCCCATGTTCATGCCCGACACCACGCCGCCAGCGACGCCGGCTTCGTCACCGGAGGACATGCTGATCATCGTGTTGAGCATCAGCGCCGGCATATTGACGATCATCACCTTGGTCGAGGCGGTCCCTGGGTTGGCCATCGCACACTGCGCGATGTTGGGATAGGGGATCGGGATTGGCGGCGCGGGTGGCGCCGGGGTCTTGCACACGTCCGGCATACCCATGCACATGCCACCAGCAGAAGTCGAGGCGGGGAACATCAGGAAACTCCCTTCAACCGAGGTGGATGGTGGAGCCGTCGACGGTGACGGTCTCCTGGGCTTTGATCACTACCTGGCGCGCCTGCTCGACGGAGCTGCCTTCCACCTGCGTGTGGCGACGACCGGCGCTCAGGTGCAGCAGGCCGGCGACGCGTTGCATGAATGATTGCGCGGTGGCGAGCAGATCACGTGCAGCCAGTTCCAGGCGTCCGGCTTCCAGCTTCATCTGCGGTGCTTCGGCGGTGAACGCCTCACCAGCGTGCACCTGCACCAGTCCACCGGCACGCACGGTCACATCGCCGGTGCTGGCCAGTTCGAGATTGCCGGAACCAGCCAGGATGCCGATCACGTAACACGCATCAGGTGTGGTCGCGACCAGCAACACGTCGCCGACGCGCGGTTGGTAACGCACCGCCATGGCCATGGTCACCAGACGATCGTGACCATCAATGTGGACGAAGACGTGGTGATCATCAGCTTTCGTCACTGATGCGGGGCCGATGGCGGTCTGAGGCAGGACGTCGGTGAGCATGAGTTATCCTTTCGCAACGGGCGGAACAGGCGGCGGAACAGGCGGGAGTACAGGTGGCGGTTCACTACTGCGGCGTGGCCGCCAGCGTTCGGCGGCCAGCAGCGCCGGATCATCACGTTTCGCGCCGGTGAAGTCGGTACCGTCGAAACGTGTGCCGGTGGCGTCCAGTCCGTGCAACTGGGCACCAGACAAGTTGGCACCGCCGAAGTCGGCCTGCGGCACGCGTGCGTGCTGCCACAGGCTCTGACGCAGATCGGCGCGCAGGAACGCCGCGCCGGTGGCATCGCAGCCCTGCCATTGGCTCTGTGGACCGATGGCCTGGGAGAAACGTGCCTGCGCGAGTTTCGCTTCGGTGAAGGCGGCGCGCGTGATGGTCGCTCCGGTGAAGCTGGCACCGCGCAGATCAGCACGCAGCGCCTTGACGCCGGTCAGAATCGCAGCGTCGAAGCGACCACCAGGGACACTGGCAAGGTTGAAGGATGAACCGCTCAGATCCGCCCCGGTGAAATCCGCCTGCTGCAATCGGGCACTCTGGAAACTACAGCGCACCAACGACGCACGAGGGAGGGATAGACGCGATGCGCGCACACCGACCAGGCTGCAGCCGGTGAGGGTCGCCTCACGCAGATCGATCTGATCGAGATCGAGGCCGTCGAGGCCGACCTCAGTCACGGTTGCACCACGCAGGACGGTAGCGTTCCAGGTCAACTCGACCAGCAATGCGCCATTGAGGGATGCGCCGCTGAGATCGCAGCGGGTCAGGTTGCAGCCGTGCAACGTCGTGTGATCCAGAACGGCCTGCGGCAGTCGTGCGCCACTGAAGTCGCACTCAATGCAGATGCTGGCGGCAAGTCGTACTCCTGCAGCGCTGATTCCGGGAAAACGGCAACGCAGGAAGGTCGCGCCGGAGAGGTCGCGCCCGGCCAGGGCTACTCCGCTGAGGTCCGCATCTTCGAAGGTCAGGCCCATCACCGGTGTGTTGGTGCCAAGGCGCACAGCGGCAGCAGGTCCGGCGAACACCGTGCTCATGTCAGCACCGTCCGCGTGACATCCGCGCCGGTGAACGTCGCGCCGTCCACGGCACACACGCTGAAGTCGCTTTCGAAGCACAGCGCGCCGCTGAACACGGCAGCGCGGCAATCCGCTTCGTGGAAGGAGGTATGGAGACACTTGGCACCGGACAGATCCGCCCGTTGCAGATTGGCTCCGACGAACACGGCATCGGTGAGATCGCAGGCCATGCTGACGCATGCGCGTCTGGTCGCCTGCGA
>JANPLC010000243.1:0-6366 GCA_031426335.1 Planctomycetota bacterium
CATTAAATGGTTATGAAATGATTGCAAGTAATATAATATCAACTATTACAACAAATTCAGCAACAGCACATCAAGAATGGATTGCATTATGTCCATTAGTAAAACCAAATCAAATGGATTCATTTATACAATTTGCGAATAATAATAAAGATGTAGAGACACAAATGGAAGTACAAAATGATGAGAAAGTCGCTTACAAAACTTGAGGATCTGACCCTGACGCAGGCGATGATCGCGGTGCAGGGCCCGCTAGCGGCCGGAATGCTGGCCGGGATGGGCCTGGATGGTCGCCAGCTGAAGTACTACTCCTTCGTCGATCTGCCGTGGTCAGGAAAGCAGGTCCGGCTCAGCCGCACGGGCTACACCGGCGAGGACGGATTTGAATGTTTCGTGCCAGCGGACAGCGCCGCGCGATTCTACGAAGCCGTAGTCGCTGCCGGGGCGGTGCCCTGTGGCCTCGGCTGCCGCGATTCGCTGCGCCTGGAGGCGGGCATGCCGCTCTACGGCCACGAACTCGATCGCACCGTGACGCCGGTGGACGCCGACCTCGGCTTCGCCATCAACAAGACCGGCGGCTTCATTGGTGCCGAGGTGGTGCTGAAGCAGCTTGCCGAGGGCGCTGCCAAGCGTCTGGTCGGCCTGCGCATGACCGACAAACGGGTCCCACGTCAGGGCTACGCCGTCCTGAAGGATGGCGTAGCCGTCGGCACCATCACCAGCGGGACGTTGTCACCGACGCTCGGCATGCCCATCGGCATGGCCTTCGTCCCGAGCGCGTTGTCGGCAGTCGGCACGGCGCTGTCGGTCGACGTGCGCGGCAGCGTGTGCGCGGCCGAAGTCGTGGCGTTGCCGTTCTATAAACGGGCGAAGTCCTGAAATCCGGCTGGTTCAACAGGTAGTCAAAAGTCCGGAAGTCCTGCGAACCCGGAATACTCCGAATCCACAAGACTTCCGGACGAGTGAGCGTCAGCGAACGGCCGGACTTCCGGACTTCCGTGCCCTGGTCTACTTCTTCTCCAACCGGGTGTAGCGCCAGATCACTTCCTGCGACAAGCACGCGTAGGCGGTGCTGAGCAGGCGTCCGGTGTCATGGCCGTGGAACTTGGTGCCGGCGTAATCCCAGCTGCCGTTGAAGCAGGAGTCATCTGAACGTTGCGCGTCGGACAGCAACTTGGTGACCGGTTCGTCCCACTGCTTCCAGCGCTCATCACCCATCTGGAAGACCGCCAGGGTGTTGTAGTAGAGGAAGTAGGTATTGGTCGGCCACGTGGTCGGGAAGTCGTTCTTCATGATGGTGTTGGCCATGGTCTCCAGCATCACATCACCCTTGTGGTGGCCGAGGTAGATCGCGCACAGTGCGCCGACGCAGCTCAGGTGGTCCTTGTCGACCTTGTCCGAGGTGGCGTCGTAGGTGTAGGGGAAGACCGACGTGCCCTGGTACGGATCCAGGCGTTTCCAATCGGGATTTGCCGCCTTCCACGCACGTTCCAACCAGATCTTGGCGCCATGCATGCTGTTGCCGACCTGCAGCCCCGCGCCCAGTGCACTTTTCAGTGCCATCATGCTCCAGCCGCTCACCGAGGTATCGTTGCGCGAAGCGTTCGGCGCAGCGTAGTCCCACGCGAGCCCGGCATAGGCCTTGTCCTTGGCGTCAGGATCCTGCGCCTGCCGCGCGATCACTACGTCGACTGCCTTCTGGGTCGGCGTACGTAGACGCTGGTCGTTGCTCATGCCCAGCGCTTCTGCCAGCGCCATGGTCACCACCGCGTGTTCGTAGTTGCGTTCGCCGAACAGGCCGTCGGCCTTCTGTTGTGAGAGCAGCCAGTCGACGGCTTTTTCGACCACGGGACGGTGCTTGGTCGGCGTCACGTGGTCGTAACCAGCACCGAGGAAACACATCACCGCGTACGCGGTGCAGGCGATGTCGGCATCACCCGCTTGGTTCACGCCGGGCTCGCATTTTCCCCCTTCGATGCAGTTGTTCTGGTACTGGTCGACATCCCACATGCCGTTGGGACTCTGATGGCGTTTGAACCAACGCAGCGCGGCTTCGATCGAGCTGGTACGCACGGCACCCGTCGTGCTTCCGCCTTCCCTGCTCCCACGAGCTCTGCCGGGGCCTTTACGGTTACTGAACATGCCAGCGCTTTTGCTATTGGCGCCGATCGCCATGAACGCGCCGGTCGATCCGGTTTCGATGTTCGACACCGCCTGGATGTCACCAGGGCTTCCGTCCTCGCGTGCGTCATCATTTGAAGGATCCTCGACGTTGGTGATCTCGACCAGCGTCAACGGCTGAGGATCCTTGACCGGATCATCGACCGTGATGTTGAGCGGGATCGGGTCGATGTCGGTTTTGACCTCCGGCGGTTGTTCCTTCACCAGAGGCGCCAAATCGGCGACCCGCATGGGCGCGCGCTCGATGGTTTCTTCCACCGTCCCGTAGACCACCGCCGCCATCAGCGCGGCCGCGACAGCGTGGGTGCCGACACTGATGAGCCAACCTGGGACAGCGCCCTTGTGGTCATTCGGGTTGTCCGAGGACTCGATGATCACCTGCTCGGTGACGGGGTCCTGTTCGTTCGAATCGTTGGGCGTTGTCATGGCGGGTTCCTTCATCGTGCTGGGGTGATGCACGATAGAACGCCCGGTTTTATCCATGGTTCACGCCGTCAATGGCTGTCACTGAAGGTCACGAAATAGGCCTGAACCGTGGCTGATGACCAGCGTTCATCCCTGCTCAGCCGTCAGGCAGGGAAACCGGCGCGCGCAGGGAAACCGCGGCGCACTAGCCCAACGGTCTACTCCTCGTCGTCGCTTACACCCTTCATATCCTTGCTGCCGCCCAATCGCCAACGCAGGTAGGCGTCGATGAACGGCTGCAGATCGCCGTCGAGGACGTTGTACGCTTGCGACGTGGCGTGACGCGTGCGCAGGTCTTTGACCATCTGGGTCGGCTGAAGGAAATAACTACGGATCTGGTGGCCCCAGCCGATGGTGCCGCGTTCGCCTTTCAAATCCTTCAACTCGTCGAGGCGTTCGGTTTCTTTGAGCTGCTGCAGTTTTGCGATCAGCATTTTCATCGCGCGGCCACGATTCTGGATCTGGCTGCGTTCGGTCTGGCACGCGACGAACAAGCCGGTGGGCACGTGCGTGATGCGTACCGCTGAATCGGTCTTGTTGACGTGCTGACCACCAGCGCCGGACGCGCGGTAGGTGTCGATGCGCAGTTCCTTCTCGTCGATCTTCACGTCGCCGACCTCGTCCATTTCTGGCGTGATCTCAACCGCGGCAAAACTGGTTTGGCGTTTGCCGTCGGCGTTGAACGGGCTCATGCGCACCAAGCGATGTGTGCCCATCTCGGACTTGAGGTTGCCGTAAGCGTTGGGGCCCTTGATCGACAAGGTGCAGTTTTTGATGCCTGCCTCGTCGCCAGGCAACATGTCGACGACCTCGACCGAATAGCCAGCTTTCTGACAGTAGGCGCTGTACATGCGAAAGAGCATGCCCGCCCAGTCGCAGGCCTCGGTGCCACCGGCGCCGGGTTTGATGTAGAGGAAAATGTTCGAGCGATCGTATTTGCCCGACAGCGCCAGGCTGAGTTCAAGCTTGTCGTAGCGCGACGCCAGCCGCGCCGTCTCGGCAGCAACCTCCGCTTGACCGGCTTCGTCCTTCTCCGCTTCAGACATTTCCAGCAGTTCCAGATTGTCCTTCACTGCCTGCAACAGTTCCACGCAGGGGTCCACCACGCCCTTCACGGTCTTGAGCGTGGCTACCATCTCCTGCGCCTTGGCTTGGTCGGCCCAGAACGAGGGGTCGCCCATGCGCATCTCGTAACGCTGGATCTCCTCCTGCTTGGCGGCCACGTTCATCAGCTTGGCGAAGGCATCGAGTTTGGCCTTGAGCTCCAGCAATCGGTCGCGGCATTCGCCCACGGTAGCCCCCTCCCAGGAGTGTCGCGGCAGTGTGGTGCCGTCAGGCCTCTGACAAGCCGGACGCCACCGCGCGGCCCAGGGAATGGCGCACCGGCGGGCGGGAACTAAGGTGACCGCCGTGGGGGATGCGTGAAAGACGGCGATGGCTACCTGTTGTGGCGCACCCTGAACCAGGGCTGGCGCTATCGTTGGATGATCCTGCTGTCCACCATCGGTGCCGGAGCCAGCGGCGCCTTGATGGCCTACCTGCTGACGCAGCTGGGGCCGTTCCTCCGCTACATTGGTGGCGCGGAGGGCGCGACCACGCCCGAGCAGCTCCAGCAGTCGACCGCCGGCCTCACGCAGCTCGGCCTGTCGCTCCTCGCCCTGACCGTTCCGGCGATGATCGCTGCGTATGTCGGCCAATGGTCAGGGCTGTGGGTCGCCAACCGCACGATGGAGGACCTGCGCAGCAACGTGCTCGGGCACTTGGTGCGCCTCGACATCGCCTTCCATCAGGCCCTTAGCCGCGGCGAACTATTGACCCGACTGACCACTGACCTGAACAGCGTGCTGCGCATGCAGCGAGCGCTGTATGGCAAGCTCATCCAACGGCCGTTGGAATCGGTCGGCATCATCGTCTTCGTGGCGTGGGCCGACTGGCGCTTGGCTCTGGTGTTGGTGGCTATCCTGATTCCTTTGGTGCTGATCCTGACGCCACTGATCCGGCGCACCCGTGAACGCAGCATGAAAGCGCGCGAGACCCAGGCAGCCAATTTCGGCGTGCTGGAGCAGATCACCGCCGGCATCAAGGTGGTGAAGGCGATGGGCTCGGCGGAGCGTGAACACGAACGGTATGCCGGCCACAACCATAAACTATTCAATGACAACATGCGGCTGGCGCGTTCGCGTTCGCAATCGGACGCTGTGACCGCGGCCGCGCTCTTCCTCATTTCCGGCCTGGGCATGATCGGCGGCGCCTGGCTGTTCGTGAACCACTGGATCAATCCCGGCGTCTTGTTCCTCGGCATCGGCGCACTCGCCCGCCTGATCAACGCGGTCCGCGAAGTGGTCCGTTTGTGGGGCGACATCCAGGAGCACTTGCCCTGCGTCGGGCGGGTGTTCGCCTTGTTGGATCAGCAGAGCGCCATCAGCGATCGTCCTGACGCCAAGCCCTGCCCGGTGCCACGCGAGGCCATCCGTCTATCCGGCGTGACCTTCCGCTATTCCCCCACTGCCGAACCGGTCCTGCGTGAGGTGAGCCTGGAGATCCCGGTCGGACGCACCGTCGCGCTGGTTGGACCATCCGGTGCCGGCAAGACCACCCTGCTCGATTTGCTGCCGCGCTTCCACGATGTCAGCGGCGGCAGCATCACCATCGATGGCGTCGACCTGCGCGACCTCGCATTGGACTCCCTGGCGCATCTGTTCGCCATCGTCCAGCAGGACAACTTCCTCTTCGACGACACCATCTACAACAACATCGCCTACGGCCGACCTGGGGCGACCCGCGACGAGGTCGAGAACGCCGCCCGGCGCGCCAATATCCACGACGCGATCCTGTCCCTCGAAGGTGGGCTGGGCTATGGCACCGTTGTTGGCGACCGTGGATCGCGGCTGTCCGGCGGTCAGCGCCAACGGGTCGCCATCGCCCGCGCCCTGCTGCGCGATGCGCCCATCCTGCTGATGGACGAACCGACCAGTGCGCTTGATGCCGATAGCGAACGCCACGTGCAGGACGCCCTGAGCGAACTGATGCGCGGCCGTACCGTAGTGGTGGTCGCCCACCGCCTGGCGACCGTCCAGCATGCCGATCGCATCTACGTCATGGCCGGGGCCAAGACCCGCGACGGCAAGGACGATCCGCGGCGCGGAACGGTGGTGGAATGCGGTACCCACCAAGAATTGATCGCTCGGGGCGGCGACTACGCCGAACTGGTACGTCTGCAGCAATTGGTGGGGTAAGTGACGGTTTCGTTCCTCGAGCCGTAACAGAAGCACGCTCCCTACCCCTCCTTGACTCACCTGGTCAAGGCGGGGTGAAAACAGCGCAAATTTTACTTGGATTGCCGATCACCTGAGCATGTTGTCGGCTCACCCAAGGCGCAAACACGCGCCGCTTGAGGCGTATTCGCGCCAGATGCGAGGATTCTGTGGAACTCTACGTCGGCAACCTGCCCTGGTCGGTCAACGACGAAGGCTTGACCAATATGTTCGCAGCCCATGGCGCGGTCACCCGCGCCAAGGTTGTCATGGATCGTGAAACCGGCCGCAGTCGCGGTTTCGGTTTCGTCACCATGACCAACGACCCCGAGGGCAAGGCCGCAATCGATGCGCTCAACGGCAAGGACGTTGAAGGTCGTGCCTTGCGCGTGCGCGAAGCCGAACCGCGCCAGCCCGGCGGCGGCGGTGGTGGTGGTGGTGGTGGTGGATACGGCGGCGGAGCTGGCGG
>JANPLC010000244.1:0-19602 GCA_031426335.1 Planctomycetota bacterium
CGCGGGCGAGCCGCCCACGCCCCCAGGGTCACGGCAGGGGCAAAAACGGCGTCTGGTCGAAGCGATCATCCAGGTCTTCGTAGACCGCGGTGATTTCATCGATCGGGATGTAGACGCGGTACTTGTGCGCCTCTTTACCGAACTTGTCGATCGCGTCGGCGAGCAGGATCTCACGACGGCCTTCGTCGCCGAACTCGCCACCTTTTTTGAGCGAGCCCTGGTAGATCTTGCGGCTCATCTCCGCCGACCAGTGCAGGCAGCGCACTTCGCCGATGATGATCTCTTTGCGGATCTCGACCAGTTTCATGATGAAGCGTTCACCACGACGGACGATGACGGTGGCGACGCGTTGCTGGTCGACCAGGACTTCGAGGACCTTCTGCAGGGAGCCCGGATGGTCGGTTCCTGGGACGATGATCTTCTTATCGCCGCTCATATGAGGCGATCGCCGAGCTTGGTCGCCAGCTTCGTACGCCAGGCCGGCGCGTGATCGGTGTCGACCGGAGCGAGGCTCTCCACCAGCGTGCCAATCGCGCGGTTGTGGTTCAGGCGTTCCTGATTCACGGCAACAATCGTCTCGCTGGTGATGATCTCTTCACCGACGACGCACAGCCCCGGCGTCACCGCGACGGTGGAGCCGCTGCGGACGATATAGATGGCGATGCGACCTTGTTCGGCGCAGGCTTTTTCGATGTCCTTGGGGCCGACCTCGAAGCTGATGCCGTGTGAACGTGCGTCGAGGATGCAGTCGTAGACTTCCTCATACTGCGGATCGATCAGCATCGGTTCGCCGCGTAGCAACTTGAGCTTGGGATCGTTGCCGTTCTCGGCCCAGCGGCGGCTGCCGCCGAGCGCTTTGACTTGCGCAGCCTTTTGCTGGTTCATCAACACGCAGTGACCCAGGTAATCATCCAGGCCGAGCGCACCGAGGATGCGCACGTCGGTGTTGGTTTCGATCAAGTGACTCTTCAGCTCGCGCCAGTTGCGCACCTTCGGCGTGTCGAGTGCGTCGAGCAGCGTGTTGTGGAACGCGTCGTAGCAGGTCAGGGAAAGATCCCGCTTATGTTTCCGCAAATACGTCGGCGTGACCTCGTGATCGGTGCCAAGCAACACGGCGCGCACCGGCACGGCGCCGGGTTTGTTGATGAAGCTCATCTCCAACTGATTGAAGACGATGCGGCTGGGTTTTCCCGGCCGGGTGAGGTCGAGCTGCAGGTGCATGCCGAGGGCGGCCTCGGCGACCTCGCCATCGGAGTCCTGACGCAACACGCCGAGCATCTTCTCGACACCGCTTTTGCCGGTGTAGTCGAGCTGCACCTTGCCCGAACCATCGTCGTAACGGCGCATGCGCTTGAGCGCTTGTTCGACGTCATCCAGATCGTGGCCGAACAGATCAGCCGCGCGCATGGTCGCCTCGACCTGGAAGCCACTCTGACGCCACAGTTGAATGAGGCCTTCTTCCAACTTCACGCGGCGTTTGTCGTCTTTGATGATACGACGGATCGCTCCCACCAGCTCGGGGCGCAGCCATTTGAGCGCCACCAGCTTCTTGAGCACATCATCGAGGCTTCCGCCTTTGGGCGGAATAGCGACCAGCACCGGGTCGGACATGGGGTCTTCCTTGCGAAGGGGCACAGGGTGGGGCGATCATGCCGATCGCAAGCAGGTGCGTCCGTCCCGGCCGCACTTGGCCGCGGCGCTACCTGGATTGGTGCGGACGTGCGTTCAGCGTCATGGGACGGTGATGCCGCGACGCTCCAACGCCACGCGCAGCGCCATCCGTTCCGGCCCGAGCGCAGCGGCTTTGACCTCGGGCTGTTCGCGCAAGGCGGCATAGAGGCGCTTGAAACTTTCGGCGGCGCCCGGGTCGTTGAGCGCATCGAGCAAGACAATCACGCGGACGCGATCACGCAGATCGTTGGTGCGTTCGATGCGCTCCAACAGATACGGCGTCCAGCGGGCCGGCGCATCCGCCGCCAAGGCGGCGAAGGCCCGGGCCGACCACCACGCAGCTCCCCGACCGAGGGCGCCTTCAACCAGCTGATGCAGGTCGCTCACCGGAATGGCAGCGAGTTCGTCCCGGGTCGCGTTGCGTGCGGGATCGTGCAGTTCGGCGATCAAGCGGTCGCGAGGCTCTAGTGCGTTGACCTCCGCGGCGTGGTTGCGCCACCACAGCTCCCACGCCGTGCCAGCGGCAGCGGTATGGCTGGTCAAGCGGCGCAAGGTCAGCGCGGCTTCTTCACGCAGTAACGATTCACTGCCTTGTGCGGCGACGCGACAGAGCGCTGCCACTGCCCGACTGTCGCCATTGACCGACAACATGCGCGCGGCCAGGGTCGCGGCCGCGGCGTCAGGTTGGACCAGCACCGCCGACAACACCGGCGACAAACGCGGATCACCAAGGCCGGCGGTGGCATCGATGAGCGCCAGACGGTCGCTGCCGGTGCGCGTACTGATCAACTGGGCTAATACCGGTACCGCCGCGACGTTGGTGGCGACCCGCGCGAGGTTCTCGCGCATGTCACGCCGCACCAGATCATCGCGGTCGCGAGCATAGCCACACAACAGGCCGAGCCCGCGCGGATCACCATGCATGCCCAGCCCGCGGGCGGCCGCCTGGCGCAGCGATGGATCAGGGGATTGCAGGATCTCACTGAGGCGTTCGAAGGTTCCGCTGCCGCGCACTTTGCCCAGGCCGAGCGTGGCGACTTCGGCCACGCCGCGATCACGATCCTTGCTGAGGTTCAGCACTTCACGTGTGGCCTCTTCGCCACCGATGGCGGCGAGCACCGCCGCGACACGCATGCGCAACGCCGGATCGTGATCATTCGCCAGCACCGTCAGGTCAGCGACCACCGGCGCGCCACGGCGAATGAGCGCGGACATTGCCTGGGTGTGGATTTCCGGCCGTGGGTCGGTCAGGCCGGCGATGTCAGCCTCCCACGCTTTGCCCTGCGCGACGGATGATTCCGGACGGCTGAAGGCGTCGGCGATGGCCTTGGCGGTGCGCACCACGTCGAGACCTTCGGCTTTCGGCAGTTCCTCCGCCGCAAGGCTGAGCAGGGAGAAGCACACCAGCGTAAGCGGGCGGATACCGGCACGGGGCAATCGCATGGCCGCATGCTGCGCGTTCGCCCGCCGCTGGGAAGGTCGACTCGGCTCTGGGCGCACCGCTTGCAGGCCCCAGGGGCAGTCCGTATCACCCCGCCCTTCACCAGTCGTCTCGCCAGTACCGGCCTGACCACAGCGAAGGACATCACGATGAGCGCACAATTTGGCAGCTGGATTGGCACCAACGCGGCTGGCCTGTGGAAACCGCAGATCGATCCGGCGCTGGTCGATGATCCACGTTTCCCCGCGCTGATGGCCGCGGCCAAGGACGGTCTGTCGTTCGCCGGCGCGGTCGTGCTGGTCACCGGCGCGAGCGATGCCAACAGCATTGGCTACGCCATCGCGCGCAACTTCGCGCAGGGCGGCGCCAAGGTCATCATCACCGGCAGCCGCGATCTGGCCAAGATTACCGCCACTGCTGAGCAACTGGCCAAAGAAGCAGGTGCCGGTGCGGTGCTGCCAGCGCAGGTCAATCAGGGCGACTTCGCCCAACTCGACGCGCTGCTTGATCACCTGAAGACGCAGAACCTGGCGCTGACGCACGTCTTCCCCTTCGCTGCGGTCAACCACCCGCAGCTGTTCGTCGGCATCAAACCCGACGACTACGCGCGAGTGTTCGGCATCAACGTCTTCGGCGTTTATCACCTGTGCGCCCAGCATGCACGTCGCGCGCCGCGCAATGCACCGTGGTATGTGGTGGTGCCGCTGTCGCCAAACGACGGTCGCCTGCAGGGCTCGGGCCTTTATCCCGCAACCAAACAAGCGCTGATTCCCATCGTCATCCAAGGCCAGAACGAGGTCGGTGATCGCCGCAACGGCCACTACCTCGGCGTCAGCATCGCCTGGACGCGTTCTGCACTGATGAGCCAGCTCGACGCCGGCGTCGCTGGCGCAAAAGCTGTCGGGCTCAAAGTGTTCGAGACCCGCGACACTGCCGATGTGTGCACGCTCTGCGGCACGCCGGCAGCGCAGCCGCTCAAAGGCACGGTCGTTGATGCGGCTGGCGGCTTCGGGCGCGTCGATCCGAAAGAAATGGGGAAAGTCTTCGCTGGCCATTAGCAGGAACAGGGGCGTCTGCCCCTGGACAAAGAGCCACTGCATATTTTCCCCTGGAAAATAGCGACCGCAGGTCGCCCCAGGAAGTCCGCTGCTAGCAGACTGCGTTTTCAGCAGTCCTCTGCGACTCACTTGTTTTGCCGCTGATCAGTCTTGCAGAACGCAGTGTTCGGTGTTCCCCCTGATTTGGCTGCGGTCACCTGCTGCCCAGTCGGTAACAGAACTGTTCCTGCAGAACGCGCAGTGCTTACGACAAGATCGCAATCCTGAGGTTCTGACGGACCTGGACGCGCGCGGCACGCTATTCGCTCCACGCTCGCCGTTCGTTGGTAATATGGCTGTCAGGTCTTGAGGGTCCGACCGTCTCATCGCCAGGAGGTCGCAGCCGGCTGGTAGCCTCACCTACCTATGAGTAGGTCGAAAGTCCCTGAGGATACACGGGTTAGCGACAAATTTCGTTCAATTCATCCACCATTCACGCAAAGCTCCTCCGGAACAGACCTCTCAACCGTGACATTGACCCTCTAGAATCGCCTCTTGCTTCACATCGGGCTCTTGTAGAAACATTCAAATCGTCCACCCTCGGAGTAAGTCATGCCTACCTCGAACCAATTCAGCATCCACGACGCCGCCGCTGCCAGCGGTCTTACTCCCAGCGTGATCCGGGTGTGGGAGGAGCGCTACGGCTGGCCCGCGCCGAAGCGTCATCGCAACGGCTACCGCGCCTTCGCCGCGCATGAGATCGACGAACTCAAGCGCGTCGCCGAACTGGTGAAAGGCGGCATGCCGATCAGTAAGATCATCGTCGACGGTTTCCCGCACTGGCCCGAGGAAGGCCACAAGTCGGCACCTCGCCATGATGTGACGGTCGCCCGCTCACTGCCGCTGCGCCCTGGCCGTGCTAGCGAAGGCTTGCGCGATGAGATCACCCGTTCGCTGGAAGACCTGCACGTTGGTCACGCCCTTGAGGCCATCCAGCGCGCTTGCATCGATCTGCGTCCGGCGGATGAACTCGCGGCGGTGCTCGCTCCAGCGCTGGTTGGGCTGATCGAATTGCGTCACCACGGACGCCACCTGCCACGCGAAAGCGAACTGGAGCAGGCGGTCGGTGTGCGTTGCCGCCAACTGCGGCAACGTCTGCCGACTTCGGGCACCGCGCTGACCGTGGCGCCCGCCAGCGCAGCCGATGCGGTGTTTGCTGATCTGGTGGTCGCGCTGTTGGCGGCCCGTGGCATCGCGGCGCGCACCACCACCAGCGATGAGGCCGAACTGATCGCCAGCGTGACGGTGCCCTCCGGCGTGCGTAGCAAGGTGCATGTCACGCCGTTGCCGTGCGAAGGATGCCTGCCCGTGGCTCAGCTGCTCGATAGCTCCACGGCGACCAGCGCACTGCTGTCGCTGAGCCTAGCTCCGGCCCTGGTCGGCTGAACACAGAGCGTGGTGATCATGCAGCGAGGGGCGGGATTTCCCGCCCCTCGCTCGTTTGGTGTGCACGTCGCTGAGAGTCGCCTCGTTCAGGCCAAATGTGGTCTGCGCAGTACCAAGGCGCGGGCGAAGGCCGCCAGTTCGCACATCGAACCGACGGTGTTCAGTCCACCGCCAGCCGCCAACGCAGCCGACGCCGCGTGACGGCCGCCGATAACCAACGGAATATCACCGAGGCGCACGACGAGCGCACGCAAATCATTACCTATCACTGTGGGATCGATCACGCCGGTCAGCGAACGCCACACCAGCACCGGACGATACTTCGCCACCGCCGTGAGCAGCACGCTGTCAGGAGTGTTCGGTCCCAGGTTGATCGTGCGGTAGCCACAATCAGTCAGCACCACACCGGCCATCTGGCTTGGCACCAAGTACGGGTCATTGGCAGAACCGCCGCCCACCGCCACCGGCGCATCGGCACGCGGATCCGGCAGGAACTGGCGGAGCTGCTCCACCATCTGGATGCACACCGACGTGGCGTGGTGTTCCAACGCGATGCCTTCCTCGCTATGGCGCCACAGGTCGCCGAGGCGACTCAGCGAGGAGCGCAGCGGACCATCGCACAGCGAGGCAACGCTCGCCCCAGCAAGATAGGCGGTGGTGATCAACGCGCGGCAGCGTTCAGCATCCCCGCGGGCCAAGGCGGAAAACACCGCTTCATCAAGATCGATCGACTCGTCCTTGCTGCCGCTGCTCAACACCCCGAAGCAGGCGGGATCCTGAACGCGGTATCCTTCGGCACGCACAAAGCGCACGGCTTCTTGCAGCGGAATACGGCGATGTCCGCCGGCAGTGCGCTGGACCGCCAGGCGACCGGAGTCCACCCAGCGTTTGAGTGAACTTTCACTCACTCCGATCGCGGCGGCAAGGTCTTTGGGCGAGAGGAAGGCCATGGTCATGTCGATCGGCGCAGTGTGGTCTGGCTCTTGCAGGAGCAACACGATCCACCCCAACCAGAACACCCTGTCGAAGCGCCAATCGCGGTGAAACGCGGGTATCTTGCTCAGCGCGCGGCCGCCAACGCCTTGATCAGCCGGCGACGATCCGGAGCGGTATGCGCCAGCGTGACCGTCAGGCGCAATCGGCACGAACCCGCCGGCACCGTCGGCGGGCGGATCGCCGGGGCGAAATGCCCGGCCTCGCGCAGACGCGCGGCCAGGGCCAATGCTGGCTGCTCATCACCGACCAGCACCGGGATGATGGCACTGCGACCAGCCGGAACGTTCCAGCCCTGGGCCTGCAGGGCAGCGCGGATCTCACTGGCATGAGTAACCAGTTGCGCCGGCAATTCCGGCTGTTTGCGCAACAGATCGAGGGTCGCCACCGCTGCGCCCATCGCTGCCGGCACCGGCGCAGTCGAGAAAATAAAGCTACGCCCGCGATTGACCACCAATTCGATCAGATCGCGATCGCCGGCCAGAAAGCCGCCTTGCGAACCCAGGCTCTTGGAACAGGTACCAACCAGCAGATCAGGTACCACGCCGAGTTCGGCACACAGCCCACGCCCAGCGGGCCCGAGCACGCCGATGGCGTGCGCCTCATCGACTACCAGCAACGCGCCATGGGTGCGGCAGAGCGCGTGAATGCCAGCCAGCGGAGCTTCATCGCCGTCCATCGAATAGACCGACTCGACACAGACCACGCGGCGTTTGGCGCCAGCCGTGCGCAGCAGTTGTTTTTCCAGGTCGGCGAGATCGTTGTGGGTGAAGCGCAGCAGTGTGCCCGCGGCCAAACGTGCGCCGTCGTAGGTCGACGCATGGCACAGCCGGTCGAGGATGACCACGTCTTCGGCACCGGAGGCGAGCGACACCAACGTTGCGAGGTTGGCCTGGAAGCCGGTGCTGGTGACCAGCGCCTCTTCGCGACCGAGCCACTGCGCGAGACGCTCCTCCAATCGGCGATGACAGCGAAGTCCGCCAGCCAGCAGCCGGGCCGCACCAGCGCCTGCACCATAGGTGCGCAGCGCCCGAGCCGCGGCGTTTTTCACCGTCAGCCGGTTGGCCGCGCCCAGGTAGTCGTTGGAGGCCCAGTTGTGCAGCTTCTGCCGTTTGCCGTCAGCGCACAGAATGATCACCCGGTCATCCGGCGAATCGATCACCGGCCGACTGCGCAGGCGGCCGGCCGCCTGCAAGTCAGCCAATTCGCTGGCGATATCCTGGCGCATATCGGCATGACTCGGAGGTGGTTCGTGGCCCATGGCGGGCGGGTTCTAGTGCCCCCTCCGGGAAATTCACTGCGGATACCGCACCAGCCCATTGCGGTGCGCGCACGGCGCTGCGCCACCGCCGGAAATCCGCGTGCCAACCCAGCGTTGCAGCGCGCAGCAGGGCAAACTCGGTACCGCGGCGGCCCGCTGCCTTGCTTGCATGCCCGTCAGTCGCTACAAGGCAACGCACGGTCGGCATGAAAACCTACTGACCCTACTGCCGATCCACCAATGACCGACCTCCCAGCTCCTGCCGATCAGATGCCCGATGCACCGTCTGCGGACGGGATTGTCGCAGTACAGCCCAACGATCCGCTGCAAACTTGCCGGGTCTGCCGCTACGAATTCCGCGCTTCGGCCAAACTCGCCGGCAAAAAAATCCCCTGCAGCCACTGCGGCACCTTGGTGGAAATCACCACCGGCGGTCCGACGACCAACGATCCGCTGATCGGCAAACGCATTGGCAATTGCCGGCTGAGCTACCGGCTTGGCGCGGGTGGCATCGGCTTGGTCTACGCCGGCGAACAACTGTCGGTCGGTCGTAAAGTGGCGATCAAGATGCTCGGCGCCAAGGCCGGCGCGAACGACGTCCTGGTGCAACGATTCCAACGCGAATCCAAGCTCGCGGCGCAGATCAACCATCCCAACGTCGTGCACGTCTACGATTGCGGCTACGACCGTGGCGTGCACTTCCAGCTGATGGAACTGGTCGATGGCGGCACGCTCGCCAACCTCATCGAGACCCATGTGCGCCTGCCCTGGCGCGAAGCCGCGAACCTGGCGCTGCAGATCACCCGTGCGCTCGAATACATCCATGGCCAGGACATCATCCATCGCGATATCAAGCCGGCCAACATCCTGATCACCGTCGAAGGTGGCCAGCGTATCGCCAAGCTCGCCGATCTTGGCTTGGCCAAACAACTCGACGCCGAGCAGGCACAGATGGGCCTGACGCTCGAAGGCAAACCGCTGGGCTCGCCCTCGTTCATGCCACCGGAACAGGTGCGCAACGCCAGGGACGCGACGCGGCAGTCCGACATCTACGGCGTCGGGGCGACGTTCTACGCCGCGCTGACGGGTTACCGTCCGTTTGATGGCAAGACTTCCTACGAAGTCATGGCCAACGTTCTGACCAAAGAGGTCGTGCCGCCGAAAACCACGGTGCCGGACCTGCCAAAGGCGCTCGGCGATCTGATCATGCGCTGTCTGTCCAAGGACCCGGCGGGACGGCCACAAAGTGCCGAAGTTCTCGCGCGTGAACTGGAACAGCTGCTGACCGAACATGGTGGCCCGGAAACGGTGAAGACCGCCAGCCCCGGCAGCGCGTCCTGGCGCCGCGCCAAATCCACCGGTATGGCGGAAAACACCCCGCCGACCATTCCCAATCGTGACGCGGCAGAGGCACGCCGCCCGACTCTTTCGGACGCCAAGCCTGCGCCGGTGCAAACCGCAAGTTGGAAGCGCCCGACGAACGATGGCGCAGCCCAACCGTTCCCCACCGCGGCCAACCCCACACCAACAGCGAATCAGCCGGTGAAATCCGGCGTTTCACCGCTGGCCATGGGGGTGCTCATCGGATTGGGCATCGCGATCCTCGCGCTGCTGGTGGTGTTGGTTCTGAAGTGAGTGCGTGATGTCAGGCCTGCCCTGAGCGGTGGCGCCAACAGATTGCGCAATCTTGCAGCCCTGACTTGTAGCGAACGGCCGCACTGCTCTGATCCGCGCCGCTATGATCCACCTCGGCGTCAACATCGATCACGTCGCCACCGTCCGGCAGGCGCGCAAAGCCAACGAACCCGATCCGGTGCTGGCCGCCCACCTCGCGGAACTCGGCGGTGCCCACGGCATCACCGTGCATTTGCGCCAGGACCGTCGCCACATCCAGGAACGCGACCTACGCCTGCTGCGCGAAACCGTGCAAGGCGTGCTCAACCTGGAGATGGCCGCTGGCGAGGACATCCTCGAGATCGCGCTCGGCGTGATGCCCGACGAAGTCTGCCTCGTCCCCGAACACCGTGCTGAGCTGACCACCGAGGGCGGCCTCAAGGTGGCGCTCGACGACCACAACCTGCGCTCCTGCATCGATCGTCTGAAAGCCGCCGGCACCATGGTGAGCCTGTTCATCGAACCCGATCCTGCGACCGTGCGCACGGCCAAGGCGGTCGGCGCCGATGCGATCGAGCTGCACACCGGCACCTGGGCGAATGCGTTCTCGCACTGCCGCGGCGATGAACACGACGAGCAACTGGTCCAGCAGCTCAGCCGCCTGGAAGAAGCCGCCGACCTCGCCGCGACCCTCGGCATCCGCCTGCACGCCGGCCACGGCATCACCTACCAGAACGTCCGCCAGCTGCTGCACCTGCCCATGCTGCGCGTGCTCAACATCGGCCACAGCATCGTCAGCCGCGCGGTGCTTCTAGGCATGGAACGCGCCGTCGCTGACATGCGCACGTTGATGGACAAAGGGCCGGGGTGAGGAAACAGGGGCTAGGGGCTAGGGGTTAGGGGCGTGGAACCAACGTCACCACCGCCGCCAGTACGCAGCTTCCGGGATCTGGTGGTGTGGCGCCACGCCATCGAGTTGGTGTCGTTGATCTACCGGACCAGCGCCTCGTGGCCCGCGGACGAACGTTTCGGCTTGATTACGCAGATTCGCCGAGCTTCGGTAAGCGTTCCGAGCAACATCGCGGAGGGCCACAGTCGGGCCTCGCGCGGAGAATACCTGCAATTCCTCGGACATGCTCGTGGCTCCCTCGCTGAGGTCGAGACCCAGATCGAGATCGCCAGCAATTTGGGATTCCTCCCCGCCGATCGAGTCCCGGCGGTGAAATCGGCCATCGACGAGGTCAGCCGCATGCTGACCTCCCTCATTCGCTCCTTGCAGCACTCGGGATAAATCGTAACCCGCCTCACTCTGACAGACTTCTGGTTCGCCACCGGACCCACGTCCACGACCCTAGCCCCTAGCCCTAGCCCCTGCTTCCTTCGCCCCTAGCCCCTGCTCCCACGGAAAACTCCATGTTCCAAGGTTCCATCGTCGCGGTCGTCACGCCGTTCAAGGACGACCAAGTCGACTTTCCCGCGCTGAAGAAACTCGTGGAGTGGCATATCAGCCAGGGCACCCAGGGCATCATGCCCTGCGGCACCACAGGCGAGAGCGCGACGTTCAGCCATGACGAACAGCACCGCGTCATCGGCGAAGTGGTCCAGGCCGCCGCCGGCCGCGTGCCGGTGATCGCGGGTGCAGGATCGAACTCGACGCGCGAAGCGGTGAGCTTGGCCAAGGCCGCTGAGAAGCTTGGCGCCAACGGCATCCTCACCATTACGCCGTATTACAACAAGCCGACTCCCGAAGGTTTGTTCCAGCACTTCAAGGCCGTGCGTGAAGCGATGCCGCTGCCGATGGTGCTGTACAACGTTCCTGGCCGCACCGGTGTGAACATGCTGCCGGAGACCACCGCGCGGGTGAATGCGCTCGGCGGCATCGACTCGGTCAAGGAAGCCAGCGGTTCGCCCGACGCGGTGACCGAACTGATCGGCCGTGGGGTGCGTGTGTTGTCGGGTGACGACGGCATGACGCTGCCCTTCATGGCCATCGGCGCGTCCGGCGTCATCAGCGTGGTGGCGAACTTTGCGCCGCGCATCATGCGCCAACTCACTGATGCCTGCGCCGCCGGCAACTACGTCGAGGCCCGGCGTCTGCACCAGATCGTCGCTGATCTGGCGCGCGTCGCCTTCAGCGAGACCAACCCGATCCCGGCCAAAGCCGCGGTCGCTGCGCTCGGTCTGATCCGCGAAGAATACCGTCTGCCAATGGTGCCCATGACCCCGAGCAAGAAAGACGCGCTGCTCGCCATGATGAAAACGCACGGCCTGTTCGCCGCCGCCAGCGCCTGAGGAGCGTGATGGCGCTCACGCTCGCGGACAAGATCACCCTCGCACGTTTGGCGCTCATGCCGCTGGCGGTGGCGTCATACCTGTACCTGCCGATCGACTACTGTCTGGCGTTCTGGTTCTGCGGCTGGCTCTGCGCCTTTGCCGAGATCACCGACTACCTCGACGGCAAGGTCGCGCGCGCCCGCGGCGAGGTCAGCGATTTCGGCAAACTCGCCGATCCGTTCTGCGACGTGATCTACCGCATGGGCATGTTCCTGGTCTTCCTGCTGCCGGTTGCGGGGGTCGGCTATCCGATCGCCTACGACGACTGGAAAGGGATCGAGCCAATCGTCTACGGCGGCTGGAATGGGATGTCGCCCACGGTCGGTTTCACCGCCGCCTTCACTCCGTTCACCAGCATCGGCCAGCCGGTCTACCTGATCTCGACCGACGGCAGGGGCGCCTGGGGCGCAGGCTTAGTGCCTTGGCTGCCGGTCTTCCTCATGGTCCTGCGCGAACTCATCGCCGGTGCGCTCCGCGCCATGACCGCAAGCCGCGGCCTGATCCTGGCGGCGCGCACCTCGGGCAAGGTGAAGGCGTGGTTCCAGGGTGCGACCATCATCACCGTCATGGCATTCCCCGCGTTCTGGTTCCAACTGCAGCCGTGGCACCTGACCTACGCGTTCTGGGCGACGTGGGCGTGCGCGATTTTGAGTGTCGCGTCGATCATTGAGTACATCTGGGTGAATCGAGTGGTGCTGGGACAGTTAGCGACCAGCGGGAAGAAGTGATCAGGGAGTCGGTCCCGTTGGGGAAGATATAGGATTCGTATAGGTAGGGAGCCGATCGCGCGCATAGCGCAGAATATACACGTCCAACAGGTTCAATGGCGTATGCACCGAAGAGTCCATCGAACCATTTGGAGACGTTACTGTCTTGATCCAGATACCTGGTGAAACCTGCGCAACCTTCAAGTCGGGTGGTACCCACAGGGCCGTGCGGTCTGGCGACAACATCATCACCACCCAACGATCATCATCCCAAACCAGATAACCGCGCACCGGCGCGAACACATCCGGTGTGGGGAAACGATAGATTCCAGTGAGCATTCCTACGAGCGAGTACGCAAGGACGACAACTATCGTCGTTGCTGAGAGCAACGACCACAGCAGCCAACGGCGACGACTCACCGGATCCGGCACGCACCACCCGCACAACTCCGGTGCTTCGCCACTACCGCATACAACTGGCGGAGCAGCGGCCTGACCAACGGAGTCCGTGCACTTTCCGCCAGATCATGCGGCATGCCCAATCCTTCGGCGATGGCGACGACGGCGTCCGCGCCGCCGATGACCTGTCCTTGCGGCGTGATCAATTTCATTTCGTCAGGAATACCGGTGAGCCCAAGCCGCCGCTGGATCTCCGGCGCTTGCAGCGGCGCAAGGCGGAATCCCGCACGGCGTATGCGGTGGCCCCAACGGGTGACCAAACCCGTGCAGATCGTGCACTCGCCGTCGTAACAGACGATGCCGCGTGGACGGCGGGTCATCGCACCACCTCAGGCGACCCTAGGCACTGGGTGAAGTCTGCTAAGCGTCCCGCAGGGACGCTGCGGAAATAGCCCGGCACTTCAGTGCCGGGTACCGCGGCGAAATCTTGGGCCAGTCCCGGAGGGACGGCTGAACCGTCAGATAATGTTTCAGCCGTCCCTCCGGGACTGGCTCGAATCACTTGCGTTTCCCGGCACTGAAGTGCCGGGCTATTTCCATGCCTCCCCTGCGGGGCGGCGATTTCGACAGGTCTGCACCTCATCATGCGCCTGGGACCGGATCAGCGGGGAAGAAGCTCTCGAACAAGCCGAGGTTGTTGCCGGCCAGGCCCGATGCGAACCAGATACCGAGCGCGAGGAAGGCGAGCGCGATCATCAGGCGGCTGACACCGAGTTGTGCGACCTCGCTGTCGCCGCTGAAGCGCAGTTTGCCGAGCACGTACATGCCGATGACCAGCGAGACCGCCGACCACGAGGCGAGCGTGAAGCTGCGACCGACGATGCCCCATTCCCAGGCGACGTCGCAGATGACCAGGAACTTGAGCGCAGCGGCGAGTTCGACCAGGCCGCCAACGACCTTGAACTCGTTCATCCACGAGCCGGCCTTGGGCAATTTCTTGAGCAGGCCTGGGCTCATGGCCAAGGCGAAGAACGGTATGGCGATCGCCGACGCGTAGACCGCCATGCCGACCATCGCGCGTGTCCAGGAACCGGTGACTACCGCCTGCGACAACACCGCACCAGCGAAGGGCGCGGTGCAACTGAACGCGGTGACGGCGAAGGTCAGGCCCATGATCATCGCACCGAGGTAACCACCACGTCCGCCGCCGAGGCTGTTTTCGAGCGCCGAGGGCAGACGGATGAGGAACGCACCGAGCAGGCCGAGGCCGAGCACGAAGAACAGCAACGCGATCACCAAGTTAGTCACCGGATGCCCGGCGAGGTTCGAGAGCGTCGAACCGAACACGCCGGTGATCAGCACGCCGATGCCGACAAAACAAGCGATGATGCCGAAGGAGTAGAACGCCGCGAGAGGCAGCAAACGCACACCGTTCGCCGCCTGTTTGGCGAAGAACGTCATGGTGAACGGGATCATCGGATAGGTGCAGGGCATCAGCAAAGTGAACAAGCCACCAAAGATCGCGAGCAGCAGGAACTCGCCGATGCCATCGCCGCTGCCAGCATCGCTGCCGACGCCACCCTCGGTGAAGCCGATGAACAACGCCAGCGTCGCACGATCGCTTGGCGGGAAAACTTCGCTCCAACGGGTCTCTTTGCCCTCCGGATCGATGCGCACGTAGAGCGGACGATTCTGGGTCTCAAAGCGTTTCTGTTGCCAGGCAGAAAAATCATCGCTGATACGCGGATCCGGATCGGTGTTGATCGCAATCGGCACGCCGCGGTTCCATGCCGCCACCACGGACGGCTCGCGGAACACGGTCTTATCCATCACTTGGCAGTTGACGCACGACGGCCCGGTGAAATCGAGCAGCGCGGGTTTGCCAGCCTTCTTTGCTTCATCAATCAAACGCTCGGCTTCCGCGATCGACGTCGGATGACGCCAGCGCACCGCGCTGCTCGCTTGTTCATGCAGACGATCGAGTTCGGTCGCGACGATCTTGCGGATCTCCGGGATGAGATCTTCTTTCTGACCCGCCAGCGCTCCGCTGACAATCTGACGCACGGTCGTGGCATCGACACCACTGGTCGGTGGCACAACCGACGGCGTGCCTGCGCTCGGCAGGTCGAGTTTCATCACCGAATTCTGCACCGGCGGGAATGGGCAGATCTTGTCGGTGCAAGCCATGAACGACACCAACACCTCGGTGTTGACCGTGGTTCCGGCGGCACCAGCCGGCAGACGGATGGGCAGGCGCAAGGTCACCGGGCCAGCCGGGTAGGTCAGCACCTCGTCCATTTCCACCGTTTTGGCAACCGCTGTGACATTGTCACCGAGCGGCCCACCTTCGCTGGCCGCTTGGCCGGACTTCAACGCCAAGCGGGTCGCCTGACCGGCGAGACCTTTGTGGTCCTTGCCATACAGATGCAGCGGATCGCCGGTGGGCTTGGGCGTGAAACGACCAACCAACACGGCGGTGTCCGGCGTCGTTCCTGCTTCGAGCGACAACACCACCTCGACCTGATTTTTGGTCCAGGTGGCGGTGAACGCCGACCAATCACGCGGCGCAGCGATTGCGGCGACGGTCGGTACTGCCGATGCCGTGGCACCAGTCTTGCCCGTCGGAATCTTCACCACTACTGGCTGCTTGATCACCGGGTTGAGGCAGAACTTCGCCGAGCACGCCATGTACGAGAGCAGCAATGTGGTCTCAGCCGGCGCGCCGTCCGCGGTGGTGGGAACAGTGATCGGCAGACGCACGGTGACCGGGCCATCGGGATAGATCGACAGGCCGTCGTGATCTGCCGGCGTCTTGTTGGCGGTGAGAACACCGGCGGCTTCAACCGCCTGACCGGGACGGATGGCGATGGTGGTGGCCACGCCTTCCGGACCTTTGAGGTCGACGCTGTAGAGGTGCAGCGGATCCTTCTTCGGCTTCGGCGTGAACAGGCCGACCAACGTGCCTTGACCGGCAACGTCTCCGGGCTCATAGGTGATGACCACCTCGACACTGAACTTCTCGAAGGTCGCCAACGGCTCCGCCGCCGTCAGGGCCAGCAGCGGCAGGAGCAGGAGCGCAATCAGGCGATGAGCAATGGGCATGGGGATGACCTAACGGATGGTCGCTGGCTTGCCACCAGCTGATGAGCGGACTGCCGCAGAACCGCGTGGACAGGCGGGGCGACACACCCGGTAGTCGTATCCGACCCGGCAAACCTTACGTAACAGCCTGGTCACCACACCAAAACGTCAGACGGCCGGCTTATTTCCCGTCTTTTTCTTCCGGTTGTTCGACCACGATGACCTTGCGCGACATGCCGGTCAGGCGGGCGAGTTCGCGGCGGAAGAACTGGCCGCCGAAACCGAACTCATCGCGTGAGGCTGCTTCGGTCAGGAACTTCGCTGCCGCGGTCTTGTCGTTCTCGGCCAGGCAGATCAGCGCCTGGACGTACTTGTTCTCTTGGTCGGCGCCAAGGTCCTCGGCCAGTTTCGCGTTTTCCTTCGCCAGTTCGATTGACTTGAAGGCGGGGTCCTCGGCCACGGTGGCGAGGTAGGCGAGCACGCTGTAGCCCTCGGCACTGAACTCGAACTCCTTCTTCGACAACACGTCCTCGATCAGATCCTGCGCCTGTTCGTACCGCACCGCACCGATGCAGGCGCGCGCGAAGTCGAGGCGGTCAGCCGCGTAGGCCTGGGTGATCTTGCGACTCTTGGTCGGCTTCTTCGCTTTGGGATCAGCGGATTCTGGCGGAAATACTTTCTCGAAGAATTCCACCGATTTGGCGTAGTAGCTAGCTTTGCGCTCCGGTTCGCTGACCCAACGGCCGAGCGTCAGGTTCAAGCGGGCATTACACAGGAACACGTCGTCGTCCTTGCCCTTGCCCAGTTCAAGTGCCTTGGCGGCGAACTCCTGCGCCGAATCGAAGTCGAGCCAATCGGTGTACGCAGCGGTGGTGGCGGCAACGAACTCCGACGCGGTGCGCGGTTCGATGCTCATGACGTAGGCCTTCCAGTCGGGATAGAAGGTCTCCGGCTCGCGGCCGAAGTATTTCTTGAAGATGGCCATGTTGTCGCCGTCCCAGTTTTTCTTGGTCAGGCCGCCATAGAAGTTTTCGAACGCTTTGCGGTACTTGGCCTTTTCCGCGTAGAGCAGGAAATGGATCATGGCCCACCCCTGTGGGTAGTATTCGCCGGTGTATTCCCGCATGCCACGCAACTGACAGAGCCGGTTGAGGGACAGGTCGCCCTGCTTGAGCATGCTCTTGAGGTGCCACAAGCGATTGAACGGGATGGTCTCCAGCTTCATGCCTTTTTCATCGCGCTCAGCGCTTTCAAAGAACACCGCCAGACCTTCGTTCGCCCAGGTCGGCACGTCCTCGCAGACGTTGCGGATGACCAGATGCGTGCACTCGTGGAACAACGTGCTCAAGGTCTGCTCTGGCGTGCCGGCATAGAAGGCGCGGATGCCGGTGGTCTCGCCCCAGTAAAAATAGCCGAGCACATTGCGGCTCATGGGAATGCCAGAGGCGGCCGATTCGCGCAGGAACTGCTCCTGCGTGGCATAGACCTCGACGTTGATGGCCTTGGCCTTGGCATTCGAGCCGAAGACCTTCGCCAGTTCGTTGTAACATTGCTCCATCGCCAGGCCGATCTCCTTGACCAGTTCCGGCGAGACGTTGCTGGTGATCACGAAGTGGCCGGGTTCGGTCCTATAGACCCAAGCGTTTTTCCAATCGCTGGCGAACTTGATGCGCTCCCGTGCGGTCTGCTGGCGTTTATGAATCGACTTGAGACGCGTCGGCGAAATCCACGTGCCCAGATGTTTCACGTAGCCCTTGGCGGCGTACATCTCGTCCTCGGGCATCCATTTGCCCTTGTAGAGCACCAAGCCCTGTTCGGTCTTGGCCTTCTCGTCCGCCGTTAGCCATTTGCCCTTGAAGAAAACCTTGGCCTCGGGAGTCGCCGGTGCCTGCGCCGCCTCGCCGGAGAAACCAAGCGACGGCAACGGCAGCAACAGCAACAGGAGCAGCAGCTGACGACTGACCATCCCGACCTCCAACGGTATAGGCGACCATCAAACGCGGCAGGTGAGCGAATACCAGGATCAGACTGATGAAGATGGGGCAGAATGTCGCGACCCGGCGGAGGGGATCGCGATTGCCGGTCGCGCCCAGGTTGGCCAGGTCCAGAAGGGAATCCAAGCGCCTTGCCCCCCCTGGGACGCTTCCTAGAGTCCGCCCCTCCTGAAAACGAGGCCCCTTCTATGAAACGCACCCATACCTGCGGCGAACTGCGTGCCGCCCACGTTGGCCAGACCGTCACCCTTTGCGGATGGGTGCACAACCGGCGTGACCACGGCAAGCTCATCTTCCACGACGTGCGTGACCGCTATGGCCTGACGCAGGTCACTTACGACCCGGAAATCTGTGGCGCTGACGTCCACGAGTTGGCCAACCGCGCGCGCTCGGAATGGGTGCTGCAGATCACCGGCACCGTCACCAGCCGTGGCGATCACAAGAATCCGAACCTCGCCACCGGCGAGATCGAAGTCTTCGTCAAGGAACTCGTGGTCCTGAACAAGGCCGAGACGCCCCCCTTCGAAATCGACGAGCACATCAAGGTCGGTGAAGAGCCGCGCCTGAAGAGCCGTTACCTTGACCTGCGTCGTCCTGGGATGCAGCGCAACCTGATCATCCGTCACCGGGTGACCAAGGTCGTGCGCGACTACTTCGACGCGGAACGTTTCCTCGAAATCGAAACGCCGACGCTGTGCAAGTACACCCCAGGCGGTGCGCGCAACTTCCTCGTGCCGTCGCGTCTGCACCAGGGCTCGTTCTACGCCCTCGCCGAATCGCCGCAGCTGTTCAAACAGCTGCTGATGGTCGGCGGCTATGACCGCTACCTGCAGATCGCACGTTGCTACCGCGACGAAGACCTGCGCAACGACCGCCAGCCAGAGTTCACCCAGATCGATCTCGAAATGTCGTTCATCGACATGGACGACATCATGAACCTGGGTGAAGGCATGGCACGCGCTGTGTGGAAGAACCTCCTCGGCGTCGACCTGCCGGCGAAGTTCCGCCGCATGACCTGGGCTGAAGGCATGCTGAAGTACGGCTCCGACAAGCCGGACCTGCGTTACGGCATGGAAATCGTCGAACTCACCGATTGGGCGCCGAGCTCGGGTTTCTCCGTGTTCCAGAAGGCCGTCGAAGCGGGCGGCGTCGTCCGTGCGCTCAACGCCAAGAAGGCGACCGAGATCCTCTCGCGCCGCACGCTCGACACGCTGACCGAATTCGCCAAGGGCTACGGCGCCAAGGGCCTCGCCTGGATCAAGATCGGTGGCGATCCGTCAAAGGCCGAAAGCTGGCAGGGCCCCGCGGCCAAGAACATCACCGAAGCGGCGCGTGTCGAACTCGCCAAGCGCATGACCGTCGAGGACGGCGATGTGCTCTTCTTCGGCGCTGACAGTTTCAAGGTGGTCTGCGCCACGCTCGGCGCCGTGCGCGTCGAACTCGGCACCAAGCTGCTCAAACTCGCCCGCGGCGACGACTGGCAGTTCCTGTGGATCCACAGCGCGCCAGCGTTCGAGTGGAGCGACGAATCCCAGGCACTGGTGGCCAACCACCATCCGTTCACCGCGCCGTACGACGATCACGTCGACCTGCTGGCCACGGATCCGGCCAAGGTGCTGTCCAA
>JANPLC010000245.1:0-7280 GCA_031426335.1 Planctomycetota bacterium
CCGGAGCACCGGAGGACACGGCAAAGCAGACTGCTGTTTTCCTCCGGTGCTCCGGTCCTCCCTGTCAGTGATGGCTTTTCACGGTTTGGCTCCCGTGCGAAACAACCCAACCACCGGGAGACCTTAGATCTCATGCGTACCGTCATCCTCCTTTTGCTGACCATTTCCCTCACTTGTGCTGCCGACAGCCTGATTGATCGCCGCCTGCGCGAAGCGGTCATGGCGATGGCGGCGAACCCGGTGCCCGGTGCGCCGTCACCGCTGGAGCGTGGCGTGCGCCTGCTGGTGACTGATGGCGCCATGGAGGAGCAGTTCGAGGAGGTGATGAAGGCCTTCGGCGACACCTTCACCCTGCTCGGCACGCCGCAGGCGGTCGAAGAAGTCGCGGTGCGTCCCTACGGCAGCCGCAGCGAGATCGCCTACTTCGTCATCCCCTGCCAACGCGGGGTGGCCTTCGTGCGCGTGGTGTCGCTCAAACGCGGCGACAACCAGCGTATCGTCAGCAGCCTGGGCGTCGGCGTGCGGCCGGAGGTGATCTTCCCGCCTGGTCTGCTCGAACCGGAAGCCCGTCGCTGACCACTCAAGAACGTACGCTCTGGGCGACTTTTCCACGGGCCCCTTGGCGCAGGGCATCGATCGGCCACGGCTCCGGCAATGGCCCGTTGCCGTAACGCGCCGCGAGGTGCGCGTCGAGGTGACGCTCCAGGGCAACGCCGGTGCGTTTCTGCAGGGCGCTGGCGACCTCGCTGAGGGTGGTCGCCGGAGTCACCGCGACGCCCAACGACATTGCTAGCCGCACCAGGTCGTCATTGCGCCGTTGCAGTTCCGCCAAACGCGGATCGATGTGGCGCTGTGCGCCGCGTCTGCGTGCAACCAGGATCACCACGAACACCAGCACCAAACCGAGCGGCACCAGGAGTGGCCACCACTGACGGGCGATCATCTCCACCGAGACCTCAGTGGGTTTGACGACGGGCGGTAATTTCTGTGGCTCTGGTTCGTTGGAGTTCGCATTCTCAGCGTAGGGTCCCAATTCGACGCCGATGAGATTATCCCTGATGTAGGTCGCGGGTGTCGGATCGAAGCGTTGCCAACGGCCCTGGGCGTTGACCACCTCGATCCAGGCGTGCGCATGCAGACCGCGGAAGACCACGCCGCGATCGCCGACCTCGTCGCTGGCGAAGCCGACCACGCAGCGCGCGGTGTGCCCCGCGCGGCGCAGCAGCAGCACGGCGGCGGTGGCGAAATACTGGCAGTGCCCGCGACGGTCGGATTCGATGCGGCTGAAGAGGAAGCCACGTAGCACGCCACCAGGGCCGTCAGTCGGCTTCGGCAGCGGCAGATCTTTCAAGGCGTAGGCACACCGTTCACCGAGACGTTCGCGGACCAGCACCGCCGCGCGCTCTGGGCTGACGCTGCGCCACCGGCCGTCTTCGATCTCATTCCACGGCAGCGCGTCGAGTCGCGGATCGATATCGCGGTAACGCAGGAGTTTGGCGGGATCGGCTTCGAGCTGGCCATCGTCGAAGTCGGCGCGGTAGCTGCGCAGCGCATCGCCGAGTTGGGGCCGGTAGTGGTTGCCATCGTAGTCGACCACCAGGCCATCAAGGTCCACCGCGTCGCCACCGTCCGGGCGTAGCACCACGTCGTCGCGACTGGGCATGCGCAATACGCGTGCCCAGCGCGTCGGTTGGTGGGTGGCCGGCGGAGCTTCCTGCAGCGTACCGGTGCGATCGGCTTTCCATGAGAGAGTCGCACCGTCGAGCACCAGTTCAGACAAGGCCATCGCGCGCAGGTAGACCGTGCCGGACGGATCGGCACCGGATTCCCACGACAGCCGTGCGGCGACCTCGGGATCACGATCGACGCTGTCGTGTTGGCCGATGTTTATGACCTGGTCCAGGCCAGCCACTTTGTTGATGCGTCGGTTGGTGCGGGTTTCGTTCTGCAGCGTTACCTCGTGATGGCGCGCGGCTTCCTTCACTACCCAGGTGCCGGCGCTGATCGCCGCCATCACCACCACCGCGGTCGGCACCAGCGCCCAGCGGACGAGTGATGAGCCAGCTTGAGATTTCAGGCGGGCGCTGGCGCGCGCAGAGATCGCCCCGCACAACCAACTGTCGATGCCGAGTGCCGCGAGTCCGATGGGCACACACACCAGCGATGACATCGCGACGTTGGCGGTGCGCGATTGCAGGAGCAACTCGACGATCACCAAGCTGAGCACCCAGCGCAACATGCCCAAGCGGCTGGGGACCAGCAGCCAGTAGCTGATGGCCATGCCGGCGGCGGCGTGGATGGCATCGCTGTTGCCTGGCGGTATCAGCCACAACCAGCAGAAGGCGATGCCGAAGATCAGCATCAACTCGGGAATAAAGATCCGGCGCAGGATGCGCGGCAGCAGTTCGGCCGTCACGCCAGTGATGAACAACGCGATGACCGAGGCCTGCCCCGCGCCGTGGAAAGCACAGAGGTAGAGCGCGAGCAGCGCGAAAAAGCCGAGGTGGGTGGTCGACAGGGGAGTCATCGCACTCTCCGTGGCAACCATACCAGCTGTTCACACTCGGCGAGCACCAGTACTAGCGGCTTCGGCAACAACGCCCCGACATCGGGCGCATTCAGCGCCAGCACCACGGCCGTGCGGTTTGCCGGGATGACGTCGAGCAGTTCGCCATTGGCGGCGCCGGCGAGCGCGAGGGTTTCCAGCAGGCGCAGGCGCGACCCTTCGACGCCCTGCGGGGCAAAGTGGCCGTGCAGGCTGACGGCCCAGCCCTCGGCGCAGAAATGGTCGACCAGGGTCGCGGCGACGCAGATCAAGCGCTCCAACTTGCGTGCATCGGGACCGGTGCTGGTGTCGACCACCAGCGCCAGACGCCGGCAACCCGGCGCATGCCGTTCGGCGACCAGCAGCGTGCGGTGCCGCGCGCTGGCCTTCCAATGGATGCGCAGGGGGTGATCGCCAGGGCGGTAGTCGCGTAGACGCGCCAATTCGTCATCGCCTGGATCGAGAGTGATGGCCTGCGATTCCAGCCAGCGGTTGAGGCGCGTGCGCAGTTCCTTGCGGATGCGTCCGAGCGCGGGCAGCACCAGCAGTTCGGTGCCTGGGCCGATCTGCAGGCCCGCGGAGACTAGGCCGAACGGCTGGACCGTGCGTGCGGTCAGTGGTGGCAGACGGTTGAGGCCGCGGCGCGGAAAGCGGGTGGTCCAGGACGGACGGGTCGGCAGGTCGTCGAGGCCGGTCAACCGCGCCATGACCTCGTGACGCCGCAACAACGGATCCCACGCTTCGAGCACCAGCGGCGGCGCACCACCGCTGGCGAGCAGCGAGGCGCCGAGCGTGACTTCGTCGCCAGCGTGCGCCACGCTCGGCAGCACCCACGTGCCGCGCACACCCAGCAGCGAGCGCGGGGTGCGCCAGAACCCGAAGAGCAACGCCGTGAGCAGACCAAAACCCAGCGCGGCCCCGAGCGGTCGCGGTTGCACGCTGGGCAGGAACAAAGTCGCGGCGAGCAGCACGGCTTCCGCCAACACCAACCAACCGAGCAGGGTGAAGCGGGCGCGTGACGGCGTGGCCGACACGGAGCTCTCCACCTTCACCGTCGGCGCGACGATCATCTGGGCACCGGCACCGATTCGAGCAGTCCGTGGATGATGGCATCGGTCTGTTGGCCGGCGCGCGCGCTGACGCGATGTGACAACGCCGCGGCGCCAAGCGCCTGCACGTCTTCCGGGATGACGAAGTCGCGGCCCTTCATCAAGGCGCGGGCCTGGGCTGCGCGCTGCAGTCCGAGACCGGCACGTGGGCTGGCGCCTTGCACCAGACCCTTCGCCTGACGGGTAGCGCGCACTAGATCGAGCAGGTAACGGCGGACGCTGTCTTCGACCTTCACCTGGCGCACCAGGGTGCGCAGACGCGCGACGGTCGCGGCATCGAACACCGCCTGCAAGCGAGCGAGGCCGCCTTCGGCGCCGTCGTGTGAGAGCAGATCGAGTTCGGCATCGGTCTCGGGATAACCCAGGCGGAAGGCGAGGAGGAACCGATCGCGCTGACTGTCGGGCAGCGCGTAGGTCCCGACGTGGTCGAGCGGGTTCTGCGTCGCGACACAGAAGAAGCGCGCTGACAAGGCCCTGGGACTACCTTCCACGGTCACCTGGCCCTCGCTGAGGGCTTCCAAGAGCGCGGATTGGGTGCGCGGCGGAGTACGGTTGAGCTCGTCCGCCAGCAACACATCGCAAAACACCGGGCCGGGATGGAAGGTGAAGGTGCGGTCGCGCTCATCGTAAACCGACACTCCGGTGACATCGGCCGGCATCAGGTCAGGAGTGCATTGCAGGCGCCGGAAGGAACCTCCGATCGCTACTGCTAAGGCTTTGGCCAGCGTGGTCTTACCGACTCCTGGGATGTCCTCGATGAGGACGTGCCCGCCAGCTAGGAAGGCGGTCATCAGCAGGTCGATGGTGTCGCGTGAGCCGCGGTACACGCCGGCGATGGCGGTGGACAGGCGGGCGATCTCGGCGGGCGTGGGCATGGGGTCCCTGGAAGTGCTTGGGCGTGGTTCGGCCGGGCCACCATGGCCTGCCCAAATCTAACGCCAACCGTTGGTCCAGGTTCACCTTGCTCTGGCGCCTGCAAGGGCTTATAAGCCGCGCCAGTCGATACTGCATGAGGAGCCGTCATGTCACGCGAGACCATCGCCAAGCGCACCATCGCTGAGCGCATCGCTGAGCGCCTCGGTCTGGGGCAAGTACAGACCCTGCAGGTCGTGCAAGCCTTCCTGGACGAAGTGGTCGATGAGCTGTCGCATGGCAACCGCCTTGAGTTCCGCGACTTCGGTGTGTTCGAGACGGTCACGCGCAAGGCCCGCACCGCGCTCAATCCCAAGACCCTGGAAAAAGTGCCGGTGAAGAGTCGCGTGGTGGTGAAGTTCAAGGTCGGCCGCCTGCTGAAGGAAAAGGTCGAGCACCTCGCGCTCGACGGCGCGCCTGCAACCACTGGTGACGCAAGCGCTACCAACGTCACCACCCCAGCATCGTGAATTTTTCCCCACGTCCGGCGCAGCGGGGAAACCTGATGCTCACGGCGCTGGTGCACGGTTGTCTGGCAGCCAGTTGCCTGGGAGCCCTGTCCGCTGGTGAGGCGTCGCAGCCGAACGACACTCCCAAGCCCGCGACAGCGCCCGCCGGCGAGGTCAAGCCGGTCGAGCCGACTCCTGGGCTCCGCTTGCAGCCAGCACTCATCAGCGTCTCCGCTAAACAGGGCGGCCAGGCGAGTTTCAACGAACAGGAGCCGAGCCGCCTGCTCGGCGGTGTTCGCCTCGGTTACGAGGAAATCTTCCTCCTCTGCGACCACGTCGACTACTGGCAATCGAAGCTGCTCGGGGTCAAACGCGCGACCTTGGATCACGCCACGATCGTCAGCGGTCCAGATGCGGAAGAACCCGGCTTCGTGGTGTTCGATTCGCGGGCCAGCAAGCTGCCGCTGATCTCCTTCCGTGGACTGATGCGTCCGCGCGAGGTCGAGATCATCCGTCAACCGCTCACAGCTCAGGATCAAGCGCGCTTGCAGGCGCGCGTCGAAGCGCAACGGGCGCAGGACAAGGAACGTGCGGTCAAACCGCCAGCGCATGAAGGCGAGACCAAGAGCGGGAAAACGGATAAGACAGACAAGACCGACAAGAAGACAGACAAGACGGACAAGACTGAAAAGCCGGGCAAGAACGATAAAACTGATAAGACGGACAAAACCGGTAACGTGGCGGAGGAGCCCCAGGTCTTGGTACGCTTCCGCGTGTTGCTGCATCATTTCGGGGACTTTGCGGGTGATCTCAAGACCACCGATGGCTGGTCGCCGCATTTCGGTTGGGCCGAGGAAGCGGAAGTGATGGTGGTGGGCGACGTGCTCCCAGAAGGCATCGCTAATCCGCGTTTTTCCTCCATTGAACTGCTCGGGCGTCCTGCTGGCGGCGGGCAGGATAAACGCCCGGCCCGGCTGGGACGCAAACACATCCCGTTGGTTGGTGAAGCAGCGCAAAAGGAATTCGACGCCAAGGCCTACGATTGGTGGGCTGAAAGCAGTCGCATCACCATTGAGTTCGATGACCAAGGGCGGGTGCTGCGCATTAGGACCGGCGCAGACTACCGCGGCGAAGGCACCCCCAGCCTGGAGACGCCGGTGCAGACGCCGGATGACGCGCCTCCGGCCAAACCCTGACGAGCGGGTGCCGCGGTGAACGTGCTGCGCTTTCTGCATCCCGAGTGCATCAAGCTCGATCTCGAGACGCATCCCAGCGAAGCGGTCGAGGGAGAAACCGACGTCCAGCGCGACAAACGTCTGCACCGCGACAAGGAGCACGTGCTCGAAGAACTGGCCGACCTCTTCGACCGCAGCGGATTGGTGGTCAACCGCTCAAAGTTCCGGCGCGACCTGACCAACCGTGAGCGTAAAGCGACCACCGCGATCGCTCCGGGCATCGCCATTCCCCACGTCCGCACGCTGCAGGTCCGTGCGTTTGTCATGGGCTTCGCTCGCGCCCCTGGCGAAGGCATCCCCTTCGACAGCCTCGACGGCGAGCCGACCAAGCTGTTCTTTTTGCTCGCCAGCCCGCCGTATGACGACCGCACCTACCTGACGGTCTACCGCGAACTCGCCCAACTGATCCAGGACGAGGACACCTTCGCGGCCCTGCACGACGTCAAGGTGCCGCAGGATGTGTTCAATGTGCTGCGGGGATTTTTTGTCCGCTAGGAAGGCAGAAGGGGCTTGGGGGGAAGGGGCTAGGGGCTAGGGCTAAGGGTTGTGGCCCGAGGGAATTATTTATTCTGACCACGGCCTGTCTGGACCAACGTCACCACACGACCCTCACCCCTAACCTAACCCCTAGCCCCTTCCCTAGCCCCCTGATCATCGACCGCCGCCGATGATGATTTGACACCTACGTCCACTTCATACTGTCCCGCTCCTCCAATGGTTCTCCCCAGGGGTGTTCCCTGAGGCGTCCACTTGGTCACCAAGACCGCACTGTCGGTCGCAACTCCACTGCCTGACCCCGCCTTCCCGCAGCGAACAGCTGCCACGGATGGTGACGAGGAAACGGGTGCGTGGTTTCACCAAAGAAAGCACAACGCATGTCTGCACGTCTCGAACGCATCAGCGTGGTCGACGATATTCTGATGGCCACCGAACTCGAAACCGCCCTGGGCGCCGAGTACGAGAAGCTCCTGCTCTCCAGCCTTGATGGCGACAAGAACCGTTTCGAACTGCGCGCCATCGTCACCGGCTT
>JANPLC010000246.1:0-9711 GCA_031426335.1 Planctomycetota bacterium
GCAGCAGAGACATGCAGGTCAGACGTGTCGGAAAACGACAAACCCCAGGCAGCAGGTGCTGCCTGGGGTGAGCAGACGAAGGCCTGATCAGCGGACGGCGGTCTGATCGATGACAAAACCCACCGGCACGGAGTTGCCGAAGTTCTCGAAGTCACGGTAGCTCCACACCACCTTTTTGGCGGCATCGACTTCAACGATCTGCGGATTGGTCGGGCCAGCGTGGCAGTTGACGATCACGGTGTTGCCGTTGGCCAAGCGCTGGACCTGCGCGACGTAGCCAAGTTTGATTCCCGGCAGTTCGGATTCACTGATGGCCCAGACTTCCTTGCCGGCCGGGTCGACTTCGAACACGCGGTGGCTGAAGCCGCCGCCGATCAAGGTGTTGCCATTCGTCAGGCGGATGGCGCTGTAGCATTCGCCCTGGGTTTTGTATTCCCACACGATTGCTCCCTGCGGATCGACTTCGGCGATCTTGGAGCTTTTCGACATCGCCAGCAGGTAGTTACCGTTCGCCAGCTTGCGCGCGTTGCGGGTCTGGTGATGTGGGTCGCCTTCCATGAAGGGGAATGACACCGTCTTGAGGATTTTTCCGCTGCGATCGATTTCGACTGCACGTTTGGGGCCGGACTCGAACACCGTGATGGTGCCGTCTGAGTTTGGTTGGAAGGCGTGGATCTCGACGGGTTCATTCACGCCACCGTGTTTGCGCGAATCGTAAATCAGCGTCTCGGTGTCGGTTTTGGGATCGATCTCAAAGATCTTATCGCCACTTGGCGTCCACAGGATTTTTCCGTCGGCCAATATCCAGGCGTCGTGACAACCGCCGTCCATCTTGCGTTTCCATTCGACCTTTCCGTCGGCCCCGACGATGGCCATGATCTTCTTGCTATAATCGCAGGCGAAGAAGCGTTTACCGGTGCCGGTGATGTCGGCGGCCAGAGCCATGGCAGGGGAGAGGACGAGGGCGGCCAGGAGGCCGAGCTTAGGGAGGAGGTTCATGGGGATCCTTGTTTGAAAGCGGGAGGTAGAAATTTACCGCAGAGCCGCAGAGGTGAGAGGAGGGCCGCAGAGCGGACAAGCCCGGGGTTATTCTTCTCTGCGGCCCTCTTCGTACCTCTGCGGTTTGCTCAGAGGTCTGTGGTTGTCGCTGATCAGCTCAGAAGATCGCCTTGATCGGATCCGCGCCTTCGATGCCAACCAGACTTTCGTCCAGGCCGTTATGGAAGAAGTTCAGGCGGCTCGAATCGAGGCCCAACTGGTGCAGGATGGTGGCGTGCAGGTTGCGTACGTGCAGGCGGTTTTCGATCGCGGTGCCGCCGAGTTCGTCGGTCTTGCCGTAGCTGATCCCGCCTTTGATGCCGCCGCCGGCCATCCACATGGTAAAACCATAGCTGTTGTGATCGCGCCCGGTGCCCTTGGCGTATTCGGCGGTCGGCTGACGGCCGAATTCGCCGCCCCACACCACTAGGGTTTCGTCGAGCAGACCACGCTGCTTGAGATCCTTCAGCAGACCGGCGATCGGTTTGTCGGTCGCGCCGGCGTGTTTGGTGTGATTGAGCTTCATATCGCCGTGGGCGTCCCAGTTGTCGTCGTTGTGCGCGCCGCCGGAGTAGATCTGGATGAAGCGCACGCCGCGTTCGACCATGCGCCGGGCGAGCAGGCACTTGTTACCGAAGTCGGCGGTCTTGTCGTTGTCGATGCCGTAGAGCGCCTTGGTCGCCGAGGTTTCCTGAGTGGTGTCGACCGCGTCAGGCGCATGTTTCTGCATGTTGAACGCCAGTTCGTAGCTGGCGATACGCGCCGCCAGGTCGGTGTTCGATACGCGCATGCTCTGGTGCTCGTCGTTGAACTGTTTGAGGGTGTTGAGCAGCTTGCGCTGACGGCTCTCGGTCATGCCCTCGGGTGCTTTCAGATCGAGGATCGGTTCCGCACCACCGCGCAACACGGTGCCCTGGAACGACGCCGGCATGTAACCGCTCGACCAGTTCTTCGCGCCGCTGATCGGGCCACCGGTTTTGTCGAGCATGACCACGAAGCCTGGCAGGTTCTGGTTCACCGTGCCGAGCCCGTAATTCACCCACGAGCCGAGGCACGGATGGCCGGAGATGATGCGCCCGCTATTCATCATCAGCATCGCCGAGCCGTGGATCGGCGAGTCCGCGGTCATCGAGTGCAAGAAGGCGATGTCATCGACGCACTCACCCAGATTGGGAAAGAGGTCGCTGACCATCTTACCGCACTTGCCGTAGCGCTTGAACTGCCACTGCGGACCGACCACGCGGCCCTCATTCTTGTGGCCGCCGCGGCCAAAGGTCTTCACCTGGATGGTCTTGCCGTCGAGCGGGTAGAGCTCGGGTTTGTAGTCGAAGGTGTCGACCTGGCTCGGACCGCCGTACATGAAGAGGAAGATGACGTTCTTGGCCTTGGCCTTGAAGTGTGGTTCGCGCGGCGCGAGGGGATTCTTGAACGGCGATTTTCCGTCAGCTGCGGTGGCCTGCGAGGTGAAGAACTGGCTGCCGAGCATGCTGGCGAGCGCGACGCTGCCGAAACCGGCGCCGGTCTGCCACATCATCTGGCGCCGGGTGGTGCGGCAGGCTTGGCCTTCAGCGCGGCTATCGGACGAAGTGTTCTGGTTGGTCATGGCGGATTCCTTGGCGTACGAGTCGGGGTCAAGCGAAGCTGCGACGTCAGTCGAGGAAGACGAATTCGTTGAGGTTGAGCGTCATCAGGCAGAAGAGCTTGAGTGCTTCATCCGCCTCGATTTTTTCCGTGGCGCGCAGCTCGTTGACGAACGAGGTCGCCTGTTTGATCTCGGCCGGTTTCGGTTCGCGCTGCATCACCAACCGGAGTGCCAGCGTCACCTGCTTATCGAGCGACTTGGGTTCTTCGCTCTGTAGGCGATTGGCGAAAGCTGCCGCGCGTTCGTTGATGAACTCGCTGTTGAGCATGGTCAGCGCCTGAGTCGGCACGGTGGTGGCGAAACGCACCGGGCAGCTCTGATCGGTGTCGGCGAAGTCGTGCATCGACAACATCGGGTGCACCAGCGAGCGCTTGACCTTGATGTAGATCGAGCGACGGACCTCGTCATCGGCCGAGCTCTTGCCCCAGGCATTGTGCGGCTGCGATGACGTCGCCAGCACAGCCTTTGGCATGGGCGCGAAGACCGAGGGACCACCGAGCGCCAGATTCAAGCTGCCATCAACGGTCAGGATCGAGTCGCGGATCTCCTCGGCGGTCAGTCGCCGCATGTTGTAGCGCCACAGGTGCAGGTTGCCGGCGTCCTTGGCCAGCGCGGCGGGATTGTCCTGTGACGACATGCGGTATGCGCTGGAGGTCATGATCAAGCGGTGCATCGCCTTGATCGACCACGCGCGTTCGACGAACTCCAAAGCCAGCCAATCGAGCAGCGGCTGATTGGTCGGTAGCTCACCGAGTTTGCCGAAGTCGTTTGCGGTGCCGACGAGGCCGCGACCGAAATGGTGCTGCCACAGCCGATTGACCATTACGCGTGCAGTGAGGGGGTTGTCCGGATGGACCAGCCATTCGGCCAGCAGCGTACGACGCCCCTGCGGTCCACTCGGCAGCTTCGGCTCGGGGAAGCCGAGCACCTGCGGAAAACCAGGGTCGACCTTCTTGGTCTTGGCCGCGGGATTGCCACGGGCGAGCACCCAGTTGTCACCCACGCCGCCATGTTCGCTGATGCTCAAAGCCGTGTAGTCACCCACCGGATTGGCGCGCAGATGGTTGAGTTCGCGCCGTGCTGAACGGTAGGTGGTATATGCCGCAGCACCCAGGACTGCGACGCCGCGTTCGTCCATTTTCGTCGCGAGCGATTGTGCGGCGCCGGCTTCGATGTCGGAACCGCGCACCAGTGGCACGGTACCAATGCCGCTGCCGGACCACACCATTTTCAGTCCTTTGCCGCCAGCGGCTTGGAAATAATCCAGGCGCACTTTGGCTTTGCCGGCCTTCAGTTTGACCTGGGCGTCCTGGTATCCACTGAGACCGCGGATGCCGTCCATCTCCAACACTTGTTTGCCGTTGATGCTCAGACGCGCACCGTCGTCGCTGTCGAGGCGGAAGGTGTAGGTGCTGGCGTTCGGGATCTCCAGTTCGCCGTCGAAGACGAAGCCGTAGTCCTCGTTGCGGCCAGCGATGTTCGGATCGATCAATCCGTCGGTGATGTCGCCTTTGCGCTCGACCTCCAGCTTGTCGAATTCCGGCAAGTGGTCGAAGCGGCCTTTGTACTGACGGAACGAGAGCTTAGTGAATCCCTTGCTGGAAGTCGCCGCCAGACGTTCCTCCGCTGGCAATTTTTCGACGAAGGTTTTCTCGGCGCTGGCGACCAAGCTATCCAGCTCAGCGACACGTTTTTCCCACGCGGCTTTTTCATTGGCCGGGGACGAGACCTTGGTCTCGATGTCCGGCCCACCATTGTTCATGTGTTTGATATTGTTGAAGAACCCGACCATCCGGTAGTAGTCGTCCTGGGCGATCGGATCGCGCTTGTGGTCGTGGCAACGGGCACAGCCCAGCGCCATGCCCATCATCGCACCGCCGGTGGTCGAGACGATGCGGTCAAGGTTGTCGTACTTGGCCAGTTCGCGGTCAGCGGGCTCGTCGTCCCACAGACCCAGGCGGTAGTAGCCGGTGGCGGTGATCGAATCGGCGTTTTTGTCCGGCAGTTCATCGCCAGCGAGCTGTTCCTTCACGAAGCGGTCGTAGGGTTTGTCCTGGTTGAAGGCTTTGACCACGTAGTCGCGGTAACGCCACGCGTGCGGCTTGTTGCCGTCGCGTTCGTAGCCGTTGGTGTCGGCGTAACCGACCACGTCGAGCCAGTGACGGCCCCATTTTTCACCGTAGTGCGGGCTGGCGAGCAGTTTGTCGATCAGCTGCTCGTAGGCCTTGGACTCTTTGTTGGTAGCAACCGCCACCGCGAAGGCGGTGACCTCCTCCGCTGTCGGCGGCAGGCCGATGAGGTCGTAATAAGCACGGCGGATCAGCGTTTCGGGCGTGGCCGGCGGCGCTGGTTTCAAGCCGTGCTGGTCGAGATCGGCAAGCACATAGGCGTCGATAGGATTGCTCACCCATGCAGCGTTGGAGACATTTGGAGTCGCATTTTTGACTGGCTTTTTGTAGGCCCAGAAGTTCCTGCTCTCGTCATTGATCAGCGGCTTCTTCTTCACTTCGGTGTCATCGGCCACGCCAGGCGTCCAGGGCAGACCTTTTTTTACCCACTCAGTGATGATGGCGATTTTGTCTGCTGGCAGTTTCTGCTTAGGCGGCATCTGATGATCATCATCAGCGTAGTTGATCATCTTCAGCAGCAGACTGGTATCCGGCTTGTCGCTGTTGATCGCCAAACCCGATTCACCGCCACGCAGCAGCGCGCCACGGCTGGTGACCTTGAAATCGGCCTTGGTTTTTTCACCGCCGTGGCATTTCAGGCAGGATTCGTCGAGGATGGGTTTCACCTGCGATTCGTAGAACTTCACGTCTTCGGGGCTGAACTTCGGTTCATCCGCTCCGGACAACCAGCTGCCAGCAACCAGCAGCAAGGTGGCGGACAACGGAGCGCGGAGGGCGGTGCGGGTCATAATACTCACGGAGTGCTCCCGGTGGGGGGATGGCTAGTGGCCTGGGCGTTGTCGGATTTGTTATCAGCGGCAGCGGGCGCACGGCCCGGACCACCAAGGAACAACCAGCGGACCTCGTTTTCGGACAACGCGCGGTTGTAAACTCTGATGTCGTCGATCGCGCCCTGGAACAGACGGTCGCGATCCTTGCCACCTTCGATGGTGCCAAGGCGCACGGGTTCGTCGGTCTTCGGCGGTGTTGGACTGTTGATGGTCGCCAGGCGCACGCCGTCGACGTAGAAGCGGCGGATCGCGCCATCAAAGGTCGCGCACAGATTGACCCAGCGGTCCTGTTTGAAGGGATGGTCGACCACGCGATCCATGTGCCAGAAGTAGAATTTCATCGCTTCGTTGCGTGGCATCGCCAAGCCGTAGCTGCCTTGTTTGCAGATGATCTGGGCATCGATGCGTTGATTGGCTTCCGGACGCACCCAGGCGAAGAGGGTCATCTCCATCAGGGTGAAATCCGGGTGATTAGCGATCTCCGCAAAGCTGCGGTCCATGAAGCGCACCGCGCGTCCTTGACGACCGGCGACGCTGATTTGTTCGATGATGGCGCCGCGCACCTGCGCGTCGTGGCCACGTCCGCTGCTGTCGCGCAGGACCGAGCCGCTGGTTTCGTCCATGCGCCACCACGCCATCAGTCCGCGATCAAGCAGCGGCGAGGCCAGTTCTGCTGGCATCGCGCGCACGAAAGTGGAATCGTCATAGGGAATAGTTTTCAACTGTCCGCTGGCGTCGACCCGCGTAGCTTCGCCGTGGTGCAGCACTTGCGGAAAAAGTACCTGCGCAGTCGTGGGCGTCACCTGCACCATGCCGTCGAACACCGCGATCTCGCCTTCGCGGCGGGCTTTCGCACCGACCGCGAGGCCGAACTCGGTGCCCAGATCGATGACGCGCACGCCGTCCGCTTCGACGGTGAAACCCTTGGCCGAGTCCGGCACACGTGCGGTCAACCGACCGTGATCCAGATGACCGCCGCGCGCGCTCCGCGCCACGAAACTGGCTGGACCTTGCAGGATGACCGTTGCGCCACTGGCGAAGCGCACCTGCGCCAAGCCAGATTCGAGCACCAGTTGGCGATTGCCGACGGCCTCGCCGACGGTCGGACCAGTGCCGGATTGCCATTGGACGTTGGCCAAATCAGCGATTACCGCATCGTCAGTAACGGGCATGGTCGGCAGCGGACCACCGGTCAGCCACGTGAGGCCGGCGGCCACGGCGATGCCCGCCGCCAGAGCCATCGGCAACAGTCGACGCCAGATGGATGGCGTCGTGCGGATGTGCGAGCGGGGCCGACTGTGTTGGGCCGAGGTCGCCTTCGGTATTTTAGTGGAGGAATCACGCAGAGCGCGATCGGTGACCACCGCTTCGTTTGCCGGCAGATCAGCGTGGCGTTCTTGTGCCACCCACGCGATCTGGCCGTGGATGCGCGCCAGTTCCCAGAAGCGTGCGCGCAACGATGTGTCAGTTTTAAGCAACGACTCCAACCGCTCCTGACCAGCAAGGTCCAGGCCGCCGTCGAGGTGGCGATCCACCAGCAGATCGAACTCCGCGTGATCCATGGTCAGTGCATCCCAGCGTTGAAGGCGGCATCGAGGCATTTGCGCAGCAGCGAGCGTGAGCGCGACAACGCGACATAGACCGCCTCGCTGGTCCATTCCATACGCGTGGCGATGTTGGCGGGCGAAAGGTTCTCGGTGTAACGCAGGCGCACCATCTCGCGCAGGGTCGGCGTCAATTTGCTCAGGCAGCGGCTGAGGCTGGTGCGGACTTCGCTGTCGTCGTGGTCGTCGTCGGGTTTGGATTCGCACAGCAGTTCGATGGTCTCAGGCGCGAACACCCCGACCTTCCGTTTGGCGCTGTAACGTCGCGCGTGTTCGAGCGCCTTGCGTTTGGCAATGCCGTAGGCCCAGCCACGAAAATCGCCGTCGGCGCGGAAGGTGTGGGCCTTCTCGGTGACCACCACGAACACTTCCTGCAGCACGTCATCGGCCAGGTCCATGTCCGGAAACAACGCCCCGATCAGACCACGCAGGCCGTTGGCGTGCTTGATGAACAACTGCTGGATCTCCAGCACCCGCTGGGGGTCGGCTGGGCCGCTTAGTTCGTTGGTATTTTGGTCCGGAAGATCGTTCATCTCGCCTCCACTTGTCGGGGGGACGAGGAACCTTAGCCGATAACCTTCTCTGGGGCTACTCCGCGCCCAATCCGGCCTGGGACGTGGGAGGCGCAGTGGCGGGAGGGGATTCGGTACGGAGTACGGGGGTGCGGGGGTAAGGAGGTAAAACACCCGTACCCCGTACCCCCGTACCCTCTACGGCATCCCCGCCTCGGCCAAAACGTTCTCTTCCACCATCAGCGGAGTCTCCGGTAGGCGCACCATCAGCGCCAAAGCATCAGATGGGCGGCAGTCGATGCGGACTTCTTTGTCGCCATCGTTGCCCAGTAGCAGTTCAGCGAAGAAGGTGCCTTCCTTCAGGTCGACGATGCGCACTTCCTTGCAGCGCATGCCGACGGCGTCGAGGACGTTGATGAAAAGGTCGTGCGTCAGCGGACGCGAGAATTTCTGGCCCTTCACCGCGCGGTCGATCGCCACGGCTTCCATCGGGCCGATGACGATCGGAATACGGCGGTTGCCGTCGCGTTCGGCGACGAAGATGACGAACTGATTGTCCTGGTCATCGATGAGGATCTGGGACAGAAAGCAGGGTTTCAAAACCATGGGTTACTCGGCAGCAGGGATGACCTGGACGTCATCGATCAGGGCATTGATGTCAGCGGGAGCGATACGGGCGATGTCGATGCGTGCGGCGTTCGCCGCACCGGCGGCGGCGGCGTAGCGCAGTTGTTCGATCAAGGCCATGCCGCTCAGACGCGCATGGGCCAGTGCGGCGAGGTAGCAGTCACCGCTGCCGACCGGATTGCGCGCCTCGACCCCAGGAGGGATGACGCGGAAGCGGCCTTCGGGATGGCGCACTTTGATCTCGTTGGCGCCATCGCTCAGGTGCAGTTCACGTGCCGGTAGCCAGCGACGGCCGTTCTTGCCGTATTCCTGTTTGTTCGGCTTACACAGCGCCGGTGGATTGGCGCCACCGAGGGCCTCGTCCATCACCACGCCGTAGGCATCGACCCAGCAGGTGACGCCCGCGAGCGCACACTGATCGAGTACTTGGCGGTAGAGCCCGTTGCAGATCTCGTGCGGCACCGAACCGCCCACCAGCACCAGATCGACGCCGGTCAGCAGGGCGCGGAAACGCTGCATCAACGTGCCCATCTCGGCCTGCGTCACGGTCGAGCCGTGTTCCAGCACCGCGGTGGAGCCGCCGCCTTCGGGATCAATGGCGATGAAGCCGATACGCGTGCGCGCCGCCGTCGGGACGAAGGCCGGCTCCATACCGTCAGCGGCGGTCAGCGAGGCGAGCAGGTCACCTTCCGGTCCGCCCGCGAAGCCGGTGGCGATCACCCGGTGGCCATGCCGTGCCAGCACGCGTCCCATGTTCAGGCCCTTGCCGCCCGCCAGCGCGATGAAGTGCCCGATGCGGTTGACCGCGTTGCCAGCGATGCGACCGGCGGTGAGGTGGTCGACCAGCGGATTGGCGGTGAGCGTCAGGATGGTGGCCATGACGGGATGCTAGGCCGAAGTCAGAAGTTGGCAGGGCCAAGTTCCGGCACTATGAGCGAGCGACTGATCCCGAGCAAAACAGCAATGAATCCGGGTACGAAAGAAACGCTTGCCGCCGCCGGGAGCGCGGCCGCAATGGCGTTTAGCTAAGCGGCGTCCCGCAGGGACGCTGTGGTAATAGCCCGGCACTTCAGTGCCGGGAATCGCGTCCCCAAATGATCCAAGTCCCGGAGGGACGGCTGACCCGTCGGCAATTTCAGTCGTCCCTCCGGGACTCGTGCTCATTCGGCATCTGTTCCCGGCACTGAAGTGCCGGGCTATTACCAAGCCTCCCCTACGGGGCGGCGACAGCAGCGCATAGCTAAACGCCATTGAGCGCGGCCGCCCCCGGCCGCATTCCTTTACGTCGATAGACGTTGGAAGGCGAGGCGATCTCTTGGGAATCGATGC
>JANPLC010000247.1:0-28093 GCA_031426335.1 Planctomycetota bacterium
GCGACGTTGAGGACGGGCTTGGACATGCAGAACTCCGTGGGCTGATGCGGGAAGGATGCAGTGGAAGGGGCCGAAGGATTGCCACGAAAGCGGTTCCAAACAAGAGCAGGATTTGTCGGGCCACGACTGCTTGAGTGATACCGGCCCACCGTTGGTGTCTGCGGTGTCGGACACCGGGGCGGAGAGAGATACGGCGCCAGAATTTGGGGCCATTTGGCGGGGCTCTGATCCTGCCCGCCTGCTCCGGGCAAAACCTGCCCGGGCGTCAACTTGTGATGGGATTTCCGCGTCGTTCGAGCTGAGCCCGACCACCACAATGGCTGGGATGGATGGTCGGCCAAGGAATCCAATAGTCGCCCTTGGCGACGCCTGGGAGGGAGACTGGGAATTCACCAAATGGTCCGTAGGGTTCCGCCGGTTCATGATGAGCCGGGAGGAAAGCGCGTTTGTCACGATCCATCCTAGTCCTGCTGGCGTGGATCTGCGCGATCGTGACAGAAGCGGTCGATGTCCTCCCGCCCGGTCTGCACAAGAACATCACTTCACCTGACGGTAAATGTCGCTTTTCGGTCCTGGTACCGGCAGCACTGGCGGTGGGCTCGGGCACGCCGGTCTTGTTCGTTATGCCGGGCTACACTGGTCCACGTGAACCGGCACCGTGGAAGCCGTGGGCGGATCGGCGCAGTTGCGTGGTGGTCGCGCTGGAGGATGGCTTGGCACGTACCGGTTCCAAGGACTCCAATCCCTACGACCACATTCCGGCGGTACTCAATCATTTCGCCGCCTCGGTCAAAGCGGTGGAGGCCATGCTGCCGTTGCACCCGTACTTCCGCATCGCCGTCAGCGATCATTCCTCGTCCCAGATGGGCGCTAGTTTTGCCAAGGCCCAGGGCGAGAGACTGGGCGGCATGCTGCTGACGCGGCCGTTCTCATTCCAAGCACCCTATACCAAAGAGATCCCCAAACACGTCGGCGTATTCGTCTTGCTGGGCGAGCATGATGCCGCGTTGCAGTCGATGTTCGACGCCACCCGTGACCGCCTGCGCGAGAATGGCCTGATGGTGCGTTCGGCCTTGGTGATCGGTGGCAAAGGCAACGCGGAAGTTCCTCAGTTCGGCTGCGAAACCGCTGCGGATCACTTGCTGGACTACGTGGTGGTCACCCATCCCACGTTGTCGACCAAGGACAAAGTGAAGAACCAGCAGTCGGTACTCACGCGCGGCGTAGAGCTGATTCCGCTGTCGGATTTGGCAGCCCATGAACAGCTCACGTGGCTGCTCAGCCTGCCGGACTTCGACAAGACCCTGAAACCCCAAGTCGAACCGCTGGCCAATCGTTGGCTGGATGCCGGCATCGCGCTGGCCAAGGTCAAGGAAACGGAGGACCTCGTCCAGGCACACGAGGACCTCAGTCTGGTGTCCAAACGTCCGCAAGCACGGCTGGTGGATGCCGCTCACACCAAGGCAATCACGGCGGAGCTCAAACGCCTGCGCAAGGATCCGAAGATCAAATTGGAGATCGTCGCTGCCGACGCGCTAGCCGACACCGTGGCGATGCTTGATGCCGATTTCACCATCGCCAAACAGAAGATCGCGCTCAAGCAGTTGGAAGAGCTCGTGGCCAAACACCCAGCCACCCACGCGGGGAAGGTGGCGGCCAAGCTGCTGGAGCCGCTGCGGCGCAACCTGCGCTGAGTGCTGCCCCAAGTCGAGGGCGACGATTTCCTGCGTTGATTCAAGGGTATCGGCGGCTTCTGGCCTGAACTGATGACCGGATCACTGCTGGCTAAGCGAAACACGGTTTGTAGCGTTTGCACAGCCAGGTGAAGGGGGCACTCATGCATACGTCCAAGGCGGTATTGTTGGTAATGTTGGTAGCATGGTTGCCGGCCGCGGACTGGTTGATGCCCGGGGTCCATGAACTGAAGACCTCGCGTGAACAGATCACCTGCACCGTGGTCGTGCCGCCCGCGGTCGCGGATGGCAAACCGTTGCCGGCGTTGTTCCTCGTCGCAGCAGATGGGAAGCCCGACCCCAAGGCCTGGAGCGAGTGGTCTGAACGCCGTGGGGTGGTAGTGGTCGGCATTTCAGGTCTGGTGTGGAGCATGCCGGTCGGCGGGCGCTCGGCACCGGCCGGGGTTCGTGTCGAAAACACGGTCGATCGCTGGAGTCCGGTGGTGACTATGACAGAGAAGGTCTATGACGCCGTGTTGGCAGCATTGAAACCGGCGGTTCCGTTGCATCCCTTCCTACGCTACGTGGTCGCTCCCAAGGCCGGTACGGCGATCGCCATCGCCATGATCCAGGACAGCGAGGAGGAATTCGGCGGTCTGCTGTTGTTGTCGCCATGGGTTGATGCCGGCGCTGGAAAATACCTGCGCAAGGACGTGCCGCTGGTGATGGTGGTCGGTGATGACAACGTCAACGGCGTGTCGATGTGCGAAAAACTGCTGGTGGAGGCAGGTATCCTGGGCACCGCTGTTCGCATGGCCACGGTCGACAAGGTCGCGGATGAGGTCCCGCCGATGGACGTCAATCTCCGCGCGATGGACTGGCTGATGAACATTGCGCGCGTCACGCACGAAAAATTCAGCGCCCGTGAGCGTAAGGACAACCTCGAACAGATCGCTGAACAGGCACAGGAACTCCCAGGTCTGGTGAATCCGGGTGCTCGTCGTGAGTGCGCTGGTTTCTTGATGGCGGTGCCTGGAATGGACAAACTCGCGCGCCAATACGAACAGCTCGCCGATGTGTGGGTCGAGAGTTCACTCGAAATCGCCAAGGCGCGCGAGAGCGAAGATGCCATCGACGCACATGCCTTCCTCAGTGTGGTGGCGAAGAGTAGCCGCTTCAAGGAAGCTGGCGGCAAGCAGCGTAAGGCGGTGCAGACCGAGCTGACCCGCATGCGCAAAAATCCGGCGATCCGCCAGGAGGTAGCCGCCGCCGATCTGCTCGCCGACACCTGCGCCATGCTGGATCATGACGAAAGCACGGCGAAGCAGCGCATCGCGTTGAAGGATCTGCAAGCGATGATGGCCCAATATCCCAAGACCCAGGCGGCCAAGGTCGCCGCCAAGCTGGTGACGAAAATCCAGCAGAACCTGCGGTAATCGCCATGTATCCACGCCTCCTTCCAGTTCTGCTCCTGGGCACCCTGATCAGTGTCGCCACGGTCAGCTTTGCCACTGGCGGTGACAGCCTCGACAAGGCGCAGCTCGCGACCCTGAAAAGCGCTACGACCTACATCCTGGCGATCACCGGCAAGGACACCGGTGCGACCGGTTCCGGCTTCCTCGCGCGCAAATCGGGCAAGACCGGTTACATCGTCACCAACCATCACGTGGTGCGTCCAGGGGGCAAACTCGCCAACCTTTTCGTGGTTTTCGACAGCGGCACGCCCAAACAGGAACGCCTCGGGGCGAAGCTGGTGGCGGAGGACGTCGCGCGTGACTTGGCGGTTTTATCCGTCGAATTCGACAAGTTGCCCGAACCTCTGGCCATCGACTTCGCCAGTGAACCGGCCGAGACCCAGAACCTCTTCGTGCTCGGCTTCCCGTTCGGTGAGTCGATGTCCGCGTCAGCGAAGCATCCGGCAGTGACCATCAGCCGCGCAGGCGTTTCCAGTTTGCGGCGCGATGACCAGGGGCGACTGGTGACGGTGCAGCTCGACGGCGCGCTGAATCCCGGCAACAGCGGTGGACCAGTGATCGCTGCGAATGGCAAGGTCGTGGGCGTCTCGGTCGCGTCGATCCTGGGTGCGCAGATCGGGTTGGCGATCCCGGCACTGGAAGTCGATGATCTGCTGTCGGGTCGCCCACTGGGCATCGCCGTCACTGGCACGGTGAGCAAGGCCGGCAATGCCAAGGTCGATTGTGTGGTGACCTTCGCGGATCCCTTGACGCGCATCACCGGCGCGACGCTGTTGGCCATCCCGATGGACAAGGCTGCGGTTCTGCCGCAAGTCGGCGCTGATGGCTCCTATGTCCGCTTGGCGCAAGGCATGAAAGAATACCCGCTGCGCGTGATCGACGGCAAGGCCACCGCTGCGATGGTCGTCAAAGCCGAAGACGGACAGGCCAAGGTCGGCTACTACGTGCAGGTGCGCACGACCACTGCCGGCCGCCCCCAGCGGTACTTTGAATGGACGAAAGTGGTGATTGATTTCGCTGCCGGGGCCAAAACCGAAGTCGCCGTCGGCTTTGGTCAAGCGCGTCACAAAGACGAATCGAAGGAAGCCAAAGGCGACGGTGAAGCCGCCAAGGATGCGCCGGCAAAAGACACTCCCGCCAAAGATTCGCCAGCAAAGGAACCACCGACCAAGGATGCGCCTGGCACCGAACCGCCGGCGAAGAAACCCGACGCAACGGAGTGACTGCTTACGCGCTCGGCGCGCCGTACTGCCGCAACGCATCGGCTGCCAGCTGCGCGAGATTCCAGGACGATCCCGTCAACGCGGTCTCGCACAGGCCGCGATCACGTCCCAGACGGATGCGCAGTTCCCAGCGTCCTGCATGGCGCCGGGCAAAACATCCCAGCGGCAGCGAACAACCACCAGCCAACCCAGCAAGCACCGTGCGTTCGATGTCGACGGCAGTCGCGGTCTCGCGGTGGTGCAGATTACTGAGCAGCGACTGCATGCGGTGATCGCCAGTGCGGCAATCCACCGCCACCGCACCTTGTGCAGGAGCAGGTGTACATTCGCTCCACGGATCAAGCGGTGCCGCATCAGCGCGGCGCAGCAAGCCCAGGCGTTTGAGACCGGCATAGGCCATGATGGTTGCGACCACGCCGCCGTCACGTTCACGCACTTTGCGCAGGCGGGTCTCGACGTTGCCGCGGATCGAGGTGAAGCGCAGGTCTGGACGTGCGTACAGCAATTGCGCCTGACGGCGCAGGCTCGATGTGCCGATCAACGCGCCCTGCGGCAAGGCAGCGAGCGATGCGGCACCGACCAGAACATCGCGAGGATCCGCGCGTTTGAGCACCGCGGCGACGGTGAGGCCATCCGGCTCGCTGGTCGGCAGATCCTTCATGCTGTGCACGCCAGCGTCGGCACGCCCGTCGAGCACCGCCTGCTGGACCTCCTTGCAGAACACCCCGACGTTGTTGCCCATCTTGTAGAGCGGCGTGGCGTGATCGGTATCGCCCGAGGAATTGACGATCACCAACTGCACGCTGAGGTGGGGATGGTGACGGCGCAGGAGACCAGCGACATGACGAGCTTGCCACAAGGCCAAGTTGCTGCCACGAGTCGCGAGACGGATCACGGTCACTTGATGGCTCCCAGACGACGCAGGCTGAATACGGTTTCGGCAATGGCATCGACCACCAGTTGGCGCGCCAGCGCGGCGGTGGCCGCATCCCATGAGCCATCGGCGGCGGTGGTCAGGGCGCGCAGGTCGATCACCGGCATGCTGTAGAGACGGATGGGCGGCAACGCGATCAACTGCTGCCAGACCTGATCCGCAGTTGCGCGCCGATCACCGGTCTGGCGATTGGGGCCGAGCACCACGATCGGCAGGACACCGGCCTCGATGAGCTGGTCCAGGCGCTGTTTCCAGAACGTCGCGATGGTCTGCTGTGCGTCGGGAAACGCGGTCACTTCATCGCCGCCGGTCCACAACACGCCGATGTGGATGTTCTGCGGATCGAGCGCCGCATCTTTGCCTTTGGTCATCGCCCCCAACCACTCGTCGGTGAAGGCGATCTCTGCCATCATGGTGGTCGGTTGTTTCCCTGGGACGAACGGTTCGAGCTGGCGCCGCATCGCCGTGCGCCAGTCCTTGTCGTCGCCCCAACCGCCGAGCAGGAAGCGCAAGCGCCCTGGTTCGATGAGCTTCTGCGGCGTGGATTTTTTGCGGCTCTTGGCCAACAGGTCGAGCAGCCGAGGCAGGTTGCGCAGGCGGTTGGCATCTGGCAGCAGGGCGGAGGGGCGCAGGCCAAGATCCGCGGCGGTGGCGGCACGCCCGTTAACGATGACTGCACTGGCAATGAGGAATCCCGCATCATCGGGGATGTGGGTCGCCTTGGCGCTGTCTTCCAGGGCGAGCGTGATCAGCTGCGTGCCGTCGAGCGATCCGTCATCCGGCAGCGGCAAAAGGATCGACGTCCACGCATCGTCCTCCAAAGCGACCGCCGGGAGTTTGACCGTGGTACCTTTGCCATCGGTCAGGCTCGGGATGAGTTCATTGCGATCGTTGCGCCCAGGATGAACCAGCACCACCACGCCGCCGCCCGTGGCCTTCGCACCGCCCAGATCGAGGAAGGCCGCATGGCGCTTGAGCGCCTGTGACTTGTTGCTGCGGAACAACGCGGTCACTCCGCCTGGGAGTCCGCTGGGGACGTGTTCACTGCCGTTCAACGCCACCTCACGCGGGGGCTTGTCACGCCCACCGGTGAAGAAGGCGCCATTCCATGCCACCACCGGCATCGCCGCTGGTGGCGATGGTGGTGGCGTGGGCATGGGCGGCGGGGTTGGTGGGATGGCGGTGGCGGTCTCCCCATCGCTGGTCGGAATCAAGGAGATGCGCGCGAGGTTTATCGGGCGCCACGTCGTGGGGTCCTTAGGACGCAGACGCAGCACGGTGGCACCGGACTCCTTGAGTTCCACCACACCCATGGTGACCGAGGTGAAACGATCCCAGGAACCGGTGGCGGCGAATTGGCTTTCGACCTGACGGCCGGCGATCTCCAACACGGCCTCGGTCGGGCCGGCCTGAATGGCCATCAGCACGTCGATCCGGTAACGACCGGGTTTGGTCACCGATACCGGCCAGCGTGGGCTGTTTGTCGGATTGCTCCAGAAACCAAGGTTGCGTCGGCCACCCGCATCCTGCGGTTTGAGGCTGGTGCCGCTGATATCAGCGGCGTCCGGCAGCAGAATCATCCGTCCATCATCGGGCGGAGGGGTCGGCTGCACTGGCGGTGCCACGGGTGGCGGAGTCGGCGAAATCGTCGTCGGATCCGGCTTGGGCGCCGTGGCCAGCGTACGGCTCGCCAGCAGGCGCGCGCGCAGATCATTTTCGTGACGGCGGAGATCGCGGAAGGCGATGTCGTCCGGCAGACTCAGCGCATTGGCCAAGGCGGTCGCATCATCGAGCCGACGTTCACTCAGCGCCTGGTCGGCATCGGCGAGTTGCATTCCGCGTTTGCGGATCACTTCCTGCGCGATGCCTTGCCGCACCAAGGCGGGACAATCGCTGTCCTTTTCCGACTGCACCCAGGCCAGCAACGGATCGACGGGGTAATCCAGGCGCGTCTTCACCTGGCGCACCGGTTCCGGCGAGGGGATCTCGGTGGGCGCAGCATCCGCCTCCGTCGCGCTGGAACGTTTGGCTGGCGCGGCCAACGCCAGCGCCAGAGCGATGCTGCCCAACACGATCACCGTCGCGCCGCCAGCCAGCAGCATGGGAACCTTGGCCGGCAGTTGACCACGCGCCACGCGGTCGGTGACGATTTTCTTTGGTGCTTCGGCCGAGGTCGGCAGGCGCGTGCGTTCGCTGGGCGGAGGTAACGGCGGCGCTTCGAAGAATCCGTCGCTCGCCAGCTTGCGCCGGTGGTGGGTGACGTTGGCCGCGGTGGTGAAGGAAAAGAGCTGGAGTCGCGGCGCCTGCGCCAATTTCACTGCGTAGGTGGTCGCTTCCAGACCACGCATCGCGCGCACCTGGTTGATGCGCACCACTGCTTCACCCGGCAGTGTGTCGACGCACATCTGGCACACCAGGTCGCCATCCACCCGAACAGCCAAGCCGCCGCTCAGGTCATCATTGCTGATGCCGGCGCCGCAACGGGTACAACTCAGGGTCGAAGCCGACTCGGACATGGCTCAGAGCGTGTGCAGGTGGAAACCGCCGTCTACGTTGAGCACCTCGCCGGTTGAAAACGGCAGATCTCCGCGTGCCACAGCGGCCACTGCCCGGCCGATGTCTTCCGGCAGGCCCCAGCGGCGAATAGGGGTCAACCCCTCGGCGATCAGGGCGTCATACTTGGTTTTGACCGCGCCGGTCATGTCGGTAGCGATCACCCCAGGCCGGATTTCGTAGACGCGGATGCCAGATTCGGCCAGGCGCGCTGCGAACAGTTTGGTCACCATGCCCAGGCCAGCCTTCGCCACGCAATAGTCGCCGCGGTTGGTACTGGCGGTGTAGGCGCTGATCGAACTGACGATGATCACCTGGCCACGGCTGCCGCTGGCGTCCGGTGCCTGCGTGGTCATCTGCCGGGCGGCGAGCTGGGTGAGGAAGAACGGCCCCTTGAGATTGACGGCGATCAAGCGGTCGAAGCTCTCTTCACCCGCTTCCAGCAGGTCTGCGCGCACGGTTGGCGCGATGCCGGCATTGTTCACCAGCAGGTCGAGCCGACCGCCCCAGGCGACGGTGTCCTTGATCAGGCGCTCACGATCCGCGGCGATGGAGATGTCGCCCTGGATCGGCGTGGCCTCACCACCCGCAGCGCGCACCAGCGCAACACATTCATCCGCCGCGGCCTGATTGCCGGCGTAATTGACGGCGACCTTCCAGCCAAGCCCACCAAGAGAGATGGCGATGCCACGACCGATACCACGTGAGGCTCCGGTGACGAGGGCGATGGGCATGGGAATCTCCTATGGCGATCATCGCCGGAAGCCTGGGCGTCAAGGTGGCGGAAACGCGCATCTCCTAGGCATTGCCGGTCATGCGTCTTTCCCGTGGCACGGGCGTCTCGCCCGTGAGGTGGCGATGTCGCTCACGGGCTAGACGCCCGTGCCACGGGTCATAGCCATGCCCACGCCGGCTCGGGATCGAAACGCGTCTCCATCAGACATAGACCTTCTGGTGGCGCGATGTTGCCTAGCCGCCGGGCACCACGGCCGTCGGCAATCGTCGCAGCGAAGTCATCGACCGTCGCGTTGCCCTGGGCGAGGAACACCATGGCGCCGACCAGGCCGCGCACTTGTTTGTAGAGGAAGCCTTCGCCGGTGACGCGGAAGGTGTGCAGTTCCTCGCCGTCGCGCTTCTCGCTCTGCCAATCGGCGGAGATGATGGCGCGGAAGGGATCCTGATCGTCGGTGTCGTCACGCCGCAGGCAGGCGAAGCCCGATAGGTCCTGGTGACCAGCCAGCAGACGTGCGGCTTCGTGCAGGCGTTCCGGATGATCCATCCGCCGCACCCACCACACCCGGCGATCAAGCACCGGACGCACGCTGCGGCGAGCGATGCGGTAGTGGTAGGTCTTGGCTTTGGCCTGGATCTTGGCGAACCACTCGTCGGACACGGGCGCGACGCGGCGCACGACCACATCGGCTGGTAGATGACTGGACCATGCCTGACCGAGTGCAGATGGTTCCCAGCTCCGTTCCACCCACACGTCCGCGATCAACGCCAGCGCGCTGACGCCCGCATCGAGACGGCTTGATAGCCGAACCGTGCACGGGCGGTCTTCGAGTTTTGCTGCCGCGTCCGTCAGCTCCTGGTGCAGCGTACGCAGGCCTGGGGCCTGAGCCTGCGTGCCGACAAAATTTTTGCCGTCGTATTCCAGAGCGATGGCGAAACGCGGCATTTGGGGAGAAGGGGTTAGGGGCTAGGGGTTAGGGTCGTGAAAAAACGTCTGGCGAGAAAATGAGAAGCACGAACGGATCAGGACAGTTCGCCAGGGACCAGATGCGTCGTCAGTCTGACGACCCTAACCCCTAGTCCCTAGCCCCTGATTTTCAGTCCCTAGTCCCGATGCGAGCAACCTCAGTTACCCGCTTCCTCATCGCCCTCTTCCCACTGCTTGGCTTCCTGATCGATGGTGTCGTCATCGAAGCCTTCGTCGTCGGCGCCTTCCAGCACCTCGTCGAGTACCGCGTCGCGCGAATGCCGGCGATCGCGCCGACCCTGCGAGTGACGGCCACCGCCGGTTTTGCCGCGGAAGCTGAAGATGTCGCGTTTGTCCGGCGTATCGACGGTGCCACCGAGGGGCGTACGCAGCGCTTCACGCGCGCTGATCCAGGCGTCGCGCATCTCGGCCAGCTCGTCCATGTGGCCGAAGGCCAGTTCGTGGACGCGCCACACCAGATCAAAGAAGGGGGCCGACACATAACGACGCACGCGTTTGCCCAGGTGGGCGAAGAACAGCAGGTACAGCTGTCCGCGCATGATCTCGACGGCGCTGTTGACCAGGCGTTTCGGCAGGTCCATGCGCTGACCGAGCTGGCGCACTTCCTGCGTCACGCGAGCGGCGACCTGATGAAACTGATCGCGACTGAGGTCGACCGAGTCGAGCAGCGGAATGAACAGGCCGGCGGTCAGCACTTCGAGCGGGTAGTAACGTTCTTCGTTCGCGGCCTCATCGACGGCGACGAAATAGTCGGCCACCTGAGCAAAGCCGTCTTCGCCGACAGCAATGCTCCACTCGGGGTAGAGCACACCCATGAAGCCGTATTCGCCGAGCATGCGCAGGCCGGCTGCACGGTTCGGCTGGGTGAGGATGCGGAAGATCTCTTCGGTGACGCGGAAGCGGCTGGCCTTGAGGATCTCGCCCTGGAGTTCGCGTAGGGCGCGGTCGGTCTCGGGCTCAAAGGTGAAGCCGAAACGCGCGGCGAACTTGATCGCGCGCAACATGCGCACGGGATCTTCGCGGAAGCGTACCTGCGGATCGCCGATGCAGCGGATCAGCTTGGCCTGGATGTCCTCGACCCCACCGCAGTAGTCGATCACCGAGAAATCGCGGATGTCGTAGAATAACGCGTTGACGGTGAAGTCGCGGCGGAAGGCGTCGCTCTTGAGATCGCCCCACTGGTTGTCGTCGTCGACGTAGAGGTCACCAGCGCTGTTGCTGTCGGAGGCTTCGGCGGCGGAGCGCAAGGTGGCGACCTCGACGTTCTTGGGTCCGAAGAACACGTGCACCAGGCGGAAACGCCGGCCGACTTCGCGGCTGTTGCGGAACAATCGCCGCAGGTCACGCGGCCGCGCATCCGTGGCGACGTCGAAGTCTTTTGGCCTGCGCCCCATCAGTAGGTCGCGCACCGCGCCACCCACTAGGTAGGCATCGTAGCCGGCATCCTTCAGGCCGTAGAGCACGCGCAGGGAGTCGCGATCGATGTCCTTGCGCGAGATCGTGTGGTCTTCGCGGCGGATGTAGCGGGGGGCGTTGCCATCAGCGTCGTCCGGCTGTTTGCCGTGGTCGTGATGCTGGTGGCGGCGACGTACGGGACGGTCTTGGACCTGGCGATCATCGCCAGCATCCGGTCGTGAACTATGCACTCAGATTTTCCTTACGCATTTTGCGCTTTTGCGCCATCAGGGGGCTCGTCGGCTCCGTCGGGTCCACCTGCGCGACGAGCGCAGGCCTCCACGACGGGCGGGCAAGGCGGCATCCTGTCGCCATCATTCCGTTCGGCAATCACCGGCTGGACAGGGCCGACGAAGGCGGGTGAGGGGGCCTAGAAGGCAGATTTTTCACCACGAAGCCACGAAGCCACAAAGGAAACCAGGGGAACAAATCGCAAAAGCTGTCCCGGCTGTCACTTCGTGGCTTCGTGCCTTCGTGGTGAAAAATCCGGTTGGCTGTCGCCGTCAGAAATCTCGGGCGACGATGAATTCAGCCAAATCCCAGAGGCGTTGACGGTTCGGGCCCTCGCGGAAGGCGTCGAGCTGGCGCTGGGCCTCGACGACGTAGCCGCGGGCGGTTTTCAGCGCCGCTTCGACGGCGCCGCTGTCGATCACCAGTGAGCGGACGGCGGCTACCTCAGCGGGGGTCGAGACGGTTTGGAGTTGGCGCTCGTAAGCAGCGCGCTTCGGGCCGGCGTTTTCCAGCAGGCGGATGATCGGCAGGGTCAAGCGGCCACGTTCGATGTCGGTCGAGAGAGTCTTGCCGACCTTCTGCGGATCGCCGCTGAAATCGAGGCAGTCGTCGACCACCTGGAAGGCCATGCCGGCGGCGTGGCCATAAGCGGCGGCGGCGCGGCGCTGTTCGGCGCTGCCTTCGACCGCGCCGAGTTCACCGGCCAGTTCGGTCAGCACGGCGGTCTTGGCGTAGATGATTCTATTGTACTCGGCTTCGCTGAGTTGCACGTCGCGCGCCACGCATTGCTGGTGCAACTCACCTTTGCAGATGATGTTGGTGGTCGCGGTCAGGCGTTTGGTCACGCCGGGATTCATCAGATCGGCGACCAAATTGAACGCGTGGGTGTAGAAGTAATCGCCGAGCAGCACGGCGGTGGTGTTGTCGAAGCGCACATGCGCGGTCGGTTGACCACGGCGGGTATTGGCATCGTCGATCAGATCGTCGTGGATCAGCGTCGCGGTGTGGATCAGTTCGAGCGCGGCGCCGATGCGATGATGGATGGCCGAAACATTGCCGACCGCTTCGGCGAACATCAGCACCAAAGCCGGGCGCAGCATCTTACCATGGAAGGCGCCCAGGTCGGTGATCAGGCCGGCGACTTTGGGTTCGTCGCTGGCCAGAGCCACGTGCATGTGCTTCTGGACTTCCTCAAGATGCGGCAGGAGGTCCTGGAGGACGTCGTGCATCGGCGGGCTCAGCCCACCGAAAAGGTGCGGGCCAGCTCCTGGAGCGACTTGCCCAGCGCATCCACACTCACCGGCTTGCGAATACAGCCAGCGATCTGGGGGTTGAGGCGAGCGAGTTCTTCGACGCGGTCGAAGGGCTCGTAGGCCGACACCACCACCACCTGGCTGCCGTTGAGTTCCGGGCGACGCAGGAGTTCCTGCAGCACCGCGAAGCCGTCCATGCCGGGCATCATGATGTCGAGCAGCATGATATGGGGCTTGAGCGTGCCGACCGCGATGCAGGTGTCGACGCCGTTGACGGCTTCGTGGATCGCCGCATCGGGCAGGTAGCGTTCGACCACCTTGCGCAACAGCAGCACCACATCTGGGTGGTCGTCTGCGATCAAAACTTGGAGTTTGCCGACCGTGCTGGCAGCGCCGCGCACAGTGGTCTTTTTACCCACGTCGGGGATGCCAAAGGACTGGCAGAAGGTTTCCAGGTCCTCAGGGCGGACGCGGAAGTGACCGCTCGGCAGCGCATAGGCCTTCAGGTGACCATGAACGATCCAGCGATAGACCGTCGTGCGACTGACGTTGCAGCGCTTGGCGACTTTACCGAGGCTGAGGTGTTCGTCCTTGCTCATGTGGCTCACTGGATCAAAGGCGCTGTGGCTGGAAGGAGAGCGGCGGGTACGGGCAGGCTCGGAACCGGGCCGTGCCGCGGGAGAGCTTTAGTTGCTCACCCCGCACCATGGGTGGCAGCTTCTACACAGCCGGGTCAAATGTCGCAAGGGATGAAGTGGTCTGCTGCGCTTACATTGCACGGTATGCACCGCTGTCTCCGTACGGCGACAGAGTTCCCGGCGCACCATTCGCCGCGCCGAGCGACGGCGGATATCGACTCACGGGAGGTACCGGGCATGGAGTTCTGCACCTGCGGGTTTAGCGTCCCGCGCCATGCGTGTGCTCATTGTCAGATTGGGGGCTTTCGGCGATATCATCCACACCTTGCCGCTGGCCGCCGACCTGCATCGCGCTGGGCACACTGTCGGGTGGGTTTGTGAGGATCGTTGGGCGTGTGTCCTGCATGGCAGCGCAGCGGTGCGCCACGTGCATCAACTTCCGCGGAAGAGTTTGCGTGCATCTGGCGCTGCCGCTCGCTGGTTGTTACTGCGTCGCCTGGGCCGCGAATTGCGTGCGGGGAATTACGATGTGGTGATCGACGCCCAGGGTCTGGCTAAGAGCGCACTGGTCGCCGCGGTGAGTGGCGTGCAGCGCCGCATCGCGCATGCACGCCCCAGGTCACGCGAAGGCGCCTGGCTCATCGCTGGTCAGCGGGTGCCGGCCAGCGCGGTGCACGTCATCGATCAGCAACGTGCGCTCGGTCTGCCGCTGCTCCACGGAACAGCGCGTGGAGGTTGGAGTTTTCCGCTGCCCGCTTGGACTGCCCAGCGCCAATGGGCGAGCGACTGGCTGACGAGTCAGGGCTTGGACCCTCAGCCTGAGCGCCGCCCACTGATGTTGAATGTTGGCGCCGGGTGGCCGACCAAAGTGTGGCCGCAGGAACGTCAGGTCGCCTTTGCTCAGGCCTGTGCCGCGCACGGTCTGCCGTTGGTGCTGGTGTGGGGCTCGCCGGATGAACAGCTCATCGCCAAGGCCATCGTCGCGGCCAGTCCCGGGACTTTGTTAGCACCATTCACCACCATTCCCCAACTGGCAGGACTGATCGCCCAAGCGCGCGTGCTGGTCAGCGGCGACACTGGCCCGCTCCACCTGGGATTGGCGCTGGGCGTCCCGGCAGTCGGCTTGTTCGGGCCAGTACCGGCGACCCGCAATGGACCGAGGGGGCCGCGTTACCGCACGCTGCAGGCCCCAGGGGCGGCGTGGGAGCGCAAAGACGTCAGCAAAGTTGATATGGGCGCGCTGACTGCCGAAACCGTCCTCGCCGAGGCGTTGGCGGTGGCTCTGCCAGAACTCGACAAAGCCGCAGCAGCGACTTGACCATTCAGTGAAGGGTGGCGATGGTGTCCACCGATGTGGCGTAATGAAACTGATGGCAGCGGCAGCACCGCGAGCATCCAGGTCCTGATCTGGTCACCTGAAAAGGGCAACGAGATCCTCCCTGATCGGGCAATGCAGCAACTTGATGTCATCGTCGCCAAGGATCCTGGGAAGTACTGGATCCTGGATGTCTCGGCGATTCCCATCCTCAGTTCGAACGCTATCGCCCAACTGATTGGCGTCGTGCGTCGCGTCAGCCTAGCGAATGGCCGCATCACCCTGGCGAAACCGCCGCCCGCGGTGGCGACGGTGCTGAAGATGACGCGTCTGACCAAGCTGCTGCCCATGTTCGACGACATCGCCGCCGCGCGGGCATCCTTCACCTGACGTATCCATCACGGACGGGATCATGGGTCTGCCACTGCAACCCGATCTGACACCATGGACCGCCGGCCACCGCCGCCTGTTGGTAATTGTGGTGTTGGCGCTGGGGGTTTTCGTGTTGGGCGCCTTTGCCCAGGCGCGCCGTGAACCGCCGCAGCTGCTTGGCAGCCATGGCCGCCCTGGAAGCGAGGACTACCACACCACCGCGTTGCGCCTCATCGCTGGTGCACGGACGCGGGTGACGGTGGTGCTGTATGTCGTGCGCCTGGATGATGACGGCCCGGTGCAGCATCTGCTGGCAGCGCTGAGCAGTGCGGCCCGTCGGGGTATCAGCGTGCGCGTGGTGCTCGATCAGGGACAGGATTGGCGTACTGGCGCCGTCGATCCGAAACACTTGGCAGTCGCTGAACACCTGCGCCGCACCGGCGTACGTGTGGTGCTTGACGAAACGGAACGCACCACGCACGCGAAGGTGCTGGTGATCGACGATCGCCACGTGGTGGTCGGCAGCCATAACTGGACGCGTTCGGCACTTACCGCCAACCGCGAGTGGTCCCTGCTGGTCGATGACCGCGACATCGCCGCTCGTATTCAAGCGGAGTTATCGGCGCTTCCGGGTTGGTGAGGAGGAATTCTGTGCTGCAAGCTGCGCGCGGCGGTTCGCTCCGCTCGCAGCACGCAGCTCCTGCGATTACTTCCGGTCGGCGAACACCATGCGTCCGTTGCTGGTCGCATGTAGACGCACAATGGTGCACTCGACCCGTGAGCCGATCGCGTCGGCGGCATTGCCGACGACCACCAGGCTGCCGTCGTCGAGATGGCCGACGCCTTGATGTTTGGCCTCGCCGGTTTTTTCGATCATCACACTGATGTGATCGCCAATTCTCAGCGTTGGTGACAGGGCACCGGCCAGCGCCGCCAGATCGATGATGGTGACGGCCTCGGCGATACCGTGCGACAACACGTCCTTATCCACCGCCAACAGCCGACCGTGCTCCAGACGCGTGAGGTGCACCAGTAGATCGGTGAGGGTGGTGGCGTTGGGGATCTCGGTATCGTCGATCTCGACCTGGGTGCCGGGTAGCGCACGCAGATCATTCAACCCCTCGAGTGCGCGGCGTCCACGCGCCGCGACGACCGGATCACTGGACGCGGCAGCAGTTTCGCACGACAGCAGCACGTGACGATGGACCAGCAGTCGACGCGGCAGCAGTCCTGAGCGCACCAGTGCGGCGGTGCGACCATCGCCGAGCGCACCCGCATCAAGCACCACCGCGCCGGAGTCTGCGCGTTCGGCGCGGAATTCGACGAAGGGCACCACCACGCGGAAGTGGTCGGCGTTGCGCAGCACCAGCACCAGCACCAGGTAGGTGGTCACCAGCGCCAGCGGCAGATCGAGGTTGTTGATCAGGTTCTGATCCTGCACCACCAGACGCAGCACCGACAGCAGGATCCACGACAAGGTCAGGCCAGCGCCGAGGCCAAGAATGAACGCCACCAGGCTGCGCGTGAAACGACGACGGAAGGCGTGTTCGCAGGCGATCAGCGTGATGGCGATGCCGAAGCCCATCGCGCCACCGAACCAGCCCGGCAGACTGTCGTCGAGCGCGGTCCGGTAGATGGTCGAACCGCTGGTCAGCCCGATGAGGATGGCCAGGGTCACGAACACCACGCGGACGAGCAGGATCAGCATGTGGGGAGGCTAACGGGGATTGCCACGGTCCGGAAGTCCGGAGTCCGGAGGTCCGGAAGTTTCGTTACCCAGGACGTCCGGCGACCACGCCGTGACTGATGCCGCCGAAGAACGACACCCAACGCTGGCTGGTGAAGCCCGCTTCAGCAATCGCAGCCTCAGCTTCGTCACGCGAGAGGAACCGTGCGATGCTGTCGTTGAGGTAGCGGTAGGCGTCGGCATTGCCGGCCAGCGTGCCGCCCACCAAGGGGAAGATGAAACGCCCGAAGCTGCCATAGAAGGTCTTCGGCCACCACGTCATCGGGCGGAAGAACTCCAGGATCAGCAGCTGGCCGCCCGGACGCAGTACACGCGCAAGTTCCTGCAGCGCCAAACGTGGATCGCCGAAGTTCCGCCAGCCATAGGCCACCATCGCCAGATCGAAGGAGCCATCGGCGAAGGGCAGATGCAAAGCGTCACCGACGCTGGCGGAGAGCGGGTGGCCCTGGCGTTTTTCCGTACCTGCCACCAGCATCGGCTGGCAGAAATCGCAGCCGTGCACGCGCTTCGCCTTGCCCTGGGCCAACGCCTCCAACCCCAGGTCGAAGGTGCCGCAGGCGAGGTCGAGCACGTCCGCCGGACCGCCCTGGACCTCGCGCAGGATGCGTTTGCGCCAGCGCACATCGTTGCGCGCCGACAACACCCGGTTGAGCAGGTCGTACTTCGGCGCGATGTTGGCGAACAATGCTTTGACCGCTTCGGACATGCCGGGAGGGTTGCGCCCATCGTGCCGCGCGCAAGGTCGCCGCGGGCGGACCCGGACACGCGAGGAGCAGACATGGAACGTTGGTCGATCCTGATCGAGAAGGAGTACCTCAAGTTCTCCTGCGCCCACTTCCTGATTTTTCCTGATGGGTCGAAGGAGCGCCTGCACGGCCACAACTACCAGGTCACTGCGGAAGTCGACGGCAACCTCAGCGAGTTCGGCTTGGTCATCGATTTCAAGATGGTCAAACCGATCATCAAGGAACTGTGCGACTACCTCGACGAACATTGGCTGATTCCCGGCGAACACCGCGAACTGCGCTACCTTCATCGTGACGACGCGCACACCGAAGTGATCTACCGCGACTGCCGTTACCAGGCGCCGACCAGCGAGGTCATCGTCATGCCGATCAACAACACCTCGGCGGAAAACTTCGCCGCGTGGATGGGTCGCTCGCTCTACAAACGCCTGCAGGAATCCTTCGGCAAGCTCAGCGTCCACCGTCTGCGCGTGACGGTCTCCGAGACCAGCGGTCAAGCCGGCGTCTACACCTTCTCGGATGGTTGATTGACCGCGGAACGACGGCTGCCGTCCTGACATTGAGGGCGCGGTCGCGACGACATCATTCCTAATTCTGGGGTCACCATGCCACACCGTTCCTCCTGCCTCCTGCTGTCGCTTCTGGCTTTGACCGGCTGCGGCGAACGTGATGAACCGCGGGCCGCTTCGACGCCGACTCCTGTGCCAGTGGCTCGCTCTGCACCGCAGGCCGTTCCCGTCGAGACCCGCCGGGCGGTGATTGCCCAACGGCTGTCCAAGCGCCCGCTGAGCGAAACCCTGCGCGCCCGCTTGGTCGAGGCCTGGGTTTCCGGTTCTGATGGCTTCGATCAGGCCGCCATGGATCGCCTGCTGGTGGCGATCGACAGTTCGATTGAGGCGGTTGACGAAAACCGCTTCAACGCCACCAAGGATCTGGCCGAGGGCCGTCCCGCCGTTGCCGGTTCGACCATCATGGGCGCGTTGATCAGCGGCTTGGTGGCGGAGGCCGGCGGGCGCATGCCGCTCGCTGTGGATTGTGGTGGCATCCGCGCCAATGGATGGGTCGAACGCCGGAGCAGTCGCAGCAACCGCGCGACGGTGATCATCACCAGCATCTCGGTGCAGGAGAGCAGCGGGAAGAGCGTCACCTACCAGCATCCCGATGGCCTCGCCTACCTCATGGGCCCCGATGGCCTGGAAGGCCTGACGCTGCAGACCGTCACCGATCAACGCGGCAACTCCTGGCTCGGACTGCGGGCTGGTACGCTGGTGACCCTGATCCTCATCCGCGCGGTGGACCAGACGGTGGTGCAGGGAGCGCAGGCTGCGCCATCGGTAAGCGTGCCAGCGAGTGCGCCGAAACCCAGCACGCCGACGCCCGCGACTGCGAGTCAGGCGCCAGCGGAGAAACCGGCGCCGGCGGTTAGCGCCGAGCAGCCCGCGGTTGGGGCAACGGAATCACCGGCGCCGGCTCCAGCTCCGAGCGAGACGAAATCGCCCTGACGGGCACAAGCTTATTCGCTCGCGGGCGTCCATTCGAGCGGTCGCAGCCACGACGTCGGCACCGGTTGTTTGGCGTGTTCACCACTCGCCCAATACCATCGGATGACCGCGTCGCGCGGTTCCTGGAAGTAATCCAGACGCACGGCGTAGGCGTGACCGGCCTGCAGCGTGACGGTGGTGCTGAACTCCAGTTTTTCGCTCAGATGCCATTCGTCGAGCACCAGACGTCCGTCGAGCCACAAACGCACGCCATCATCCATCAGGAAGGTAAAGGTGTAGGTCCCGCTGTAGGCCGGCACCAGCCAACCACGCCAGCGCGTCGAGAAACTTTCAAAACCGATGCGTGGATCAGGACCACGATCACCCCAGTCGAAATCGATCGCAGCATCGACCCGACGCAGGCGCCAACCGGTGAAATCCGGATGGTCGAAGTAGTCACCAGTCAGACCGGTGATGGCGGTGGCGGGCAGCGCGCCCGCGGTGGCGGCGAGTTCGCCAGCGCCGGTGGTGACGGTCAGTTGATTGGCGGCGACCTCGACCTGACGGGCGTCATCGCGGTTGGTCAGGCGCACGCGTCCGTGATCGACTGCCAGCAGCGACAAGGCGTCATCGGCCTGGACGGTGAAACGCGTGCCGACTACCAGCAGATCGGCCTTTGGCGTGCGCACCACAAACGGCGCGTTGGCCGAGCGTGGTACGATGTCGGCCATGAGCGATCCCGCACGGAGGTTGATCGCCGCGCCGTCAGCCGCCCAGGTCAGATGGGTCCCGGCGGTGAGTTCCACCCGATCACCCATGCCGGTGGCGAGGTGGGCGTTGGTCGAAGTGCTGACGAACAGACGATCGCCGGATTTCAGCGCCATGCTGCCGGCATCCAGGCGCACACGTCCGCTGCCGCGTTCGACGATCACGCTGCCGTTGGCCACGTGCAGCACATCCGGCTTGGCGGGTGACCACGGTACGCTCATGCCGACGACGATGCCAACGGCCAGGACCGCCGCGGCGGCAAAACCCCAGGCCGGCATCCGGCGCGTTCCCAGCGCGGTGCGTCGGCTGCGGCGATGACTGCGAGTCGAGCTGCTGCTCGCGGGCCGGGCAGCTGGCTGCATCATCGAGGTGCGGCCCAGTTCGCCCAACGCGGCATGCAGCTGCGCGATCTCTGCCAAACGCAGGGCCTTGGTCGGGTCGCGCGCGATCAGTCGGCTGAAGTCCTCGTGCTGCGCCGGATCGAGCTGGCCGTCGAGGTGCAACACGGCGAGCGTATCGAAGTCGATTGGCGTGCCATGCGTTGGCGTCAGGTCACTCGACATGACGACCTGCGCTGATTCCGCCGCCGCTGCGGGCAAGCTCCGCACGCACGCATTCGGCCAAGGTGCGGTGGATGCGGCTGATGGCGACATAGATGGTGTTGAGCGGCTTGCGCAGACGGTCAGCGATGTGCTGGCCGGAGAGGTCCTGGTGGTAGCGCAACTGCACCAGTTCCTGCGCTCGCGGTGTGAGTTTGGCGATGCAGCGTTCGAGTGCCGCCACCGACGACGCGCGCGGGTCCTCGCGATCGTGTTCTTCCCACGCCTGGTCCAAGCGGTCGATCACTTCACCGGCCAGGATCACCGGGTTGGCGCGGCGTTTGTTGACCGCCTTGAGTGACTGGAAACGCGCGATGGTACGTGCCCACGGACGGAAGCCCTCGGTGTTCTCGACCAGCGGGAATTTCTCCATCACCACAATCGAGACCTCTTGGAAAACGTCTTCGGTCAGGGTCGGATCGCCGGTGATGACGTTGATGTAGCCCAGCAGCATCGCGCGGTTCGCCAGCAGCAGACGCAAAGCCCCGGCCTGATCCAGTGGTCCTGGGAGCTGAGCAGGCAACCCGTGTGGGTGCGCGTGTTCGCGTTCGTTGGGCTGTTCGAGGGGCATGGCGACCGGCATGGCTGTGCCATCCGGATACTCCGGAGCCGGCGCGGATGTACATGGGATTCCCTGGCTGGTCTGGGTGCGCAGACGGGCGGAGCTCCCAGGTGGGCGAGCGCGGCGAAATGGCCCGGAGGTCACCCGCCACTCACCAATGGGTCGGTTCGCTGACCAGGCGCTGCACCCAGCGGATGGTGCCGCCCATGTTGCGCGCGTGCGTCTGCGTGCGGTATTCGTGGCCAGCGACCGAATGGCTCGCATTGATCGGCCAGACCATGTAGTGGTCGCGCTCGCGTCCGAGCGAATGATCGAGCATGTGGTAATCCATCGCCATCACCGCCGCACTCCATTCGACGCGGTACCACAGGCGTACCTCTGAATTGCTCAGCGAGTTGAACAGACCTTGGTCGTTGCTGAACTCCGCCTGTTCGTCGGGGGTCATCTCGCTCCAGGAGCGGAACCCTTTGGTCCCGCCTGCGCCGCAGGTGACGACAAAGGTCGCGCCGCTCTCCCGCCAGATGCGGAACCACGACAGGTCGTTGGCGGTCGTCCGTGCACGCTGGTCACCACGTTCCCATTCCGCGAAGCGGGTGGCGTTGACGTTGGCGCCGGTGGGATCGCTGCGGGTCCAGTTGTTGTCGACCGCCGGCAAGGGATCGGGATAACGCAGGTACGGCATGCCGAACTCGGCTTGCGCGGTGTCCACCGGATCCGGCGAATACGGCGTGCGGATGGGATTGTAGCTGGCGGTCAATTGCAGCGCGTAGGGCGGGCGTTCCATCACGAACATTGGGAAGCGTTTGAAACTGCGCAGGGGGAAGCGGCTGGGATCGTCGACGTTGTTGGCGAGGAACTTCGGGCCGAGTTTATTGTCGCGTACATCGATCCAGCCGAAGGTCTCTTTGTTGGCGGTCGGCGCGGTTCCGGCCGGTTCCCAGCCGATGCGCGACGCTTCCTGGATCCAATTGCAGGCCGACATCAGCATGATGCGCGCCTGGGTTTCGCGCACGACCGCCTGCATTTCCTCCGCATCAGCGCGCATGCGCGCGAGGAAGGTGACGGTCAGGCTGGCGAGCAACGCGCTGATGCCGGCGACGATGATGAGGATGGTGCCGGAGCGGCTGCTGTTGGACATCAGGCTAGACATGGCGGCTCAGTTGCTGTCGAGGGTGGGATCGTTGGTCGAGCCGTCATTGTCCCATTTCGCCCAGCCGCCGGTTGCGCCGCGTTGCTGGCGTGCGCCACGTAGGGTGGTGCCGAAGGCGGTGAACGACATTTCCGCCACCTGGCCGGAGATGGGATTGGTCCAGGTCACCCGCGCGAGGTTGACGAAGCGGGTGTTCTTGATGAAGCGTTGCACTGAGACATCCAGCCCTGGCCAGTTCAGCGGCTTGAGCGCCAGGTGGTTGTCGGGGATCGCCGACCAGTCATTGAATTCGTTGTGGCTGCCTTCGCCGGAGCCGTAGCCAAGGTGGTACCAGCGGCGATGACGATCGCGCAGTTCGTCTGGATTGTTGCTCGACCGCGGATCGATGATGCCGTAGCTGGTCTGGTAGGAGTTGCGGTATTTTCCACGCGGGGTCTGTTGCCCGCCGTCGCCGTTGTTGAATGGCCAGTCGGGTGAGATCAGCCAGAACGGCATGCCGCCCAGATTGCTTGCCCCGGAATAGGGCTCGTACCAAGAATAAATCGCGTTGGCCGGTAGGTAGTCGCACAGGCCGTAGAAACCGAGGGATTTCTCCAAGCCACTGATCTGGTTGTAGGCCCAGGAATGCGGCACGGTCACTGGCCCGCCATAGGTCGTGTTCATCATCGCCATGCCAGACAGGACCTCGACCGAGGAGAACTGATCCGCCGCCAAGGTGCTGTTGCGGTTGGCGAACAGGCTGTAGCGCCCGAAACGCAAGTCGGTGTTGTTCTTCTCCGCCATGTTGCCGCGCCACCACACGCGTTTGTTGCCCATCGCCCAGGCCGTGTCGCGCGGGTCATGTCCGGTGGCGGTTTCGCTGTCGGAGACCGCACCCGGCCACGAGGTGGAAAACCGCGTGAACGGCATGCCGCTGCCGAGGCCACCGGGACGCAAGCCCTGCCGGCCGGTGTTGTGCGGATCATCGACGTTGGTCCAGAAATCCAGGTCACGATGCGCGATCTGGTAACCAGCGCGCAGCACGGCGTTTTCCAGCGACATGCGGTTGGCGGTGGTGACCGCTTGCGCCGCCACGCGGAACGCGGACGTGGCGGTGTAGACCAGGATGATCCCCAGGGAGACGGCGATCATTAATTCGATCAGAGTGAAGCCGCGGACGTATCGGGTGTTCATGGTCGCCTCTGTGGTCTTCAACGAATGGTCATCGGCAGGCGTGGATCATAGAAGTTGAAACGCGCCACGGTGGTCGCACGCAGACGCACCGAGCGGGGAACCTGACCGCGGTCGAGCTTGCGGTTGAAGTTGCGATCGGCGCCGTAGACGCCGGAAAAGACCTCTCGCGCTTTTGCGTTGTTGCCAGGGACGGTGCCATCGCCGCGGTCGCGCTGGGCGAACTCATCAAACGCGCGATTCAATCCGATGGCATCGCTGACGTCGTCGCCAGTGGCACGATTGGTCACATCCCACATGAAGGTCAGTACCTTCTCGGGATTACGGAATGAATAGAGTTGTTCGTCGCGGAAATCGACAAAGTTCATCCGGTAGGAAAAATTGCGGCTCATCAGCGGACCGGGTATCGGGTATTTGCTCGCGTCGACCGGCGCACTGGGTGCGGTCTCGCAATCCTCATAGGATTGCCAGTCGACGGCCCAGAACACGATCTGGCGGCAGCGTTCCGCGGCTTTGAATGGTTTGGTCAGCGTCGAGCGGCTGTGATCGCCCCAGAACGCCTGGTACTCCGGCGAGCCGAGCGTACTGCCATCGGGGATGGTGTGGGTCGGCGTGCTGGCGTTGTGCGGCAGGGTCGGCGACGGGAATTGATAGCTGACGCCGACGTTGTGGATCGGCCGCGCGGGCAATGGCTTCCATTGTGCAGCGGGAATGGTGCCGCGACCGATGTCCTCACTGAACAACACGCCGGTGAGCGGCGGATGGAACAGATCGAACTCGATGAGCGGGAAGTCCATCATCTGCGTCCGCTGCAGCGGTCGCGGTGCCGCCCAATCGTAGGGGAACGACGCGGAATAGCGCATGATCAGGTTCATGCAGCGTTCGTGGTAATAGGTGATCAGGTCGTGCGTCAGGCTGATCGCGGGCGAGCCGCCAGCGTTCGCTCCGATCGCCACGCCCATGCCGGTCGATGGTTGGCCACCCAACTCGGCGAGCGATTTCCACCGCGTCATGCAGGTGGCGGCGTGCGACAAGTAACGCATCGCCTGGACCTGTTTCCACGCGACGTGGGTGGCGTCTTCACCAGCCAGGTCGAGTGTTCCGGCGATGAAATCCGGCACCGGATTAGGGATCGGATTGGGCTGGTAGAAATCCGCAGTCAGGCCCTTGAGCTGGGCGTACTGGAGCGCGGCCTGCAGATATGCGGTCGCCAGTTCGACAGTCGGGTTGTTGTCGTAGGTGTAGGCCTTGTACGCGTCGAACACCACGCGGATGTCGGAGTCAGCGCCTGGGATCGGACTGCCGGTGGGCGAGGTCGCTTCCCAACTGTAGCTCTGGCCGTGGAAATCGAATTTTGGCGCACTGGCCGGCAGCCAGTCGTTGTGCCAGTGCAACCCCTGCATCGGCGCCGATGGATACGGCATCAGGTAGGGCCAGGCCTTCCACGGGAAGATGCCGATAGCGTTGTGCTGGGCGAAGCCGGTGACAGCGATGACCATGCGCTGGGTCTCGTTGGGCGGCGCGATGCGCATGCCTTGTTCCTCGGTGTTCGAGGTCGCCATCGGCTGCGAGTAGTAGAGGTAGCCGCCTTGCGCCAGGATCTGCTGGATCTCATCCGCGTCGCTGTCGAGTCGTCGCGCGATGTCGAGCGGCAGGGGTATCAAACCGAAGCGATGCGTGGCAACCCGGCATTCGAGGTCATGCGCCTGGCTCTTATACGCCACCGGCACATCCCACGGCGCGATGCCTTCGGCGTCGATCGCCGGGTTGGCGTTGTGCGAGGCGTTGAAGCTCTCGACCATTTCTTCGGCCTTGGCCGAGGCGTAGAGTTGATACCGCGCCAGCAGCTGGGTCTTGATGCCCATCGGATAGACCATCATCACGCTGATCACGCCGACTGAGACCAGCACCAGCGAGATCGCGACTTCGAACAGGGTGAAGCCGCGCCGTGGATTCCGGCTCGTCAGGGCGCGATGATCTGGACGGCAAACGCGCAATACCAACATGGCCACACTTCCCGATCACCTGCGGTGGGATCGCGGATCAGACGTGGCAACGAATTTGGTTCCGGACACTCAAGTATTTTACAATTAGCTACGGCACAAGGACATAGGACTTGGCCATGGCTCTAACCCTACAGATACGCCCAGCGCCTTGGCACTGTACATGGCTCCTGGGCGAGCCGACACATGGTTGGTGATGCGCGGAGCCGGGTAGCGTGGCTGTCGCGAAAGCTGCCACGAAAGCTGCCGCGAAACAAAGCAGCCCGCCGGATCACCGGCGGGCTGCGTCGCGTTCCAGAACAGTTCGCGCGCGCTTATTTGGCGAACATCTTGTCCTGCTCATTGCCACCCGAGATCAGGTAGGCGACCAGGTCGAGCATCTCGTCCTGGTTGAGGCGGTTGAACAGGCCGGGTGGCATGGTCGACACCTTGATCGGCACGGTGGTGGTGACGTCGGCCTTCTTGATCTTGGTGGTCTGCGAGGGGTCAAGCGGGCTGGTGGCGATCAGGAACTCGCCGTTCTCTTCGCCGACTTTCTTGCCCATCACCGAAGCTCCGTCCTTGGTCATGAACATTGAGGTCTGGTACTGGTCGCTGATGACCTTCGACGGATCGATGATTGATTCGAGCAGATCACGCGGGCTGAACTTGGTGCCGACAGTCGACAGATCCGGACCCACGCCAGCACCTTCGCCAGCGAAGCGATGGCAGATGGTGCACTGCACGGCGTTGAACATCGCCTTGCCGTTGGCGTAGTCGCGCTTGCTCAAACCTTTTTGCGTGAGCGCGGCGGCGGCATCGACGGTCCACTCACGACCTGGGCCCTTGGGCTGCACCAGTGGCGCAATCACCGGCTTGGGGCCGGAGGCGAGTTTGGCCGGCGCCAAGTCGGCACGTTCCGCTTCGGGCACGTGTTGCCACGCCGCGTCGCGGATCATGCGTAGGAAGCCCTTGAAGCTGTTGCCGCCCTTGGCTTCGTTCTGGGTGGTCTCGAACCACGAGAAGTACGCGATGCGCTGATCCTTGGTCCAGCCGCTCTTCACCACGCTCAGCGCATTGGCGTAGTGCATGCGCTGGCTGATCGGCTTCGATCTGATCATCTCCGCGATGCCACCACCATAACCGCCGTTGCGTTCGATCAGGCGATCGAGGTCTTTGTTCGGCGGTAGCGATTCATCCTTGAGCATCTGGTCGAGGACCTTGGTCGTCACCGTCGGTGAACCGAGCACGGCCAGCAAGCTGGCGAGGTCGCGGTTCAGGCGGTAATCGCTCGAAGGGAACAATGGGTCAATGTTCGCTGCCATGCGCAGCGCGACCGTCGGATTCGGTTGGCCCCAGCGCGAAACGATCAGCGACGCGGCGCGCAGCGCTTCGAGTTGGGTCGCGACATCGAGCTTGGCGAGGTCGAGGCCGAGCCACGCTTCAGCGGCGCGGTTCTGCAGTGACTTGTCGCCAGTACGGGCGAGCGCGATGAGTGCGGTGATGAGTGACTGCTGTTTCTCACCGAAGACTTTTTCTTGCCACGAAGCGACCGGCTGGGTCTCGACCACTTCACGCGCAGCGAAGCGCACGAAACGGTCGGCATGGCCCAGATTCGGCCACGCGACGGCCAGCGCGGCCGGATCCGGCTTGCCCAGGAAACCTTCCAGCTTGCGGCGCAGCGTCGCCTCGGGCGTGAGCGTCGCGGCCTTGATCGGCGCGGTCGATTCCGTGCCGGAGTAGGTCACGCGGTAGAGACCCGATTGTGTGCCACGACCACCAACCGAGACGTACATCGCACCGTCGGTGCCGATCGCCGCATCGGTGAGCGGCCACGGTTTACCGAAGGCGAATTCTTCTTTGACCGTGGTGTAGCTGGCGCCCTTGGGCTCCAGGTGCAGCGCGTACATGGTGCCGAAGGTCCAGTCGAGGATGTAGACCGCTTTCTGATATTTCGCCGGGAACTTCGCGCCGGTGGCGACCGTCACGCCCACCGGACTGCCTGGACCGATGTCCATCAGCGGCGGCAAGCTGTCGGCGAACCAGCCGGGAGGATTGCCCGAGCCGCTGCGCCAACCGAAGTCAGCACCGAGTGGATTGTGCGTTGCACGGGTCGGCCGGTACCACGGCGCGCCCATGTCCCATTCCATGTCGCTGTCCCACGAGAACAGGTCGCCTTCCAGATTGAAGGCGAGGTCGTAGGCGTTGCGGTAACCGATGCCGACCAAGTCCCACTTAGTGCCGTCAGCGTTGAAGCGCGCGACCCAGCCGCCCGGGGCCATGGTGCCCTTGGCGTGGCCGTTGGCGTCCCAGTGACGTGGCAGGAGGATGTCTTCCTGCCAGATTTTCGGCGGCAAGTAGGTGTCAAAGGGCTCGGGCATCTTGGTGAAGTTGCCGGCCGTGAAGTAGATCATGCCATCGGGGCCGAGCGCTAGGCCGTGCGGGCCGTGTTCGCCGGAGCCGTCGATACCTTTGAGTTTGGTGACCTTGTCGAACGAGTCGTTGTTGTCGGTGTCCTGCAGACGGTAGATGCCGCTGCCGTTCTTCTGGTAGCTACCGCTGATGGTGACGTAGAGGCTGTCGTAGGCCCACAGCAGACCTTGCGCGGAACCGGCGGCGACATCGAGCTTTTCAACCTTGGTGGTTGCCGCATCCGCACCTGGGGCGCACGGCGTAATGCGATAGAGCGCGCCGTTCTGATCGCTGGCAATCAGACGACCTTTTGGATCAGCGCAGAGGCTGACCCACGAGCCCTGCTCACCCTTCGGCACGTGGTAGATGACTTCCGCTTTGAAGCCGGGCAGCAGCGTGAGCTGGTCCGCTGCCGTGACTGCTCCACCCCCGCCGGGTCTGCCAGCGTTGAGGAACACGTCGCCCCACGGATCCTTGCCGAGTTTGCCGAGATCCGCCGAGGCCTTCCAGGCGCTGTCGTCGAAGCCGGGTTTCTCCCAGCCGTCGGTCTTCTCTCCGCATTTCCACGAGGTGTCCGTCACCACTTCACTGGTCTTGCCGGCCTTGTCCTTCAGCACCAGCTTCGCGACCATGG
>JANPLC010000248.1:0-4548 GCA_031426335.1 Planctomycetota bacterium
GCCCAGGGGAAATTTCACCAGTTTTCACGACGGACTATTACCGTGGTCCCACTCTGCCGAGTGCAACTCGGCGATCCCAGGAAACGTCCGTCGTAAACTGAGCGTTCGTCGTGCCCTATTTCGCCTGGCTAGTCGTGTAGCGTTCCACCTTGTTCGCCACCTTGGGCAACGTGCGTAGGTGATCGTAGATCGCGCCCAGGTCGCCATCGGTCATGCCGCCATAGGACGACCACGGCATCGGCGTGTTCGGCTGGTTTGGTTGCACCGGCAACTTGGCCTGCTCGACGCCGGCACGGAAACGCGCGATGAAGGCTTCTTTGGTCCACTTGCCCAGGCCGGTCTCGTCATCCGGCGTCAAGTTTGATGAGCGCACCGTGCTGCCGTCCGGCATAGGAAAGTTCACGCCACCGCTGAATTCAGTTCCTGGGCGGACCTTGCCGTGATTCGATGGCGAGTGGCAGTGCAAGCAGGCAGCCGCATTGATGACGTAAGCCGGATACTCTGGCGCGTCTGGCTTGGGTACTGAAGCCGGCGGTTCAGCAACCTTGGGGATCAAGCGCACGATGATGTTCATCGGGAATTTCATCTCACGCACCGGCACCACGCTGTCGACCGCCGGCAGCGTGCGCAGGTAGGCAATGAGCGCATGCAAGTCGGGCGTCGCGAGTTTGGCGTAGTGGGCGTACGGCATCAGCGGGAATAAAGCGTCGCCGCGTTTGTTCACGCCAGTCGTCAGCGCACGAAAGATCTCTCCATCGCTCCAGTCCTTGAGCCCGACAGGCGTGACGTTGGAGGCGTAAATCTTCCCAGGCACACCGGATTCACCGGCAAACATCATGCCACCAGCGCCTTCCTTGCCCGCTATCGGTGGGAAGGAGTACTTGGTCGTGTCCCACGGCGTATGACAGGCGACGCACGCGGCACCGTGGTGGAAGAGGTAGCGCCCGCGTTCCACTAACTCCGGCGTGGCGGAGACGGTGAGTGCCGGCGCCGGACCGACATCCGGCTTGGTCAACGCGACAAAACTGAAGGCGCCGACCGGCAGCAGGATCAGCACGAGCAGAATGATGGCGATGATGAGGATCCATTTGCGCATAGGTGATTCCTGGGCTTCGCAGGCTAGTGTGACGACTGGGACCGACAACTGTGATGACGCCAAGCAAAAGGATGATGGATGAAGGATGAATAGACGCTGCGTAGTCACGTCCGCGAACGGCTTGCCGAATTCATCCTTCACCCTCCTGCATTCCTCCATCCCCTTCCCACGCCCACAACCCCTCCTAGCCTCCGCTTTCCTCGTCAACCGATCTGTCGCGAGAACACCATGCCCGATCCCTTCAAAGCCTATGACATTCGCGGTCTCTATCCCCAGGAGCTCAACGAATCCCTGGCCTACCAGACCGGCAATGCCACGGCGGTGGTACTGCGACTCGCGGGCAAACGCTACACCGTCGGCCGCGACATGCGCGTCAGCGGACCGGCACTGAAAGAAGCGTTCATCAAAGGCTTGGTCGATGCCGGTGTGCACGTGGTTGATGTCGGCATGTTGTCGACGCCCGCAGTCACTTTCGCGATGCACTTGCTCGACACTGCCGGCGGCGCGCAAATCACCGCCAGCCACAACCCAGCGGCCTACGGCGGCATCAAGATCACCGGCCCAGGCTTCAAGCCCATCGGCGGCGGCACCGGCATGGAAGAGATCGAAGCCCTCGCGCGCTCGGCTAAGATCACCAAAGTCGCCGGCGGTCGCATTGATGAAGCGGTCACCATCGACGCCTACGCGGTGTACCTCGCCAAGCTCTACCAGCCGAAGCGTCCGCTGAAGGTCGTGATCGACGGCGGCAACGGCATCATCGGTACGATGCTGCAACACTTGCTGCCGAAGATTCCGAATCTCACCGTCATCGCCATGAACTTCGATCCGGATGGTCGTTTCCCCGTCCACGAGGCCAATCCCCTCAAGGCGGAAAATCTCAAAGCGCTGTGTGCCCGCGTCGTGGCTGAGAAGGCCGATTTCGGCGCCGGCTTCGACGGCGACGGCGACCGCTGTGCGCTGGTCGATGAAAAAGGCGGCATCGTCACCTGCGATCTCACCACCGCGCTGCTCGCCAAATACTACCTGGCGCGCGAACCGAAGGCGACCATCGCCTACGATCTGCGTTCCTCGAAAGTCGTGCCCGAGTTCATCACCCAACTTGGCGGCATCCCGGTCGAAACCCGCGTCGGCCACAGCTTCATCAAAGCGACGATGAAGGAGCACCACGCCGCCTTCGCTGGCGAGTTGTCGGGCCACTACTACTTCCGCGATTTCTACGGCGCGGACTCGGGCCTCTACGCCTTCCTGCTGCTGGCCAACATCATCAGCGAAGCACCGAACCTCAGCAGCCTGATCAAGCCGTTGGAGAAATACTTCCACACCGGCGAGATCAACTTCAAGGTCGCCGACAGCAACGTGGTGATGGAACGCCTGCGCAAACTGCCAGGCGCCAAGGTCGCCGAACTCGACGGCGTGACTGTGCGCTTCGCCGACTGGTGGTGCAACCTGCGCTCGTCCAACACCGAGCCGGTGGTGCGTTTGAATCTGGAAGCGGATACTGCCGCACTGCGCGATGCGAAGTTGGCGGAGATAAAGAAACTGATCACGGGCTGATGCCGTGGCCGCCGTCGGACATGTGACTTCGCTGAACCGCTCCGACGGTGGTGTCCCAAAATTGCCGGTCGCTTCCTGCGAGATCACAGCCGCCGGCCTCGTCGGCGACCGCCAACGTAATCTCAAGTTCCACGGCGGCCCCGATCGCGCGGTCTGTCTGCTCGCGCAGGAGATCATTGATGATCTCGCCGCTCAAGGTCATCCCATACGTCCAGGCTCGACCGGCGAAAACATCACCATTGCCGGTTTAGACTGGGCAGCGCTGAAACCCGGCGATCGTCTGATCCTGGGCAACACCGTGGAGCTGCTAATCACCAGCTACACCGCTCCCTGCAGCAACATCGCCAAATCATTTCTTGGGGGCGCGATCGCGTGCCTCGACCAACACAAGAACCCAGGCCGCGCGCGGCTGTATGCCCGCGTGCTGACACCGGGCACGGTTCGTGTCGGTGATCAGGTGACGATCACCTAATCGTCACTTCGCGGGTCGTCACTTCGCCGGAACAAATGACTTAGCGAAAGCGACGAACGCTGCTTCCTGTGCTTCGATGGCTGCGGGCGTGCCGAGAATCTTGATGAACCACGTACGCTCCGCCTTCACCTCTTTGATCGCCGCACCGAGCATGTGCTGCGCCTCACCTTTCAAACGCATGGTGTTGCCAGTGAAACCGGACACCTCGAACGGCGTGACGTTGGCGGCGAGTTGATCCTCAGTGAGCGGAGCGAGCTTCACCTGACCACGCCAGCGATTGACGTTGCCGAGCAGTCCACCGACATCGCCTGGGAAGACAGAAATGGCGACCTCGACCGCGTTGGCACCCTCGCCGGCCTTGAAGGTGGCGACGCGCATCGGCTTCTCGCCATCAAGTTTAGCCCAGCCAACCGGCACGGTCCAGGTTGGTGCCGCTTCTTCAGCCAATAGAGCCGATGGTGTGGCGACCAGCAAAATGCTCAGGAACAACATCTGGGTGATCAATGCGACAACAGCGGTCTTGGCGGCGATCAACATGATGAGGCTCCTAGCGTGGTTGGCCGGGGAGGATGAATGCACCTCATTTCAGTGCAATGCGCCGATACCGGTTATCTGCCACGTGGGCATCACTCCACGTCGTTACCCCGGTGTTACTCGACAGCCCCCTGAGCACTGGTAGGTATTCGCCGTTCGTTTCCACCACCGCCTCCGGAGCCACCATGCGTTTCATCCCGGTCGTATCCGCTCTTGCCGCTTTGGCTTGCTGCTCACCTGCTATGTCAGCCGAAGACCAGGCTCCCGCTGCAATTGCCTCAACCGTCGAAGCCGCCACGGTGTTCCTGGATCGCGCCTACGTGACGCGGCGGGCCGAGGTCCCGCTGGTGGCCGGCACCCAGATGGTGACCTTCAGCGGCCTGCCGTCGGATCTGGATGAGCAATCATTGCGCGTGACGGTGAATGGCGGCGCGCAGGTCGACGGCATCCAGAGCCACAAGGTTTTCCTCGCCCAAAGCCAGGAGGCCGCGATCCGCACGCTGGAGACCGACCTGCGTGCGGTCGAGACCCAAATGCGTGAACTTGATGATCGCACGGCCGCGTTGGCCAAGGCCAATGCTTTCGTCGATTCCGTTCAAGAAGCGCCGTTTCGTCAGGTCACCGGCAAAGATGGCGCGCTGCCGACGCGGCCGACGATTGAGGAATATCAGGGTATCCTCGCCTTCCTCGACAACCAGCGCGTGGCTCAGGCAGCCGAACGACGCGCCATTGATGCCGCCCGGCTCGATCTCCAGCCCCGCATTGAAGCCAAGCGGCGCGAACTCCAGCAAGCCAGCAGCGCGTCGCGACTCGAACGCCGTGATGTGGTCGTCACCCTGCGTGCGCCGCAGGCCGGTGCCGGCGAACTGCGCCTGAGCTACTTGGTCCCAGG
>JANPLC010000249.1:0-17409 GCA_031426335.1 Planctomycetota bacterium
CCACCGCCTGAGGAACCCCATGACCACCACGCTCCGCCTCTCCGTCACGCTGCTCGTCCTACTGACCGTCGTCATCAGCGGCTGCGGCAGTCAGAGCGAGGTCACGGTGACCGCCGCGCCGGCGACACCCGCCAGTGGAAAACCACGCGTGGCGCTGGTGATGAAGTCGCTCGCCAATGAGTTCTTCGCCGGCATGGCTGACGGCGCCAAGCAACATCAAGCGGCACACGCGGGCGACTACGACTTGGTGGTCAACGGCATCAAAGATGAACGCGATCTTACCCGCCAGGTCGCCCTGGTGGAGGAGATGATCGCCGCTGGCGTCCAGGCCATCGTCATCGCACCGGCGGATTCGAAGGCGTTGGTGCCGGTGCTGCGTCGTGCGCGTGACGCTGGCGTGGTAGTGGTCAACATCGACAACCGTCTCGATACCGAGGTGCTGGCGGCGGAGAAACTCACCGTGCCCTTCGTTGGTCCTGACAATCGTGTCGGTGCGCGCAAGGTCGCCGAACACCTGGCCAAATCCCTCAAGTCCGGCGATCAGGTGGTGGTGCTCGAAGGCATCCGCACCTCGTTCAATGGCACCCAGCGTCGGCTGGGCTTCGAGGACGCGATGAAAGCCGCCGGCATCACCATCGCCGACAGCCAGAGCGCGCAGTGGGACATGGCCCAGGCCAACACCATCGCCGCGTCGCTGTTGTCCCGTCATCCCGAGGCGAAGGCCATCCTCGCCGCCAACGACAGCATGGCCCTTGGTGCGATCGCTGCGGTGAAGGCCGCAGGTAAGACCGGCGCCGTCCAGGTGGTGGGCTTCGACAACATCCCCGCCGTGCGCGACGCGCTAAAGGCCGGCACTGTGCTCGCCACTGCCGACCAGCATGGTGATCAGCTCGCGGTCTTCGGCATCGAGGTGGCGCTCAAACTCATTGCGAATCCCAAGACGGCGGTCGCCGACCGCGAAACCCCGGTGGATCTGGTCACCGCCGCGGACGTGAAATGACCGAGGTTGCCGTGAAGCGGCTCGGTTTACCGCAGAGACGCAGAGGTGAGAAGAGGGCCGCAGAGATGAAACGTTCAGGTCTGTCCGCTCTGCGGCCCTCTTCGTGCCTCTGCGTCTCTGCGGTTGGTTGTGCGGGCTGTCTCTGATGAACGATGTCCTAGAACTCACTGGCATCGGCAAGACCTACGCTGTGCCGGTGTTGGCGGAGGTCGATCTCACCATCCGTCGAGGGGAGGTGCATGCGCTGCTCGGCGCCAACGGCGCGGGCAAGAGCACGCTCAGCCGCATCGTTGCTGGCCTGGTGACACCGACCGCCGGCAGCATGCGTCTGGATGGCCGGCCCTTCGCACCGCTGAACAAGCGCGAGGCTGAGCTCGCGGGCGTGCAGATCGTACAGCAGGAACTGAACCTGATCCCCACGCTGACGGTGGCGGAAAATCTGCTGCTGACGCGCCTGCCGCGGCGCTTCGGCGTGATCGATCGCACGGCGTTGCATGCGCAAGCGCGCGCGATCCTCGATCGCAGCGGCCTGTCTTCGCTGCCCACCGATCTGCCAGTCTCGGCGCTGGGAGTCGGCCAACAGCAACTGCTGGAGATCGCCGGCGCGCTCGGTCGCGAGTGCCGCGTGCTGATCCTCGACGAACCGACCGCCGCGCTGAGCGTCGCCGAAGCCGACGATCTGCTGCGCCGCCTGGATGGGCTGCGAAAAAGCGGCGTGGCAATCATCTACATCAGCCATCGCCTGGATGAGGTCGCACGGCTCGCCGATCGCGTGACCGTGTTGCGCGATGGGCGACGGGTACATACCGGTCCGGCGGAAGGGCTTTCCACCGACGCGATGGTGGCGTTGATGAGCGGCGAGGAAATCCGCACACGCAGCGCGTGGACCTCGTTCGCCACGACACAGGTAGTGTTGGAGGCCGACGGATTCCGCGCGCCGCCACGGCTCGTGGATGGCGGCTTCCGCGTGTGTGCTGGTGAACGCCTGGGTATCGCCGGCCTCGTGGGATCGGGTCGCAGCGAACTGTTGCGTGCAGTGTTCGCCGCTGATCGCGCGGCGGCAGGAACTTTGCGTCTGCACGGCACAGCAGTCCAACTCACTTCGCCGGCGCAGGCCGTGGCTCATGGACTGGCGCTGATCACCGAAGAGCGCAAACGCGATGGGCTCCTGCTGCCACTGTCCGTGCGCTGGAACACCTCGCTCGGCGCGCTGCCGTCGCGGTTTGGTTTCGTCGCGCAGGCAGCCGAACAACAACTGGCCGAAGATTACCGCATGCTCCTCGATACCCGCTGCACCTCGATCGATCAGACGGTCGGTGCCCTGAGCGGTGGCAACCAACAGAAGGTAGTGATCGCCCGCTGGTTGGCGCGTGACGCCGAGGTCTTCCTCTTTGATGAACCGACCCGCGGCATCGATGTCGCTGCTCGCCGCCGCATCCATCAAGTGTTCGCCGAACTAGCCGAACACGGCAAGGCGCTGGTGATCGTCTCCAGCGATCTCGATGAACTGCTGGAGACCTGCGACGCCATCGTGGTGATGTCCGCCGGCCGCGTCGCTGGGCGCTTCGAGCGCGCCACCTGGACCCGCGAGGCGCTGATGCGCGCGGCCTTCAGCAACCACCTGACCACCGCCCAGGACGTCGCATGACCCAGGCCGACCATACTCCGCTCGTCAGTCGTCGCCCGCGTCTGCCACCATCAGTCGTGCAGTACGTCGGCCTAGGCGCCGCATTGCTGGCGCTGGTGGTGATCTTCGGCCTCGCCAGTCCCTCGTTCGCCAGCGCCAAGACCGCGGCTTCGATCGCCAACCAGATCCCCGACCTGACGGTGGTGGCGGTGGGCATGACGCTGGTGCTGATCGTTGGCGGTATCGATTTGTCGGTGGGCTCATTGCTCGCGCTCAGCGCCGCGCTGATGGGCGCCGCGCTGATGCAATGGCACTGGCCGTTGGCGTTGGCCATTCCGCTTGCTCTGCTGACCGGCGCGGCCGCGGGCCTGCTGAACGGTGTTATCAGCGTGTGGGCGCGGATCCCCTCATTCATCGTCACGCTCGGCATGCTCGAAGCCGCCCGCGGGGGCGCGTACCTGGTGACTGATTCGCAGACCACCTACATCGGCTCGTCGGTCGAGTGGATCGGCGCACCGATTCCAGGGATCGCGCTGTCACCCGCCGTGCTCACCGCGCTGGTCGTGGTGATCGTCGGCCAAGTGGTACTGACGCGCACGGTGTTCGGTCGCCACCTGATCGCCATCGGCACCAATGCCGAAGCGGTGCGCATGGCTGGTATCCGCACCGCGCCGTATGCCATCACGGTGTTCGCCGTCAGCGGACTGCTGTGCGGCCTCGGAGCAGTCATGCAGACCGCGCGGCTGTCCTCCGCCGATCCCAACGCCGCCGTCGGCCTGGAACTGTCTGCCATCGCCGCCTGCGTTATCGGTGGCACTAGTCTGATGGGCGGGCGCGGCTCGGTGGTGGCGACCTTCTTTGGCGTGCTGATCATCGCTGTGCTGCAGACCGGATTGGCGCAGGTCGGCGCATCGGAGCCACTCAAGCGCGTCATCACCGGCGGAGTGATCGTTGGCGCGGTGCTGCTCGATGCGCTCAGACAACGATTGGCGCAAGCAAGATAGAGGTCATTTCACGGGGCACACCAGAGCGAGTCCTTACCAATTTCCACCTTCTCGAAGCCGGGTCCTTGCCAGGAGACTTGGAGAACCGCCCGGGCAAAGTCATTCACGTACTCAATGCGGATCGGGTGTTTGCCTGCCTTCAGAAGAATATCGCCGTCATAGGTGGTGTTCTCGTTGCTCTTTCCTTGCACGACTTGGTGATCGCCGATGTAGAGACGGCTTTCTGCGTCTGAGCGCAGGTAGAAGGCATACAGCCCATCCTTGGGCACGGTGATGTAACCGGTGAAGCGGAAACCCGGCTGTTTTTCATCCTTGGTCGGAAAGCTGAAAGCGTCCGTCGTTCCGCTTGAGGTAACTGGCATCTTGGAAAAATCTGGGACACGTCCTTCAAAGTTGCGCGTAGGTTTGAACAGGGCATAGCGCACGCCAGGTACGGACGCGGTGGCCGCTGCTGGATCAGGCTCACGCAGTTTGGAATGGTAGGCGCGGAAGGTCCAGACACCCCAGTTGGCCGGCTGCAGGCGGGCTTCGCTAGGAATGTCGCTCACGAGGTTGGTATTGAGATTGTTCCAGTAGAGACGTTGGATCGTTTGGGTGCCGTTGCCGCGCAGGATGCCAAAATCTGCCAGCACGCTATCGCCGGCCTTCGGCGAAAACCCAAGCGCAGCCAAAGGCACTGAGAATTCCGCGTTGCCACCGTCCTGGGCAAGTTGGAGCTGGCTGCTGATGTCATCCACGCGATCAAACCACACTTTGCCAATCGGCGACTCGAACAGCACGCGATTCTTCTCCTCCGTCCCTGGCACCACTGCGCGATAGAGCATGGCCACGGTTTTGCCCTTGGCCTTGGTCACCAGCAGTCGCAGGTCGCCTGCGACGGGCGAGGTGCGTTTGCGATCGGAACCGACATCGGTGCCGATCATCAGATCGATACAGCCGCCATTCTTGTACATGAATCGGGGATCCGTCGCGTCGTTGTCCAGCAAACGTGGGTTGCTGGTTTTGAAGGCGGCGTAGAGCCGATCGCCGCTGACGGTGACCCCAGCGAGACCGGCATCGCCGACCTCATGCCAGCGTGTGCCAGCGCTCCAGTCATCGAGTTTGCCATCTACCGTCGGACTCTCGGCCAGCACGTTCACGAACGTCGTGGCCCGGCCCTGGGTGCGGGCTTTGGTCACGCGGATTGCTGGCAGCGCTGCCGTGGCCGCAGCGGTCAACGATACGGTGCCGAAATCGCGGCGGCGGATGGTCTCAAATCCGTCCAAGCGGAAGATCGACGAGTGCTCCTTGCCGGCAACGAGGTAGATCTCGCCGTCTTTTGTTTGCGTCACCGTCGGGTGGAAATGTTCATCCTCAAAACTGACGTTATCCATGGGCAGGCCACGTTTCGCCTGCGGGTAGCGGATGAGCGGTATTATCCGCATATCGCCACCGAGCTCCTGGATGAGCAGGCCGTCGGCGGTGAAGAGGAACATGTTCCCCTTCTCCGCGTTGATGGCGAACCACTGCCCAGCCTCGCCCTTGGATGCCGTCGCGACGGGTCCGAGCAAGCGCGTTGGATCCACCACCTCGCCTGGGAACTGCGGCGGTCCGCCGCGACGTTCGGGGTAGCTCCACAGCAGCTGGTCCTTGCGCCAGGCGGACAGCAGGCCGGTCAGAAAACTCCCGTCCTTCAGCGGTCGCGTGTCAGCGCCGTCCTCGATCAGCGCCATCGCGTGCGTGGGCGTGATGTCGAAGCGGGCTTTGGCGAGGTCGTAAACCGGCACGCCGTCGGCGCGAATCACCGGCGCGGGAACGGCAATTCCCCACGAGCCGTGCAGGGAGAGGTCCGGGTTGACGTTGAAATCACGGTAGCCATAGGTTTTGCGCTGCGCGCCCTTTTCATCAGCGAAGGTCTCAGTGAACACGCGGTAGGTAAACTCTGTGGGTTGCGGCTGCCCATCGTTGTTCAGATCAGACCAGGCCAGGAACTGCTCGTTTTTCTTGTTGGGAGCCAGCGCCACGATTGTTTTGTCGGCGGCAACATTGGGCCACCAACGGTCACTGCCGACGTAGGAGACGGGCCGGGCAATACGCGTGGTCTCATCCAACAGGAAGGTCGCGGTGTAGGTGTTGCCGCGCAGGCCACCCTGATAGCCGCCGACCAGGTAGGTGCGACCACCCACGCGCAGTGGGGTCTCGGGCAGCCAGTTCTCACCGGGCATTTTGGCGAACCCCTGAGCAGATTGCCGGCATACCACCGCATGCAGGCGCGCAGTTCCTTTGCTCCAGTCGAGTTTGAACTCCATCACGCCTTCATAGGTGGCATAGAAGAAGCGCGATTTGTCCAGCGGATCGATGGTGCCGCCACCGCCGTAGTGCGGTGGCCCGTAACGCGAGTCCACCAGCTTGCCGGTGGCCGCTGCCCAGACACTGATGCGTTTGGGCAGGTGATCCGCTTCTGCGACCCACAGTTGTCCTTGGTCATCGAGGGCGAGGCCTTGGGGTTGGGTCATGCGGTGTTCGTCATAGAGACCCAGTTGCGCTCCACCCGGTTTGCCGATCGCGCGGAGGAATTTCCCATCGGGCGAAAAAACTTTGACCTGATGGCTGGTGCCCCAGTCAGCGACAAACAGTTCGTTCCCTGCGGCATTGATGGCCAGGGTGTGCGGACCCTCCAGACCCTTGGCAAGAACGACGGTGGCCTTCCCCAGGACCGGCAGGACCGTGGGTTCTTTGCGCTCGACCGTGAACCGCTGGACCTGCTTGGCGCTCACCACCAGCAGGTGTCCCTGATGGTCAAACAACAGTCCACGCGGCGACGGCATCGCCGATAATCCCAAGACCTTTCGTTCAATGGTGTCGACAAACAGAAGCTTCTCTTCACTCGGGACGCTGATAACTGCCAGGCCATCGCGCACGGCGAGCGACAGACCGATGGCCCCTGGCTCACGCTGCATCGCGACGGTTGGTTTGTAGTTCAGGATTTCCATGCCGCTGCCGTCGCGCTTGAAGGCGCGGAGTCGGATGGATGTCTCGTGGGCCATGATGCCGTACGCATAGACATCGTCGCGACCCTTGGTGCCGACATCGCGAGCCAGGGAAATGGCACCATCCCAGCCGAAAACCGATTTGCGGTGGAAGGTGCTGCCATCGGTGCCGACCCACACAAAGGGCGAACCCGCTTCGGCGACCAGGGCCGAGAGCAGGATCTGTGATTTCCCTCCACCATGCGGGGAACCGCAACCGGGCGGCAGAAACAGCGCGCTCATCGGCGGTGAATGGTCCGCCAGCCAACCCCCGGTGTGTTCCTGGTTTGGCCAAGCCGGGTTTCCACCGCTATACGCAGTGAACTCGTACACGGTCTTGATGCCGTCGTGGGTAAGGCCACGCGCGCGGTAGGTTCCCGGAGCAACGCGCTGACGTATCAGGTCTCCCTCGGCCGTGCGTTTGCCGTCATCAAATCCATCCCAACTCAGCCGGTTCCGTCCGGACGGCAGCTGCATGTCGGCGACCAGATTGCGTACACGCAGGCCCGCCTCGTCTTCGATGACGACCGTCACCACGTGAGGCTTGTCCAGCTCGACCCAGATCGGAAAGTCAGTGGCGACCTCCGCGGCAGAAACCGTGGTTGGTAAAGCGGAGCAGAACAGAAAAAATGCGAGGGCGAGGATGCGCCACCTAGGCTTGTCCGGAGTCGTCAGCTGACAGCTGGTGACCACATGACGACGCGAAATAAAATAAACGCTCATGAGGGATTCCATAAAAGAGTCGTGAGAGTGGATTCTGGCCTGAGCTTTTTCTCAAGACACCCCAGGCCAGGAATCGGCGAGAGCCTCCCCCGTGAAAAGGGCCGCGGATGTCCCGGTTACTTGACGGTTCCCAATGGGGCCCCAGGGCTCCAGCGATACAGCAGATTCTTCCCGCGCCCATCTTCCTCCTGGATGATGAGGTATTCGCCGTTCTTCCGGCGATAGACGCTCAGGCACTCGACCGCGTCCATCCAGCCCACGCCCCAATTATTTGGTGGTTCGATGAAGCCGACGGGGGCGCCGGTTTTGCTCACATAGACGTCGATATGTCCACGGCTGATCTCGCGGTCGCCGATCTTGCCGCGCTCGGCCAATGCCACGAAGACATGGTCCCCTGCCACGTCGAAGGAGATCGGCTCGCAGTTGCCGCCCTTTTCGAAGTTGCAGGTCACGTGCCACGTGGCGTCACGCTTCCCCGTGCTCCAGCCATCGTAGCGGCACACGTGGTTGCCCATCGATTTCCAGTGATGGGTCTTCTCGCCCTCCAAGGTTCCTCCCAGGAACATCACGTCGGTGTCCGGATCATAGCGCAGGCGTCGAATGCCGCCGAAGGGTTTGGGTGCCTGGATCTCTTCGAAGGTTCCGTCGTAGATCGGTACGCCATGGCTATCGATGCCACGACGAGTGATCTTGCGCAGGGGACCCCAGCAGGTCATCCAGATATCGCCGCGCGTATCCATGAAAGCGCTGTTGCCGCCGTAGGCCTCATGGACCTTGGTCTTGGTGTATTCCCCCTCGTCGAACTGCCCGTTGCCGTTGGCGTCGCGCCACATCCACGGGCCTTCGGGAGCGTGCGGATATTTCCGCGAGCCACTCCACACCACGCAGGGGATCATCACCTCGCCGTCGGTCGCCGGACTCAGGCGGTAGATGCAGAAGGCTGAATTGCCGGACCCCATGCCCGTGGTGACGATGAAGGGCCTCTTCTCCAAGGTGCGGATGTAGACGCCCGAGTTATCGTACTCGACGAAGCGCGGATCGTGCGGGTATTTGTAAAAGTTCGCGGTGTAGGCGGCGAGCGCGGCCTCCTGTCCCGGCGGTTTGCTGAGATCAACGTCATACCGTTCGGTCATGCCGTAGAAGACCTTGCCGTCCGACGCGGGATCCACGGCGCCGCTATCGGTGAACACGACGCCATAACGACGCCACTGCAGGGCGCCGGCGGGCGTATATTTTTCGAGCCAGATGCCGGGACCGGTGGTGCGGTACTCGGTGTTGGCGATGTAGATGGCGCCGGTGTTGTCCACTCCGATGCCACGGACCTGATGGAATTTCAGCGGCCCGAGGGCGCCCGGCGTGCCGGAGTAGATGCCCTTCTTGGTGCCAAAGGTCCCGGCCGGTTTCGGTGTCGTCGTCAGATCGTCATAGATCAGCACGCATTCGTTCTGGCCCACATCGCCGATCAGCAGGCGGCCCTTGGGGTCGATGCAGAAGCTGCCAACGCGACTGCCCTCCGGCAGCGTGATGGCCTGCGGCATCGCTTTACCCTGCAGGTCGTAGCGCTTGATCACGGTCGCGTCCGGGCCGCTCGAGACCCACAGTCCGCCCTTTCCATCCAGGGCGAGCAGATGCGGCGTGTCGACGTCCCACGAGCGCTTGAGCGTCATCTGTTCGCTGTCGTAGACGCGGATCTTCTTATCGAATGGGCATGACACGAACAATTCATCGTCGTTGGCGCAGAGTCCGCGGATGTGGCCGGCCTCGGATTTCGTCGACGTGGGCACTTCATGGACGGGTAAAAAACAGGCGGTCGGACTGTCCTTGCCACCTTTGCCTCCGGCGATGGCGGGACCCTTGCCAATGTCGGAGCGCAGACGGCGGCTGATCCCGTACCAATCCGAGCCAGCAGGAGGCCAGTTGTCCGGGTTCTTCAGGCCTCCGCCTTCATTGTTGTAATTCTGCGTGAAAAAGACGTACGTGGTGTTGGCGGTCACCGCCATGCCACCACCGTGTCCCCAACCGAAATATCCCGGATGGTGTGGCCGCGGCTGGACCGTTCCGTCAGCGGTTACCACCGCTACGTTGCCACCACCTTCTTCCCAACTGATGTTGGTGTAGGTGGTGCCATCCGGCGCCACGAACATGGCTTCGATACCCTGCGGCATGAACGAGGCATCGGCGTGGCTGTTCGCGAACCAGGAGTTCGTGACCACCAGCTGACGCTTGGAGAGATCATGCGCTGGCGGTGATTCCCCTGCACCAAGGGCGGAGCAGACGAGCAGTGCGGTCAGACAGCGTAGGCGCATCGAAAACCTCTATGAATAGCAACGGCGGAGCGACGTGTGCGTGACGGAATAAGCCTAGCGTTTCTGCTCGAAGAATCCGCACGGCTCATCTTGCTGATAAGCAAATACGGATCCGCCAGCAAACTGCTGACGAGCGCAAGAGACGATGTTGAGCGTAGTCTGCATCGAGGACGCTAAGCGAACTAAGTTGATGAACTCAGATATCACGGCAGCACGCGACGGAGAGCAGAGCGAGATCAAGAGGAGCGATGACAAAGCCGAAGGCATCAAGGATCAGTAGCAGATTGATGTGCTCAATCGAACTCATGAGCCGAACCTGCGCGAATCACGTGGCTTATTCATGAAGGAGTGAACGCAGGTCTGCAGCGGATGTGTCTACCATCGTCCTCACGACAGATCCGGTAACAGCTTGGTCCCGTTCAGGCCAAACTGCTTGGGCACCGTGCAGCCAGCGCGAGCCAAAATCGCCATCAGCAGATCACCCTGCGTGCCCTTGGCCTGGGTGACGTAACGACCGGTGCGCACCGTGCCGTTGCCACGCCCGGCGATGATCGTTGGGCAGTCATCGTTGTTGTGGTGACGACCTTCGCCCATGCCGGAACCGCAGAGGAAGATGCTGTGGTCCAGCAGGCTACCATTGCCGTCTTTGATATCTTTGGCGCGTTGAATGACATACGCGACTTGTTGCATATACATCAACTCAATCTGCAGGCACTTGATGAGATTGACGTCATCGGCTTTGCTCGGGTCATTGTGGGTGAACTGGTGGACGTCTTCCTTGATGCCAAGCTCAGCGGCGCAATCGCCAAAATTGCAGATCGAGCCGACGCGCGTGACGTCACTCTGGAAACCCAGGATCATCAGGTCGGCCATGACCCGGAAGCGTTCACTGAACGGCGCGCCGTCTTTGGGCATGGTCACGGTAATAGGATCGGAGAAGACACCGACTTTCTTTTTGCCGCCCTGAGCGCGTTCGGCTTCCGCCAGGGCTTGTTGGCGCTCAATCGCGACGATGCGTTTTTCCAGTGACTGAACGCCATCCAGGTATTGATCCAGCGTGCGCTGATCCGCGGTGCTGACGTGTTTGCGCAGGCTCTTCGCGTGCTCCAGGACTTTGTCGACCATGACCTTGTCCAGTGACGACTCGGCGTTGCCGTCGGCCGCGGCAGCATCGGCAGCGAATTTTCCGGTTTCTACCTTGGGTCCGGCCCCGCGCTTCTGCGGCGCTGAGCGACGGGATGAGAAAAGCCGTTCGAGGGCCGCACGCGGATTGGACTCGGGCTGGATCGCTTGCGTGGCACTGCGGTAGGAGATGGCCGTGTGGTACGCATTCGAATACCCATGTTCTTCGATGCCACTGATGCCGTGACCCGCGAGGCCGAGTTCGAGGGATGGCAGGATGGTGTACTGCCCGAGCTGTTCCGCGGCGAACTGGTCTGCCGATATGCCCAGATCTACCGTGCCATTGGATTTTTTGACATGCGCGCAGGTCAACCAACAGGAGGAGTCCGCCTTATGGCCGGCCGCACCGTTCTTGTCCTCGCCAAGGTTCTGACAGGGGTTCTTGATCTGACCAAGGAGCAGCAACTCGGTCAGCACGCCGCGCAGCGGTTCGAGCGTCGGCGGCAAGGTCTGCGCGGGATGAAAGGATTTCTCGTCCTTCGGCCAGAAGCGACTGGCGACCACGCCGTTTTTCCAGTGGACGAACAACAGGCGCGTCGGCTGTTGTGGGTTGCCGTTCGCCGGAGGGTTGGCCGTCCACGCCATGGTCTCCAGCAGGGGCAGGGCCAAGGCGACACCAAGACCTTTGAGGGCGGTGCGACGCGAGAGCATGGGGAAACGTGGCATGACGAACTCCTGGTGTTCACTTGATGGTGTGACGGTTCAAGAAGGGATAACTGCAGACGATGCGCTGAATCAGATCCTCCAGATGATAACCGTTGGCGATCACGGCATCTGAAATGTCGTCGATGACCACGTCGTCATAGCCGGACACCTGACGACCAACCGCGAAGGTCAGCATTCGTTTGGTCAGCGTGCGGACGAACGCGTCTTTGCGTTGCATGAGGATGCTTTGCATCTCGCTGGGCGATGAGAAGCGCTGTTTACCAGGCAATTCGCCCATTGAGTCGACTGACAACCCGAAGTCATCACGGTCGCGCCAACGACCGATGGCGTCGTAGTTTTCCAGGCCGAATCCCAGCGGATCCATGACCCGGTGGCAGCCAGCACAGGCTGGGGTTTCGCGATGCAGTTCGGTCCGTTGACGTAGCGTTAGCTTGGCGTTCTTCGCGGTGTTCTGATCACTCAACTCCGGGACATCGGCCGGTGGTGGCGGCGGCGTTTCGTCGAGCAGTTGCGCGAGGATGAACTTGCCGCGTTTCACCGGACTGGTGCGTGACGGCATGGAGGTCACCGCCAACACGCCAGGCATGGTGATGACACCGCCGCGATTCTTATCGCTGAGCGTGACCTTCTGCATCTTCGGACCTTTGACCTCGCTCATGCCATAGATCTTGGCGGTCTGCGCGTTGACGTAGGCATAATCGCTATCGATCACATCAGTGATGCGGTTGTCTTTGTCCAACAGGCCAAGAAAGAACGCGACGCCCTCATCATACATGGCTTGGCGCATCTCTTTGGTCATCAGCGGAAACAGTTTCTCGTCGACCGGCAGGTCCGCGAGTTTGTCGAGGTTCAGCCACGGCATGGCAAACGCAGTGGCGAGGTGCCGCGCTCGCGGATCAGCGAGCAAACGTTTGGTCTGCGCGGCCAGCACCTCGGGCTTGGACAACGTGCGCTCCTGCGCCAGACGAAAGAGCTCCTGATCGGGCATCGTCCCCCACAGGAAATACGACAAGCGAGTGGCGAGTTCGTAATCACCGATCGCAGTAACCGCTTTGTCCTTCTCCCCAGGTACCTCCTCCGAGGTCCGATACAGGAATTGCGGTGCGATCAGAATCGCCTTGAGCGCCAGCTTGATTGAATCGTTGAAGGTCAGGTCCTGAGCATCACCCAGGGCGAAGATGCTCAGGACGAAGTCGAGTTCGTCTTTACGCAGAGGCCGGCGATACGCGCGTGTGGCAAAGGGCTCCAGAATGCTGCGCGCGGCGTCTGGCGCACTGACACCCTTTCCAGGCGCAGTGGTAAACAGCCGCCGCTGAACGTCGCTCGGCGCTTTCGCCGGGGGGCCCACGATATCGATCGCTTCGACGGACACGCTGCGGGTTTTCGGCGCAGCCGGCTTGCTGGCGGTCGACTTGGTTGCCGGAGCGACGGTTTCCACCGCCTTGGGATTGACGTAGAGGACTGACAGCGATTTGCGGCCTGGGCTCAGCTTGGCGGTGACCGTATACGCGGCGCTTTTCGGCAGCGTCGCCTTGACCGTCACCTCGCCGACCACCATGCCATCAAGCCGCAGCGCCAGTCGGATCGGTTCTCCGCCCGCGGCCTCAGCGCCGGCTTTGATACGAAACGTGTACGCGCCCTCAGCGGGAAAGTTCGCCTGCGTGATGATGTCGGCGGAGGTGGAGAACAGCCGTGCGGCCCCGTCGGGCTTGCCCTTATCTTCGACGCCTGCGACCAGCGCGGGCAACTGCCCAGGAATCAACTGCAGATTCATCTGGTCCGACGCGATGAAGCGATCCAAGACCGCATCGGCAGCCAGCAGGTATTTTTCCGCCAGCAGGGGCGAGAGCGAATTGTCGAACCCGGCGCCAATGCTGTCCGCAGGCAGATCAACGCCGGCATTCACCATCGCCGCCGCGGTCACGCCAAAAAGATCATTGATGGTGTTGGTGTATTCGCTGCGCGCCAACCGCCGCATGACCGCAACGCCGGGATCCGGTGTCTGGAGCCGACGAAACCCCTTCAGCCAGGTGATCAGGGCTTGGCGCTCACTGTCGCTGGGTTGCTCCTTCGATTTCTCCGGCGGCATTTCGCGCGAGCCGATCTCGGATCCGACCTTCTGCCACAACGCCGCCTGATTAAGCACCTGATCGATGGTCGCGGAACTGCTGAGCAACGGCGCCAGATTGATGTCGCCTTTGTGTTTCTCCGCGTTGTGACACTCGCCGCAGTACTTGGACAACATCGGCCGGATCGTGGCGACGTACGTCGCGTTGATGGCATCACGCGGAGTCGCCGCTACGGACGCCGACCACGCAGGACCGGTCAGCAGAGCAAGTAGACAGGCGAGACGCAGGGACATGAGCGACCTCAGGTTCTCTGACGACAGCCACGGGCCGTTGGTTGGAGGCTGGCTGAGTAGGTAGCCAAACTCTCGCTGCGCGTGACCGAGTCATCAAACAATGAGCGCATACTGGCCAGGATTTCGCCAAATGTGCGATCACAAAAACGTAACTTGGCCGCGAAAATGACATGCCGATGACCTTGCGCAAACGATTGCTTACAGAATAAACTGCTTGCGCTGAAAGGCCGGACAGCGCAGTAAAAGGCAGGTCGATGATCGCCCCACCAGGACCAGGACACAGCGCGCTCCACCTCCGTCATTTGGGCCGCCATTGGAAGAAGATTCCCTTGGCCATCCACACTTCTTCCATGAAGACCACATAGGTGCCGTCCTTGCGCCGGTGCGACTGGATGCCGTCGTTCATGTCCAGCCAACCGGTGGTACCGCCGATGTCGGCGGTTGGCAGCAATCGTCCTTGCCGCTTGCCGTCCGACAGGCGGATCACATCCACCGCCATCTGCTCATGCTGCCACGTCGAACCAATGAAGGCGTAATCGGCCTCGAAACTCCAGGCTTTGGGCGCTTTCCCGATGAGTCCTTCCGGCGGCAGGAGCGGAGACTTCCACGCCAGCTTGGGCGCCGTGCTCCAGGTATCGAAGCGCTGCAGTTCCGCACCGACATCCATCTGCTCCCAACCGCCGCCGGGATGGGGATGGGTCGGAGTCCACACGCCCAGGTACATGCGGTCCTGGGCCGCGTCGTAAAACAGCTTCGATAGTTTGCTGATGCCACTATCGCGCGGAATAGGACGCTCGTGATCCAGCGTGGTGTTCCAGTTCGGCACTCCGCGCTGATCCACACCCGTGAAGGCCATGCGGGCGATGACTCCCTTATCTGCCTCCCAGCCTTGGTGATTGAGCCAGATGTTGCCACGCGCATCGACGGTCATGCACTGACCACCGTTGGGTGCCGTGCGGTATTCGTTGGCCTGCATCCGCCCATCGCCATTCGCATCGCTCCACAGGAAAGGGCCATCGGGATGGTTCGGCGGATAGGCGGCATCTTTGCTGCCGTCGGGCCAGTACATCGCGGCCGGCACGGCGATTTCGCCATCCAAGCGCCAGAAGAACAACTCTCCTCCCATCTGCTGCTTGCCGAACAACAGCGATTTTCCGCCGATGTTCAGCACGCGCATCGACAGGAATGGTTCGCGCAGTCGATGGTCGTCAGGGAAACGCAGCGGATCGAGGGTGATGGCGGCGTGGGTCCAACCCGCCCCAGGCGGCTTGGCGTAGTCGATGAGGTAGCGATGCCCGGCGCTGTAGATCGAGGTCTCAGCACTGGGGTCGGCATCCGCGCAGGTGACGAATTCACTGCCTTGTAGCACCCACACTTGGCGCCGGGCCGGATCGAACTTCCATACCTTCGCACCATAATCCCAACTCGACACGTACAGATTGCCGCTCGCGTCGGTCTGGATGCCGGTGAGGCGAAAGAACTTGCCAGGCATGACCTTGCCTGGGGTCGCTCCGGAATAGATCGGCGCGCCAAAATCTCCGTCGGCAACGTGCGTGCCGGTAGCCGCGCGGTAACGCCGGATCTGTTGGCGATCGAGGGCGCCATCAGCGACCAACACATCGCCGCTGCGCACATCGATGCAGACCGCCACCGGTTTGCGGCAATCGGTAATCGTCACGCCGCGATCTTCACCAGTGCGGCTGATACGACGCACGTGATTGGCGACGGTATCGATGACCCACAGGTCGTTCGGCGCAGCGGCATCGATCGCCAATCGTCCGGGATTGGCGCAGGCAAAACTCGCGCCTTCGACCATGGTGGCGGTGTTCACGCTGCGGATACGGCCGGCAACGGGGTCACTGACATAGAGCACGCCGTCATGGACCGCGAGCCCAGGCGGCTGGGTTTGGGCATCGGGGAACAGTGCGAGACGGTTGCGATTGACCGCGCCGGTCCAGCCCGCGGCCTTGCCGTCGCGGGTGTAGCGGCTGATGCCGCCATAGGCTTTTTTCTCATTCGCCTGGCCATCTTGGCTCATCGCATAATACACATGGCCCGCGTCGACGGCGACGGCTTTGCCGCCGGAATATCCCCAGGAATGAAACTGCGCCGGGTAATCGCCATCCGCTTCCGGGACACCGATTTTGTCGCCCGCCGTGGTGTAGATGCCAGCCTCGCTGGATTTTTCGTCCCACCCCGTGATCGCATAGATGCGTTCGCCGGCAACTGCCAGATCGTCAACGCCCATCTGCATCCATTTTCCGTGACCACCACCGGCGCCGGCGTAGCCCCAGGTATTGCCGAACCAAAAGGTCTGCGCGTTCAACGCTCCGGGCGCTGGCACCAGTACTGGTACTGGCTCAACTGCGACGACGACCGGCGGCGGCGTTGCGGGTTCCCGGTTCAACACCACCACGGCGGAAAGGCTGGCGCCGACAAAAACTGCGGCGACGGCGGCGCTGGTGGTGAGCGACATGGTCACGATCGGAGCGACGCCCTTCGCCAGCGCGGCAGCAGCGGGCGCGGCCGTTGGCGTCAGGCCGACGTGTGTGCAGGCGGCCACCACGGCGGGATTGGCCGCACTGACTTCGCTGGCCATCCCGGTGGCCAAGGCGGAGAGCCCGAGCGTTACGCCGCGACTGGCAAACCAGCGCCGCAGCAAATTGAGACCTTCGTGAACGCGGGTTTTGACCGCATCGACCGAGCAGCCGAGCTCCCGAGCAACCAGTGCCTGGGGCTGTCCTTCCAGATAAAAACGCACCATCGCTTCCCGCCGTGCAGCGCTCAGGCTGGCCAACGCCTCGTCGAGCAGTGGCCGTGCGTTGGCCCACGCGGGATCCGTTTGCTCGGCACGTTGACGGACCTGTTCCATGGCGGCCTCCTGTTCGTGCCGACGTCGACTTTCCGCGCCCCGGCGTTGATTTGCCACAATGCGTCGTGCGATTCCCAGCAACCAACCGACTAGCCGCGTGGGATCGCCCACCGCCTCCGGGCGTTGCGCGAGCACGATGAAGACCGCCTGGGCGGCTTCATCGGCGTCAGGTGCGCCAAGCCGCACACAGGCGGCATGGACCACTGGCGCGTGGCGCTCGCAGAGGGTGCGAAACGACGCTTCATCACGGCGTGTTTTCCACGCCGCCAAAAGATGCTCGTGTCCGTCGCGCCTCATGTCTGCGGGATCCTGGGTGTGAAGCCGTGCATTCATGAATACCACGTAAGCGAACAGCGCACCATGCCTCCCTGGTTCAGGATGGATCCGGCACCCACTGGGCCTTACCCCCCCTCTGTCAGATGGGGAACGCAGGTGAGGAGGAAAATGGCGAGGCTGGTTTTGGTCGGCTGCGTAACGCGCTCGGCCCTAGTGTCCCGTCCGAGAAATTCACTGCACCTGCCTTGGCCGCGCCTGCCATCCGCGGCGTTGCGAAAAGTTCGAGCTAGCGCTGCTAGCCCTTCACTTTCCGCGCCTTGCGGCTGACCGACGGGGCCAGCGGCATCTGCAGTGAATTTCTCGGACGGGACACTAGCCTAAGG
>JANPLC010000250.1:0-35660 GCA_031426335.1 Planctomycetota bacterium
GCCACCGCCGCGGAACTGGTGCGCACCAAGGGGCAGAGCAAGAAGCTCAAGGTCATCACCGAAAAGCAGCTGATGGATTGGGTGAACACCGTGATCACCCGCCACATGGCGGGTAAGGTCGACAGCATCAGCGACAAAGAAAAAGAGGAGATGCTCAAGAAGGTCCAGGAAGAGCTGGCCAAACGCATCAAGCGCGAGCAGGACGCGCAGGGTGAACGCGATCGCATGAAGGCCGACCTCGACAAGGCCATGGCGAAGGTCGCCGAAGCCCAGTCGAGCGCCGCCAGTGCTGAACAGACCGCCGATGCGATCGACAGCCTGAAGAAGGCCCTCGCAGAACGCGAACAAATGATTGAAGAATTGCAGCAGGACAAGTACGAAATTGAGGACCAGCTCGCGGAAAACCGCGCCCTCGCCAGCACCACGCTCGCCGAAAAAGACGACATGGGCGAGAAGCACAAGCAGGCGATGAAGAACTACATGCTGCGCGCCAACACCCTGGTCGAAGGCGTGCTCGGTCTCGACAGTCAGCTCTACGGTGGCCGCCACAGCGATGAAAACCCGGTGCCGGAAGACGCCCCAGACGCCGAGCAATTCTACCACGAATTCGACGTCGGCGCGAAAATCATCAACACCCTCTCGAACGACCTCCAGCGTCTGCGTGGCATCGTTCAGAGCGCGCAGAAGCAGACCGAACGTCTAGCCAACGATCCGCGTATGAACCTACTGGAGGGCGACCTAGCCCTGCTCGAACAGCTCAAGGGTGGCAGCCTCACCGCGGTCGATGTGGCCGAACCGGTCGAAGGCTTGGTCGAGGCGATGAATGGCGCCCGCACCGAAGCGCAGCAGCTCGAACACACGGGCAAACAAGCCCTTGGTATGGCCGCCGGTCGCGAAGACGCCATCGCCGCGGTCCCGGCCACCGACAGCGGCAGTCCCGCCGAAGTCCTCGCTGGCACTACTGGGGTCGTGCGCGAATTCGCCGCCATCCTGGCCCGTGGCCGTCAACGCATGGTCGCCCTCAAAGAGATGGCCGACCAAGCTGACGAGGCGCGCAATAGCGCCGAAGAGGAACTCGGTGAAGTGCGTGCTGCCTATAAGCAGGTGCTGGGTACCGTCGCTGAACGCGCCAAGGCCGATAAACAACGCGTGCCCACCGCTCTGGTGGACGAGGACGCGCCACTCGCAGAAAGCAGCGCCAAGGCCGCGGACATCATCAAAAACATCAAGGGTGGCGGCGACGTGAAGCCGATCATCTCTGAGCAGCTCATCCTGATGGATCGCCTGCTCGGCGATGAGGCCGGCGTGCGCATGGTGCCACCGGCGAAGGATGCCTCGGAAGAAGATTACATTGCCCGTCTGCGCGAAGACAGCGCGGCGCTCGCGCGCTTGATGCGCGAGAAATCACTGGCACTCACCGCCGCACAGGCCCGTGAGAAATCCGTAGCGGAAGAAATCCGCGCACTGGCAAAGACCCGCGCCGACATCACCCCAGAACACCAGGGCGACGAGAAGCTCGACGCCAGCGTCGTGAAGTTGGCTCGTGCGCTTGATGATGCGGAGGAACCCGCGCAGGTGGCCAACGCCGCCCAACACGTCATCCGCCAGTTGCGCGAGCAGTTGGCCAAGGCCCCCTCGCAGACCGATATCAAGCGCCTCGACGAGGAACGTGGTCGCCTCGCCAGCCAGATCGGCCAAGCGCAGCAGAAGATCCGCACACTCGAAGACGACGTCGCCAAGGCCAAGGGCGAGGTTGCCGCTGTGCAGGCGCGTGGCGAAGCCCAGCGCCGTGCCGAACGCGAGATGGCCAACGAAGTGGTGCGCGCCGCCAAGGGCGATGACCAGCTGGCTGACGCGGTCACTGACTTGGCGCTCGCCGCTGACGCGGATGACGAAGACAACCTGGTGCCCGCGCTGCGCGAAGCCGTCACCGGATTGTCACGGCGCAAACAGGATCTGGATGAGGAAAACAAGCGTCTGCGTGCTGAACTCGACGGTCTGCGCAACAAGGCGCAGGAATTCGAAGCCCGTGGTGCCACCTTGCACGGCGAACAGCAAAAACTCAGGAAGAACCTCAGCGAAGCCCAGCAGCATGTCCAGGAAATGGAACGCGACCTCAGCCGTGCGCGCACCGACCTCGACCTCATGCGCAACCAGGCGCAGGAAGCCAACAGCCGCCGCACCACACTCGAAGCCGAACGTGGCAAGGCGTTTTCGCAACTTACCAGCATGGAACAGCGCCTGCGCGACGCCGAGGCCGAGTTGGCCAAGGCGCGTGGCGAACTCGCGGCCATGAGCAGCTCGTCCAAAGCCCAGAGCGAGGCCGGCCGTGCAGTCGCCACCGAACTGGTGAGCGCCGCCAAGGGCGATCCTGAACTGGCCGATGCCATTGCCGATCTCGCGCTGTCCCTCGAAGACACGCCGTCCAGTGAACAGCCGATGGATACCGCGATGGTCAGTCGTCAGGTCGCCGCGGGTGTGGCGCACCTCGCCCAGCGCAAACAGGCGCTGGCACAGCAGGCAGAACGTCTGCAGCAAGACGCCAACGCGCTCAAGTGGCAGCTCAAAGAAGCCAATGAAAACGCGTTCGCCCTCGAAGGCGAACGCGATGAGATGGCTGCTAGCGGCAAGGAGGTCATCAACCTCCTGACGCAACAGAAGGAACGCACGGTCCAGGAGCTGGAAGCGCTCAAACGCTCCAGCGCTGAGAACGAATCTCTGCTCACGCGTTTCCAGGGACGCACCTTGTCCGCCGAAACCGCCAATCGCCAACTGGCAGAGGCGCTCTCCACCCTCGCGTCGCTGGAAAAAAACCAACACGCCGGCGAGGTTGAAGACAAGCGTGTCGACCTCGAATTGGCCCTGTCCCAATTGCCGGATGAAGGCGAAGACGCGGTCAGCATTCCCGAGAATCTCAGCCTCCAGCTGGCCGAAAGCGGCCGGAAGCTGGCCGAGGCGTTGCTGTCGCGCCGTGCCCAGATGACCACCAGCTTCAAACGCGCACAGGAGGATCAGGAATCGCTCAAGGCCCAACTCGAAAAACTGCGTGCCGAAGTCTCCGTCGCGCAGAACAAACTCGATGAGCAGCAATCATCGCTGCGCAGCAGCCAGGCCGAGGTCAAGGCCGTGCGCCACGAGTTGACCATGCAGGGTAAGGACCTCGCGGCGAAGGTGCAGGAACTCACCGGCACCCGCGGTGAAGTCGCCAGCATCAAGGCTGAACTGGATGTCGCCGCCCAACGCGTCGAAGAGCAGGATAGCCGGCTCCAGCAGACCACCGCCAAGCTGTTCGAAGCTCAACGTGAACAGGAACGCCTGCTGCTCGACCTCGGTCAACAACAGCAGCGCGGCGATGCCGCGGAGCACACCCAGACCCAGTTGGTCCAGGCGCTGCGCTCATTGACCAACCGCCAGGATGCGTCGCCGACCGTGGCGCGCGCCCTGACCGACGCCGATCAGGCCGATCCACTGAGCAAGGCCGCGCAGAAGCTCGACCTCGCCCGTGCCGCTGGTCCGGAACAGCTCGCGAGCGCGGGCCAAGCCTACATCCATGCGCTCAAGGATCGCGTTCAGACCTTGGCCGAACGCATGGAAGGCGCACGTGGTGAACTCGCTGCGACCAAGCGCAGCGAAGACAACCTCAACAACGAACTCGCCGCTCTGCGGGCTTCGGTGGTCGATCGCGACCACCAAGTGCAGAACCTCGCCGATGACCTTGAGAAGGCCAAGGCCCAACAGTCGGACCTGCTCAACCAGGTGATGGAACAGCGCCGTCACCGCGATGAGGCGCAGGCCGAACTCAAACAGCTGCATGAACAGCTGCGTTTGGCCCAAGCCGAGGTTGCCGACTTCCAGGCGCGCGATGGTGCATCTTCCGGCCACCTGAGCAGCGACCTCGATCGCCTGCGCCAGGAAGCGAACAAGGAGCGCGCCAACCGCACTGAAATCGAAGACCTGCTCGCGCAGGCGCAGGAACGTGCTGACGCGGCCGAGGCCCGTATCAAATCTCAGCGCGAGGAACTGACCAAGCGCCTTGCCGAGCGCGACCACGAGATCGACAAAAAGGATCGTCAGCTCAAAGAGTTGGCCGAACAGCGCGCTGACACCAAGGGACTTGAAGCCCGGGTTGAAACGCTCACCAGTGAACTCGCCAAGGCCCACGAAGACCTCAAGCAGTTCGAGACCCAATTCGGCGCGCATGCGGGCAACGCCGCCAAGAGCACAGATCTCGCCCGGGAGATGAAGAACCTGTCGCACGAGCGTGATGCCTTGCGCGAAAAACTGCGCACGTTGGAAGCTGACCTGGCCGAAGCCAACAGCACCATCGCCAGCAAGGATTCGCTGCTGTCGGATAAGCGCAAAACCGGCAGCTCTGACAAGGAGAAGAAGGAGAAGGAGCTGCTCGACATGCGCGATGCCGTCACTGCGGTTCGCGACGAAGTGCGCAAGCTGAAGGAGGAGAATGCCGGCCTGAAGGCCCGCATCCGCCGCCTGACCGACAACAACGCCGGCAGCGGCCCATCGGGTGGATTCAAGACCGTCTAACGGTTGGTTGCCCGGAAAAAATGAACGAGGCGGAGGGCTTCCTCCGCCTCGTTCGTTTTTTAGGGACTAGGGGATCGGGTGAGGGTCGACGTCCGGGTGTGGCCAAAGCGGCATCACCGACACGCGTACGGTCCACTACCCTAGCCCCTATTCCCTAGCCCCTATTCCCTAGCCCCACGCTGATCGCGGTATTGGCTCAAAACTTCAGAATATCGTCGGTCTTTTCCTTGAGCGAGCCCTCAGCCTTGGCTTCATACTGCTTGAGCAGCTCGCTGATTTTCTCGCTCGCCTTCTTGGTTGTGTCCTCAGGCAGCTTGTCGGCCTTGCCCTTGGTCTCGATCGCCTTGATTACGTCGCGGCGCAGGTTGCGCATGGCGACTTTGCACTTCTCCGTCGATTCCTTGGCCTCGCCTGCGAGCTGCTTGCGACGCTCGCTGGAGAGCGCTGGGACCATCAGCCGGATGACCACGCCATCGTTCTGCGGCATCATACCGAGTTGGGCTTCGGTCAGCCCTTTCTCGATCGCTTTGAGCAGGCCTTTGTCCCACGGCTTGATCAGGATCTGTGAGGGTTCCGGAATCGACAGGCCAGCGCATTGGGCGATCGGCATGCGACTGCCATAAGCATCGACCTGGACGTGTTCGATCATTGCCACGCTCGCACGGCCGGTACGGATGTGTTTGAAGTCGTGGGCTAGGGATCCCAATGCCTTCTCGAACTTGGCGGCGCAATCCTTGATTTCGGTATCAAAGCTCATCGGTGCTCCTGGCGTGGTGCCGGTGGATTGGTGAGGAATAACGCGTCAAAATTGCTGCTCGCCGACCAGCGTTCCTGGGGGATTCGGCCCGAGAGCGGCGGCGATCGATCCCGGAGTGGTCATGTCGAAAACCCGGATAGTGATGCGATGTTCGCGACAGATCGGAAAGGCCGTGGCATCCATCACCGCATAACGCCCCTCGACCGCCTGATCGAAGGTCAGGAAATCGAAGCGTTTGGCGTCGGTGACCTTCTTCGGATCGGCGGTGTAGATCCCATCGACCTTGCTGCCCTTGAGCAGTTCCGCCGCCCCGATCTCCGTCGCTCGCAGTGCGGCCGTGGTATCGGTGGTGAAAAACGGATGCCCGGTACCACCACCAAACACCACCACCGTCCCGCCCGCCAGCCAAGCCATCACCTGGGCGCGATTGTATTGGTGGCAAACATTGGGGATGTGGTGGGGCGCGACCACTTCGCAGCGACCACCGAGGCGCTCGATGCCTTCCTTGAGTGCCAGGCTATTGATCAGCGTCGCGAGCATGCCCATGTAGTCACCACGCGTCGGATCACCAGCGTTACGGCCACGCATTTCAGCCCCACGCATGATGTTGCCCCCGCCAACCACCACCGCGACCGGTCCGCGCGACAGCCCGCTGAGCAGTTCTCCGCAGACTCGTTCAATGATATGCCAATCGAGGATGCCATCGCGGGCTGCGAGCGCCTCACCTGACAATTTGAGCAGGCGCGGACGAACTGGGGATGCGACCATGGGCCGGGATGGTAAATCCGCTCGGCAAGGCGCAAGCTGGCCTCCGCGTTGCCTGGTCGTCGCGCGGTCAACGATCGAGTCGAACTTGGCCCTCGGCGACCACCGTTCCGCGCACCGTGCGGCCATCGGCGGCACGTCGTACGGAGATCGACTCACCGATACGTCCATCGTTCAGGCATTCGCCCGCCGCGGTCAGGTGGAACCGTTCGCTGTCGACTACCAAGACGACCTGCTGACCTGCCCGCACATCCGGCGGAATGATCACCACCGCGCTGGTCAGTGGCGTGCCTTCCGCCAGATCACGACGCGCCTCGCGGCCGATCAAATCCGCCACGGCAACCACCGCCGCCGATTCGCGACCAACCACCACCCGCTCACTGCGTAGATCCCCAGGACCGATGCGTTCACCACGCCCAATCGCCCGGGCCGCGACGGTCACGGTGCGGTGACGGACCACCCGCAAGGTCACCAGCGCGCGTCCGGCTTCGGCATCGCCACGCATGATGCGGACCCGGAACGGGAGGTCGCCAACGCGCGCGTGATCGAGTGGTTCCGCCACGATCGCGATCTCCGATCCGCCTGCCGGTACAGTCACCGATCCCGCGGCACGCAAGGTGGTGACGGTCAGATCATCGCCGTCGGCGGTGATCATGGATGACGCCGCGCGGACGAGTTCATCTGGCGAGATGACTTGGCCTTTCCGCGAAATCTCACTGACGCCACTGACGGTGAGGGTTTTGCCTAAACCGAGGCCAATCGCACGCCTGATCTCATCCGGTTCCAAACGGCGAGTGCGCAGATCAGGCAGTTCCACCACCGGTAGATCGCGCAGAACTGCAATGAGTGCTTCGTCACCTGTCAGCTCCGCCACCTCGCCAAGGGTCGCGCGTTCAGCCGCCACCGACACCACCGGACGCAATGCCACCACCACCTCGCCAGCCGACAGCGGTACCACCACCAGCAGCGCCAGCAGCGTGCGGATCACCGGATGATCTCGTTGGCAGTGCGCATCATCTCATCGCTAGTCTTGATGCTTTTGGAGTTCATCTCATAGGCCCGTTGGGCAACGATCAGGTTCACCAATTCGGTGACCACCTCGACATTGGCTTTTTCCAGGGTGCCGCCGCGGATATAGCCGAAACCATTACTGGCCGGCGTGCCGATTTCCGGGTCACCCGAAGCGGCACTTTGCTGGAACAGGTTGCGGCCGATGGCCAGTAACCCAGGAGGATTGATGAAACGGGTGAGGGTGATGTTGCCGATCACCTGGGGATCGACGGTATTGGGCAATACCACACTGACCTCACCGGTCGGCGATACGCTGAATTGCGTGGAGCCTTGTGGGACGGTGATGTTGGGATCGACGTAAAGACCGTCTGGCGATACCAGCCTGCCATCGGCATCCGGGCGGAAATCTCCGGCACGCGTGTACGCCGAGGTGCCATCGTTGAGGGTCACGGCAAAGAAGCCGTCGCCGTCGATCGCCATGTCGAAGGGTGCGCCGGTCTCCTCGATGTTTCCTGGCGTAAAGATGCGCGGCGTACCGCTCAACCGCACTCCATTCCCGATCTGGGTTCCGGTCGGATTTCGCCCCGCGTCTCCGTTACGCACACCGGGTGACGTAGGCGTGTCGTAAAAGAGATCCTGAAAGTTGACCCGCTGGCGTTTGAAGCCGTTGGTGTTGACGTTGGCGATGTTGTTGGCGATCACATCGACGTTGGTCTGCTGGGCGACCATGCCGTTGGCGCCGGTCCAGAGTGCACGGGGCATGGGAACCTCCTCAGAAGGTGGTGATCAGATGGTTGGTCAAGAAGGCCGCGGCGATCAAGCGCCACCCCGCAGCAATTCGCTGAGCGAACCGCCTAGGTTGGCCTGTTCCTTCAATGCGCGTTGCGCGGCGTCATAACGTCGCTGCACCGCGATCATCTCGACCATCTGTTCCAGTGGTTCGAGATTGGATTTCTCCAGGTGCCCCTGGGCGATCTGGAATTTCGTCGCATCGGTCATGGTCTGCTCAGCGGGATCGAAGTATTGACCGTTGAGCGGGACCAGTTGTCTGGTGTCGGGAACGGTGACGACCCGCAGCTGATCGATGACACTCTGTTCTGGTACACCGTTCTGGATGGATTCGGCCATCACCCGACCACTGGGATCCACGACGATACGACGGGCACCGAGCGGGACGGTGATCGGACCGCCCTGGCCTTCGAGCAACCAGCCTTGCGGCGTGGCAAGTCGGCCCTGGGTATCCGGGGTGAAATGACCGGCTCGCGTCAGGAGCAGACGACCCTGATCGTCGCGCACGCGGTAAAAACCTTCACCACGGATGGCGAAATCGAATGGCGAGGACGTTGGTTCGAGCTGACCTTCGGTGAAGCTGAAATAGCTGCCGGCCGGCAGCACGCCGGTACCACCGTCACCTTTGAGATCTTCCTGGTTGCCCTGCGCGCGCAGGACATCGACGAAGGAATTGCGCCGAACGGTCTCCTCGCGATAGCCCGCGGTCTGCTGGTTTGCGAGGTTGCGGGCGTTGATCTCCTGCGCGCGGGTCTCGACGACCATGGCGCTGGCAGCGGCGTAGATGCCTTTGGGCATGGTGAACCTCCCCATCCGTTGTGCAGGAACTGCACATGACCGTGGCTACGGCCAACGAATGCAGGGAGTTCGCAACCACGATGCCAATAACGCAAACACCCAGGGGAGAACCCTGGGTGTCGTGAGCAGTCGTAAATCGAAAGGGCTTGTGGGCCCTGCTCTTGGAAAGCTCAGCGCTTGCTGAACTGGCAGCCGCGGCGGGCTTTGCGCAGGCCGTACTTCTTACGCTCAACCATACGGCTATCGCGCGTCATCAGGCCGTGGCGGCGAAGGGCGGCTTCAGCAGCCGGCTCAGCCTTGGCCAGAGCGCGAGAGATGCCGAGCATACAGGCGCCGACCTGGCCGGTCATGCCGCCACCGTCAACATTGACGAAAACGTCAAAACGAGCGGCGGTTTCGGTCACTTCCAGGGGCTTGCGCGCCATCTTCTGCAGACGATCGACCGGGAAGTATTCCTCGATCTTACGGTCGTTGATCATCACCAAGCCATTGCCTGGAGCGATGCGAACGCGGGCGACGCTGGTCTTACGACGACCGAGACCCCAGATGTATTGCTTGCCAGCCATTGAAACGTATCTCCAGAAGTTGATTCGACCGCCTACCGGGGGACCCGGTTTCGCGGAGGGCAGGACTCTATGGCGACCGGGCTTCCGTCAAGTCCAGGTCTGCAAACGCTCTGAGCGGCACTCAGGGGAAGGAAAAGCCGCCAGAAGAACCGCTCCAGCCAAAGCGCCATGCATGATTGGAGCCGCCACCGACCGCACCGACGTGCCAGCCCACCGACGAGCCACAGTACGGTGGACGGATGGGGTAGCCGCCAATAGGCGGATAGACTGGATGCCCAGTGAGATAACCGCCTCCCGAATATCCTCCCGTGTAATAGCCCCCGCCATACGGGTTGTAATACGGGGACCGGTAATAGCCGCCGACGTAGGTTTCCTGCATGGCTGCCGAACTTTCCGCGGCAGCCGCCGCCGCGATACGCGCCTGCCGCCGTTGCTCGTCGCGCTCCTTGCGCAACGCCAACTGCTCATCGCGACGCCTAGCCTCATCGGTGAGAGTGTCTTCCTGCTGCATCCAGGTTACCCAGGCCCCGCGAAAGAACACCTCGCCGCGAGCGGTGGCGATCTCGTTAGGACGCATCCACACGCCCTGGTAACGCACCATGCCGAGCAGTTTACGCGCGTCAGCGTGATGACGATCGAGCGTCACCACCCGCGCAGCGAGGTCCCGCGCCGAGGCTTGCTCACCGCGATCCTGCAACTTGCGGCTCAACGCCCACCACTCGGCAGCTGTCGCGTTGGGTTTGGCATTCAGCGAATCGATCTGCTGCTGGAGTTCGCCCATGGCCGTTTGACGCGCTGAGACCCGATGCACGACGCGCAAGACTTTGGCTCGGGGAAAATGTTGGATTGCCACCAGGCCGGCCGAACCGACGCGGATGTCGACGACATCAGCATCGGCAGCCGAGAGCACTTCGCCCTCGATAACCCGGCCATCAGCCAGGTAAAGCTCATCCCCAGGGAGCAATGTCGCAGACCCAAGCACCAGAAAGAGTGCTGGGATCAACCACCCATGTTGGACGCTGCTCATGGCACATCTCCCGGTCGAGGGTATTGCCCGCGCTGGATTTAGGGCAAGCGCTGGAGGCCAAATCCATAATCGTTGTGCTTGACGGTTGTAACAATCACCCCTAGAGTGACCAGCTAATTATCCAAAATGCCCCCACCTACAGCCTACTTTCTTGGTATCGACGTCGCCCGCACAGGCCTGGGCCTGGTCATCCTGTCGGGTGATGGTCAACAGGTGGCAACGCTGCACCGGGCCTACGGTGGTGGCACCGATCAACTCTTCGATCCGCAGGACTGGTGGCGTGCTGCGCGCACCGGCATCAAGGAAATCCTTAGGCGCGCCGAACTGCGTGCGGACCAAATCCGCTGCATCGGCGTCACCGGCGACAGCGACGGCATGGTGGCCCTGTCCAAAGACGGCAAGGTCCTCTGCACCAGCAGCTTGGGCGTTGATCCACGGGCCGAAACGCAGATCGACCTGCTCAACCGCACGGTCGGAGCACGCAATCTCTTGAATCTCGCCAGCGGGGCGGCGCATGGCGGTGCCACCGCGGTGAAGCTGCTGTGGCTGCGGGAGAACGAAAAACGCGTCTGGCATGACCTCGGAGTCGTACTCAGCCCGAAGGACTTCCTGCGCTTCCGCTTGTGCGAAACCCTGGTCACCGATGCCTCGGACGCAGCCGCCACTCTTCTGTTCAATCCCAAGACTCGTGCGTGGTCGAAGCAGTTGCTCAGCCTGCTCGACATCAATCCAGCCTGGTTGCCCAGCATCAGCAGCGGACAATTGATCAGCGGACGCGTGACCAGCACCGCGGCCCGTGAAGCGGGACTACAATCCGGCACGCCAGTCATCACTGGCGGCGGCCATGCTTCGTCTGCGGCGATTGCAGCTGGCGTGCTCGCACCTGGCGGCGTGATGGCCGAACTCGGCGGCGTCGGCGGGATCTTTGCGCCGACCGCTGATGCCGTGCGTGATCCGAGTAATCGCCTCATCTCCACCTGCCACACCCTCGCCGGTGTCTGGGCCCTAGCGCAAGCTGATCTCGCCGGCCCAGAGCCACTCGACTGGCTGCAGCAACACGTCTTTGCCAGTGAAGTCATGCAGGCAAAACGTGCACAACGCGATCCCCTGGAACCCATGGCGGAGCTCGCGGCGGAAATTCCGCCGGGAGCAGACGGTCTGTTGTACCTGCAGCCCAAGGTATCTGCCCGGATGACTGGTTTCGTCGGACTCGGACGGCAACACGGACGCGGCCACCTAGTGCGTGCGGTGTTGGAAAGCGGCGCTCTGTCGCTGTGTTCGGCGCTCAAGGCGCTGGTCGACATGAAGCGCGATCCAGAGGACGTCCTGGTCGTCGGTACCGGCGCCAGCAACACCCTGTGGTGCCAGATTCTCGCGGATGCGCTGGATCGTCAAATCACGGCGATTCCAGGTGCTGAATGTGCCGCCATCGGAGCGGCGATTCTGGCCAGTTCGTCGGTCGGCCTCTACAAGAACGTGCCTGAGGCGTGTTCCAAGATGGTCGGCCAACGGGTCACCTATCAGCCGCGCAAAGCAGCAACCGAAGTTTATCAGACCCTCGCTCCGATCCTCGCGCGGATGCCGCAGGCAGCAGCCGCGGCGTTTGGTGATCAACTGACCGTGGTGGAGGCCCGTTCATGAATCTTGCACGTGGTCCGCTCGTCGTCGTGCACGCAGTGTTCGCCACCGTGGTGGTGATCAGTTTTTCAGTTCACTTGGGTGAACGCGAAACCGAGGTCGCCCACGTCAAACAGATCGCCCAGCAGGAACGTCAGGACACTGTCCGCCTGCAACACGACATTGCGCAACAAGAAGCACTGCTCGATGGCCTGCGACGCAAAGATCCGTACGTCGTCGAATTGATCACCCGCGAGCGTTTGAAATACACCGGTCCAGGCGAAATCGCGCCGCCGCCGCTTCCTGCAATTGACAAGCCCAGGGCCACTGGTACCAAGTGACCCCTCGCGCACGGCTGCGGACCGTGCGCTGCGATTGGCCTAAATCCTTTCGCTTCAGCCGCATACGAGATCCCATCGGACCGTAGCTCAGCTTGGCTAGAGCGCTGCGTTCGGGACGCAGAGGTCGCAGGTTCAAATCCTGTCGGTCCGACCATTTGTTCCGTGTTCACCTGACACCACCCTCCGCATCGCGGGGGCTGGTGATTGAAAACAAGCCGCAGCCTTCCACTGTCGCATACGTTCTGGCAGCGGATCACGGATGATACGATGTCACGAGCGCGATATCCTGCGGGCGTAGCTCAATGGTAGAGCGGATGGTTCCCATCCATCATACGAGGGTTCGATTCCCTTCGCCCGCTCCAACCTCACCGAGGTGCGCTTGCCCTTATTCGATATCCCAGTCGTGATGCCCTATCGCTTGCGCGAGGAACGCGACGGAGCGTTGTTTTCCGTGCAGGTGAACGCCGTGGCGAGCAATGAGGCCTCAGCGGTGGCGGCCTCGCAAGCGTTGGTCCGCAGCCTGGGCGGGCTGAAACATCGCGGGCGAACCATCGAGACCCTGCCCGAGCGCGCCAAGATCGGTGCTGTCGGCCGGCAGATTGATGGGCCGTACGCCTATGTGCTGACGCACGGCAACCTCATCCATCACCTCGATTTTCCGCCGCGCATCGACAGCCAGTCCGGCGAAGTCATGGGCGATGCGTTTGCCGGACTGGATCCCAATCTGCTGCTGGGCGTGGTGATGGATTGCAATCCGTTGACCTACATCAACACCTCGGGCCTGGCGAGCATCGCCGCGCACGCCAAGCGCATCCAATTGCGCTTGTTCCGGGTCTCAGATCCGGTGCGGCGGGTGTTCCAGATCGTCGGCCTGGTCCAGATGCTGCGCATCTTCCCTGACCTGCGCACGGCATTGGATGACCTGGGTACACCGCTGCCGACGGCTCCGGCCCCCTCGCTTTGACTTATTCTCGGTAGAAGACGAATTGCGCTCCACCGGCGTCACGCCAGCGCCGGAACTCAGCCAACACCTGTCCGCGTGAAACCTTCAGTGACGCGGTCAGCTGACTGTTCTCGACACACATCCGGTCCGCCACCGCGTAAACCCCGACGATTCGTTGGTAGGGCACTGCCTGAGTCGCATTGAGCGCCTCTACCACGGCGAGCACGTCGTCGCGCGTGCTGCCGTCGCACACCTCAACGATCACCAGCAGTTCTGGTTCGGCACCCACCACCGCGTGCCGGATCGCCGGATGCGCCAGCAGTGCCGCTTCGATCTCCGCGGCGCAGACCTTCTCGCCGTTGCCGAGCTTGAGCTGATGGTCGGCACGGCCGCGCAGGCAGAGGCCGTCGTCGCTCCAACTGCCGAGATCGCCCGTGTCGAGTACGCCATCACTGAGCGCCGTGCTCTGCTGGTGAAAATATCCGGCCATGACATTCGGCCCGCGCACCAGGATGTGGCCATCCGCCCGCCGGATGCCGACGCTGATGCCAGCGATCGGATGTCCCACCACGCCGGCCACACCTCGACCAGGGCGGGTGAGGGTGCAGCTCGGACTGGTTTCCGTCAGGCCCCAGCCCTCACAGACCGGTATGCCCGCGGACGCGTACCAGGTGCGTAGATCATCCGGCATCGGCGCGCCGGCGGTAAACACCCAGCGCATTCCATCACGGTGAAAGAGTCGTTCCTCGATGGCCAGCGCATGGATCTTCGGAACGCTGAGAAACACCGTCGGCTGGACTGCCCGGATGGTGGCGAGCAATTGCTGACGATCGCGGCCACCTCCTGGGACCACCGTCAAATCGGCCCCGCGGCACAACGACCACAGGCGTTCTGCTAAGCCACCAAAACTGTGATGCCAGGGCAAGTAGGCCGCCAACCGATCGCCTGGACCGACCTCGGGCCAGTGCATGGCGAAGGCCGCCTGCTGGCTGGCAAGGTTGTCATGCGTCAGGATCACGCCACGAGGAATCCCGGTGCTGCCGCTGGTAAACTGGATCAGGCAGGCATCGCTGGCGACGACGGCGCGATCAGCATCACGATCGGAGTTCCTCGGCGCCAAGCAGTGCCGCCAGATGTCCGCCGAACTTTCCTGACGCGCTGCGCGCGACACGACACGACGCAGTGCCGGATCGTCGACCAGCGTCACCTGCGGCTCCAGACGCTGAAGCAGAGCAGCGATACGCTCGGCACCAAAACCGTGAAAGATCGGTGCGGCCACCGCACCTAGCCGCCAGCAGGCGAGTTCAGCGAGCAAGTGCGGCAGTCCGTTGCCCACCAGGATCGCACAGCGTCCGCCGCGCGGCAGAGCCGGCGCCCAGGCCGACGCCAGCCGCGCCGACCACGCGTCCAGCTCACGCCAAGTCGCCGAATGGGCACCATCACGGATGACGGTGGCATCGGGGAACCGCCGTAGGCAATCGGCCATCAGTTCGGGAACGGTGGTGGCGCGCCCAGGGGAAAGCGGCGGACCGCTGCGCCAGGTGATCGCCGGCGCGCGGTACGATCCGCTCGGGGCGTCGGCATCGCCGGTGGAAGTGTCGAGCGCGGTCATGCGGTCCTGGGTGCTACCATCCCCAGGGCAAAAGGCGATGGCGCACCCTTTTGGACAGCGACAACGGACAGCGACGGCTTGCGACTGGCAGCGACGCCGCGAGCCTGCGGAGATGCCTCGCATCGCCGGATCTGCACTCCTGAGCGCGCGGGGAAACCTGAAAAACACCCTCGCAGCGCTGGATGGTGGACATGGCGACCCAGCGCCCCTGGTTGGCGACCTGCTGACGCTGGTATTGGCCACCGCACGCGAGGCACTGAACGGCCAGACTCCCGATCAGGTGATCCTCGCCACCACCAAAGCTGATCTGCCGCGCTGGCGGGCTGATCTGCGCAGTTCCACTTGCCTGGGCACGGGCGGTCCTGCGTGGTTGGCGGACCAAGTGGCCGCGCATTTTTCCTGCTCAGGGTTTGCCGTCAGCGGGGCCTGCGCCAGCGGACCACTGGCCATCGGCGTTGCGGCGCGTGGTGTCCTTGCCGGTCGTTGGCGGCGGGTATTGGTGCTTGGCGCCGACCGCATCGACGACTTCATCACTGAAGGATTCACCGCCCTGCGCGCACTCGATCCCGCGCGAGGCCGTCCTTTTGATGCTGAGCGAGCCGGCCTGCGCCTGGGTGAACTTGTCAGTGCGGTAGTGTTGGAACCTGCCGACCAGGGCCCCGGCCCGTTCCTGCAAGGTTGGGCAGGCGGCATGGACGCCAACCACCTCACTGGACCGACGCGCGATGGCAGCGGACTTGCACGCACGCTGAACTCCGCGCTGCGTCGCGCCGCTGTTACGCGTCCAGCGCTGGTGATCGCACATGGTACCGGCACGCGCTACAACGATGACAGTGAGAGCTTAGCCTACGTCGCCGTCTGCCCCGACACGCCGGTGACGGCGTTCAAAGGACTGCTTGGGCACAGCCTTGGTGCGTGCGGCGTGGCGGAACTCGCACTTGCCACCGCCATCCACGCACGTGCGCGCACACCGGGATGCGCCAACCTCCAGCGTGCAGGCTGTGCCGGCGCGATCACCCTCCTGACACCTGGTACGCATGCACTTGCTCGTGGTCCGCTTCTGCTCGCCAATGCCGGCTTCGGCGGGATCAATGGCGCCGTGGTGTTAGGCGATGTCGCGGCGACGCCACGGCGCAATCTGACCCCACGACGAGTCGCCTGGGCGCGCCTGCTTGCGCACGGGTGGCAACGACAACGTGCTGATGGCATTCATGAAGATGCGCCGTGGAGTGAGCCCGGTGACGGTGATACCCTGCCACGGCTATCCGCTCGCTGCGTACTCGGTCGGGTCGAAGCCACCTGGGGACGCATGGACCTGCCATGCCGAGCGTTGGTCGCCTTGGGTCAACTGCTCGGGCCGTTGCCCGCGGACTGCGCGATCGTGTTGGCGACCACCAGTGGCTCCGCGTCATCGGATCGTCTGCATGATCAGGCGGTGCGTGCCGGCGCCGTCGATCCCCAACGTTTCCCTTACACCCTGCCGACCACGCCGATCGGTGAAGCCAGCATCCGACTCGCGGTGCGTGGACCTGGATTCAGCATCCATGGAGCTGACGACGTACTGGTGCGCGCGCTCGCCGAAGATCTGCTGGCTGATGATGTTCCGGGCGTACTGATCGCCTGGATCGAGGCCGATCGAGCACCGCATTCAGCGTATGCCGAATGGTGGACCAGCTGAGCCGCCGGACGGTAGGAGATCGACCTCTGCCGCCCTTGCGTGCAAACGTCCTGCACTACCGTGGCCGCGATGAACGAAAGCCAGCAACGTCTAGCTCAGCACATCATCAGTGGCTTGAATCTGGAGGACCTCACGCCGGCTGATATCGATCCCCAGGCACCATTGTTCGGTGAAGGACTTGGCCTCGACAGCATCGACGCCCTCGAACTCGCGGTGATCGTCGAGCGCCAATACGGCGTCCGCATCCCCAACATGGACATCGGCAAACAGGCCTTCGCCAGCGTCGCCGCGCTCGACACCTTCATCCGTGCTCAGCCGCCAAAGTCCGCCAGCGCGACATGATCCACGATTCACTCGCCAACGCGAAACGCTACGTCGACCTGCATCCGCGGTTTGCCGCTGCGTTCGCCTGGTGCCAGGAACCCGAGCATCTGGCCAAGGCGGATGGTCGTTACGCGATCCAGGGCGAGGCGCTGTTCGTCATCGTCGAATCGGGACCGACCATTGCGGCGCACCTCAAACGCTTCGAATCCCATCGCCGCTACATCGACATCCAGATCAACCTCAAGGGTCCGGAGATCATGGAGTGGATGCCGCGCGCGGCGCTCACCCTGTTCGAAGATTTCAAACCCGACAACGACATCTGTTTCTATCAGCAGCCCGCGACGCTCCCGACCCGCTTGATGGTGCGGCCGCAGGAATTCGCGATCTTCTGGCCCGAAGACGCGCACAAGCCGTGCTGCAATCCTGGCGACGCTTCGCTGACGTACCGCAAACTGGTGTTCAAAGTCGCGCTCTGACGCGTAGTGGCCTCGTTCCAGGCGCAGTGAACGAACGTTGCAGGACTTTTTCCGCCTGACGCTCCAGCAGGTTGTGGTCACCTACACGACGCCCCAACGGTTGGTGGCCGGAGAGCATCCGCGTACGGCAATTCTGGCACTTCACTTCCAGCACCTGACTTGCTAGGGTTCGCTGCCACCCTCCGGGAGCACGACATGGATGTCATACTCATCAAGGCCATCAACGACTTCTATCAGTTCGACCTCGCGGCCGGGCAGGAAGAAGTAGTCGACCACCTGCGGCAGACGCTGCACCTCGACGAACAGAGCGCGACCCTGGCGATGGCCGAATTGATCGCCAACAACTACCTTCAGATCAGACCACAACGCATGACCAACCGTGGCAGCCGCCGGATGCAGGCCGTCGTCGGCCCAGGACCGAAGCTCCACGAGCACGCCGCGCTGGGCGGCTGAGGAGACTTGCGAGGGTCTGTTGCCCTCATACCGTCCCGCCCTCCGTCGCCCGAGTAGCTCAGTGGTAGAGCAATGCTTTCGTAAAGCGGAGGTCGCAGGTTCGAGTCCTGTCTTGGGCACCACCTCACAGCCCCGTGAACACCAGTTCACGGGGTTTTGTGTTATATGGCGAATCCAGGTCTACTTGGACGGCTCCGGCGAGGTCAAGCCAACGGTGTTCACCGCGATGACGCGGTAGCGGTAGGTTTTGCCATTTTCCGCCGTGGTATCGACGTAACGCATCGGCTGGATCGGCTGCGTCGGCGTGTCGCTGTACTGAAGATTCTGGAACAGCGGGCGGCCGAACGGGTTCTTCGCCGCGTCTGGCACCTTGGCCAGTACCTGACCATCGCGTTCGATGACGAAGCCGGCCAGGCCGCTTTCCAAGTCGGCCACGGCGTCCCAGGTCAGTTCATTGCCACTGACCCGCAAGAAGAGCGGTGCCGGTGGCGGCGTGGTGTCGGCGACCGCGGTATCCTTGGAATACTGCATCCAGGCGAGCGCCATGGCGCGGTTGGGCAGCCACACCGAGGTCGCGCGCTCGCCCGTGAACGTCGCGGCGGCAACGGCCTCACTGCCACCAAGCGGCGCCAGCCACACATCGTCGGTCGGCATGGGGCGCAACGCCTCACCCGACGTGGTCGGCAAGCGCGCCGTCAGGCAGGTGTCGAGCCAGGGAATCGCCAGGTAACGCTGGTTGCCGCACTCGTGGCTGGTCAGCGGATCGACCGACACCGCGACCAGCGCACCCTTGGCACGCATGGTGGTGAAGAACCCCTCGACGCCGGGCCACACGCCGGCGAAGCGGCCGTCCTTGACCGTGACACCTTCCTTGGTCCCCAGATTGCACATCACCGGCACAGCCAATGCCGCGTCAGGAATGGTGTACGGCTGCGGTTTTTTCTCCGCCGCCTGCAACGCGGGGACGCCGGAACGCAACCACGCCGCCGCGACGCGCTGCGGCTGCAGCAGGACCATGCCACCGGCCCAATGCCCGCCGCCGCTGTGGCCCCACAACGCCCACGGCACGGTCGCCAGTTCGGGATGGCCGCTCTGTTGGCCCAGGTCGGACAAGGCGCGCTGGAACGCCGCCGCCGAGCCGTTGCGCGGATCACACCACAGTTGGCAATCGGCTTTGTCCGGCTGCTCATAGGCCGGCGACAACAACGCACAGCCGTGTTTGCGCGCCAAGGCCTGCCAGTGCAGATCAAATGCACCAGTGAGGCCGGACTTGCACGAGCCTTCGCCGCAGCCGTGCTGATGCACGATGACACCGCGCAGCGTGCTGACCGCCGGCGGAATCCAGATGGTGTAATTCGCCCCGTACACCAGTTCCCCAGGCGTGGTCGAGGGCTGGTAGCGCACGCGGAAGTACGGCGCCTCGGCCGGCGGAAAGACCTCGTACGGCGACGGCTCCGCGGCAACGGTGGAGAGCAGGACGAACAACAACAGGGCGAGGGTGCGCATGGCGTTACCTGAACAGGGAGCGGGATGCTGACCAGCCAGCGCGGCGCCCTTGGGTGAGCCCGTGTTACGCTGCCAGCACGCGGATGTTGCCGCCGTCATCCTGCGCGAACCCCGCGCCCACGCGCTTCAGACGCCGACCTGGACCTCGCCCTCGACCACCCGCACCGGGTAGGTGGCAACTTTGTAACCGCCGGGTCCGCGCGCGACCTCGCCGGTCTTGAGATCGAAGGTCCAGCCGTGGCCGACGCACATCACGGCGCCGTCGACGATCGGGCCCTGCGACAAGGAGACGCCGGCGTGTGGACAGATGTCCTTGAGCGCAAAAAACGCGCCGGCGTGCAAGTAAACGCCCAAGCGCCGCGCGCCAATCTGGATCGGCCGACCGTCCCCTTCCTTCCACTCGCCGATCTTTCCCACTGGCGTCCAACGCAGGTCATCGCTCGCGCTCATGGCTGCTCCGGGCGGACGAAACCGAGGTGCCGCAGATCGATCGCTCCGCTCGAATCCGCGCGCAGGTGCGTCCCGACGCTGGCAGTGCGGCGCTCCGCCGCCGCGGCCACCACCACGCCGACGGTCAGCAGGTTCTGCAGTTCCCACCCTTCACGCAGGCGGAACTCGCCACGCGCCTGATGGCGCAGCCAGAAGCTGAGTGTACGCCGTGCCACGGCGAGATCGCTGGCCGTGCGTTCGATGCCAACCTGACGCCACATCAGCGAACGCACGCTGCGCACCAAGTCCTGTACATCGAGCCCTTCCGTCGCGGGTTCGGGTTTGGGCACCGCCACGCGACGACGTCCGGCTGGTCCGCCGGCCTTGCCCGCGCTATGACCGGCCCGCACGCCCATCACCAGACCTTCAAGCAGGCTGTTCGACGCCAGGCGATTGGCGCCGTGCAGTCCGGTGCAGGCGACCTCGCCCGCGGCCCACAATCCCGCCAACGACGTCGCACCGAGCGCATCGCTCCACACCCCACCGCAGTGGTAGTGCGCGCTGGGGTGCACCGGGATCCAGTCGCGCGCGATGTCGATGCCGAACCTGGCGCAGGCCTGGGTGATGGTGGGGAAACGTTCGGCCAGGAACGCCGCACCCAGATGGGTGGCGTCGAGCCACACGTGCGGAAAACCCGAGCGCTTGATCTCGGCTAGGATCGCACGCGTCACCACATCACGCGGCGCCAGTTCGGCCTCGGCATGGACCGCCGGCATGAAGCGTTCGCCGGCGCTGTTCTTGAGGAAGGCCCCCTCGCCGCGGATCGCCTCGGTGATCAGCAGGCGCGCACCACCGGCAATGTAGAGCGTGGTCGGGTGGAACTGCATGAACTCCACGTCGGCGACCAGCGCCCCCGCGCGGTAGGCCATCGCCAAGCCATCACCGGTGGCGACCGCGGGATTGGTGGTCTCACGCCAGACCCAGCCACAGCCGCCGGTGGCAAGCACCGTCGCGCCGGCGAGCGCGGCGAAGAGTTCTTCGCGCCGGTGGTACAACACGCCGACGACGCGGCCGGCTTCGTACAGCAAATCGATGACAAAGGCGTTCTCAACCACGGTGATCAGTGGATGGCGACGCACGGCAGCGGCCAGGCTGCGCCCGACCTCGGCGCCGGTGGAGTCGCCATTCGCATGCAGGATGCGCCGCGCGCTGTGCCCCCCTTCACGTGTCAGCGACGGCTGACCGTCACCGCCCAGGTCGAAGTTGCACCCTTGCCGACGCAGGAAGCCGATCGATTCCTCGGCGTCGCCCAGGATGCTGCGCACCGCGGTTTCATCACACAGACCGACGCCGGCCTGGAGCGTGTCGCGCACGTGCAGCTCGACATCATCGCTCGCCTCACGTTCGCCATCGGCGAGCACCGCCGCCACGCCGCCTTGCGCATAGACCGTATTGCTCTCACCCAGGTCGATCTTCACCAACAGCAACACCTCGCTGCCGGCATCGGCCGCGGCGAGCGCAGCGCTCAACCCGGCGACACCACCGCCGACGACCAATACGTCGGCCTCCAAGTGCGGACGGCGGCGGAGGTCGAAGCCGACCAGATGCGACGGAACCCACGGACCAGGAGCGGAGACCAGTTGCATGCCCGGCATCGTGTGCCGCAGCCAGCACGCCGCCAGCCTCGGCCGGGCGAGCCACGACTTGGCAGCGACGCACCACGGCCCAGCATCGGGCCATGACTACCCTCGCCGAACTCGCCCAACGCTACGACCTTCCCAAACAGCTGAGCCTCGTCGCGGGCGAAAATGGGCTGCCCTGCATCCGCATCGCCAACCGCCACGCTGAGGCCGAGATCTATCTGCACGCCGCCCACGTCACGCGCTTCCAGCCGGCTGGCCAGCAGCCGGTGTTGTGGATGAGTGCCAAGAGTCTGTTCCTGGAGGGCAAAGCCATCCGCGGTGGCGTGCCGATCTGCTTCCCCTGGTTTGGCCCGCACGCGAGCGACACCACCCTGCCAGTGCACGGCTTCGCCCGTAGCCGCCCCTGGAACCTGAGTGAGACCGCCGTGCTGCACGATGGACGCACCCGCGTGGTGCTGACCCTCACCAGCAGCGAGGACACCCTGCGCGTGTGGCCGCACGCCTTCACCCTGCGTTACACCGTCACCGTCGGCGCGACCTTGGAACTCGAACTGCGCATCGACAACCCTGGGACCACGCCGTTCACCTGCGGTGAAGCCCTGCACACCTATTTCACCGTGGGTGACGTGAAACAGCTCGCCATCAGTGGTCTGTCCGGCACCACCTACGTCGACAAGATGCGTCAGGCTCAGCGTTTCACCGACCACGGCGACATCACCATCAGCGCCGAGACCGACCGCGTCTACTTGAACACCACCGCCACCTGCACGGTGCAGGACCCGGTATTGAACCGCCGGCTGGTCATCGCCAAGGACGGCTCACACGCCACCGTGGTATGGAATCCGTGGATCGCCAAAGCCAAGGCCATGGCCGATTTCGGCGACGACGAATGGCCAGGCATGGTGTGTGTCGAAACCGTCAATGCGCTCGACCACACGCTGACCATCCCAGCTGGCGGCAGCCACCATCTGGTCGCCCGGATCGGCGTCGAATCACTGAGCTGATCCCTGCGCAGTCATCGCTGCCGCAACCGCCTCCGCGGCATGCCAGACCATCCAGTGTTCACCTCCGGCAATCGTGGTGCAGGTCGCCCCTGGGATCAGCGCCCGTAAGCGTTCGCCGTGACGCGGCGGGAAGTGCGCGTCGCGTGCACCCCAGACGATGGTGGTGGGGCAGCGGATCTGGCGGTAGAAATCAGGCAGGCGCGGCAGGCTGGCCTGATAACCGACACACAACTTGATGATGAAGGCGCGCACCTCCGGCCGCGCGAAACCGCGCCACAGGTCATCACGCAGCGCCGTCGGCAGGCTGGTGCCCAGAGGCAGCGAGGTGTGTAAAGCGCGGTGGAACACCGCGTGTGGCAGATTGCGCAGCAACCAGCGATTCCAGCCGTAACGCCGCAACAGCGCGATCTCCCACGAGGTGCGCTCATCCCCCATCACCAGCGAGTTCATCACCGTCAGCCGACGAATGCGCGGGGGATGCAGCGCGGCCGCGACCAGCGCCGGTTGACCACCCATGTCCATGCCCACCACGTCGGCCTGCGCGATGCGCCAATGATCGAGCAGAGCGATCAGGCGCTCCGCCTGGTGCTGCGGCGTCGTCCCGCCTGGCCAGACCTCACTGTCACCCATGCCTGGCCAATCGAAGGCGATGACGTCCTGCCGTCGTGCGAGCAGCGGCGCGAGACGACTCCAGAGTTGGAGGTTGTCGGGATAGCCATGCAGCAGCACGACGGGAACACCTCCACGCGCACCCAGACGCGCCACGCGCAGCACCCGGCCATCGGGCAGGATCTCGCGTTCCGTCGTCAACATGGCGGCACCTGATCGGCTGAGAGGATGCCAGACATCGCGCAGAAGCTCAGCCACTGGCCGGGATGGGTGGAGCTGCCGGCCAGGTGCAAGCCGGTGACGTGCGGGCTGCGATGCGCGATCCGCCCCGCGCGCATGAAGGCGGCCGTCATCACCGGATTCATGCTGTCGCGGTGCAGGTGGCAGGCGGCGCCCCAATCGCTTGGTGTGCGCACCTGCAGCACCTCGGCGTCAGCGACGTGGGCGCGCCACCAGGGCTCGGCGAGCAAGCGCTCGGCAAATGCGCGCTGGCCATCCGGACCGAGTGCCTGCGCCTCGGCATGGCGCATGGGCGCGATCAACCGGGCGCCCAACACCCTGTCGGTTGTAGGCACGACAACGTTAGGCAACACCAACAGACGGCACAACCGGCCATCACTCGGCAGATCGAAGCGCAGATACGGTTCCGGCGCCGCTGCCACACGCGGGCGCACCGCCAAGTACACACAGGTCCCAGGCGATTGCAGCGGCAGCGCCGCCAAGCGCGCGCGCACCGACGACGACACACCAGGAAGCAAGTCGCAGTAGGTACCGATGCCGTGCGCATCGCTGAGCACCTGGCGCGCGGCGATGAACTCACCACCGTCCAGCTCGACGCCACGCACGACGCCGCCTTCGGTGCGGATCGCCGCGGCGCGCGCGCCATAACGCAGCGGTACGCGCAACCGCGCCAGTTCCGCCACCAGCACCTCGACCAAGGCCGCGATGCCACCGACCGGATACCACGCCCCAGGGCCGTGGATGAGCGCCGGCACAAACGCCAGCGGACTCGGCGCCAGCTCCAGCGACTGCCCGGCGACGTGCGTCCAGATCCCGAGCGCCTGGACCACCGGCCCAGGCAGTCCGCTCGCACGCAGGACGGTTGCGAGCGAGCGCCGCAGGAAAGGAATGTGCCGCCAGCCGCCGCACGCGATCAGCTTGCCAAGGCCCGGTTGCGACACCCGCAGCAGCGGTTGCAGGCGCGCGTGGATGCGCGTCATCTCAGCGACGAAACGTTCGTAGCGCTGTCCGCTGCCCGGCCACTGCCGGTCGAAACCGGAAGCGGTCTGCTGGAGGTCCCGCTGGATCGCCACCACCCCCTCCGGCGAGGCGACCTGGTACGGATGGTCGATGGAACGCAGGTCGACCGCACGGGCGAGGTCGATGCCCACCTGCGCAAACGCCCACGTCATCCCAGGACGATCCAGCAGGATGTACGGGCCCGCGTCGAACACGCGGCCGGCACAGGTCACCGGTGCCGCCAGTCCGCCCGCCACCGCACGTGCCTCCACCACCTGCACGGCGATGCCGCGCTGGGCAAGGCGCAGCGCCGCGGTCAGGCCGCCGATGCCGGCACCAATGACGATGACCTGGGCGATGCTCACGCTGAGGGTCCGCTGGAAACGCGCAGTCCCAGGATCCGCCGCACCACCCGCCGCACGAGACGCAGACACCAACCGACCGGTCGCTTCGGCGGGAACGCCTGTTCATCCATCGCCGGCACGAACACCGCGCCACGCCCACTGGCGAGCACGTAGAGCGGGAACGCCAGCAGGCAGAGCAACGCGGTCCAGCCAGAATGGCGCGGACCACGCCAGCCACCCAGCGGACGATCGCATCCGCTGACCGGCGGGTGCGGTCGCGTGACGCCCATCCACGTGCAAGCCGTGCGCAGGTGCAGGACCGACAGTGGATCGCTGATCCCGAGGTGCCGCGCCGCGACCACGTCCAGTCCCAGCGCGTCAGGCGAGACGTACAGACGCCCTGGGTTGAGTGGTCGGCGCGAGCCCATCATGCCGACCACGCCGTCGGGCACCGCACTCACCGCATCGAGCAGCGCGAGGTGTGGCGGGAACTCGACAATCTGCATGATGGTGGCGTTCTGCCGGTGCGCCTGGCGCTCGGCGAACAGCAGATCGTCGTGCGATGCGCCGAGCCATTCCAGGTTGCTGAGCGTCAGCATGGCGTCGTCGATCGGATGGCTGCGCAGCTTGGCGAAGCTGATGCGCAGGTCGGCGTCCTTCCACGTACGCGCGATGCTGTCCTGGCCCATGCCCCGGTCGTGGCGGTGCGGCACTTGGTCGGCCGCGATGTCGACCAAGCGGATCTCCGGACCGGCCAGGCCGACATAGGCGGCGACCTCGGCCACGCTGCGGTCAGAGAAAAAATGATCGTAGACCGACGGGCGTTCGAGTACCGCCACCTCGCCAACCCCCTGGGCCCGCAGCCAGCGCGCGAGCGCCAGTACCAAGCGCGGATCGGTGATCGGCGAGGGATCGTCGCGGTGGTAGGCGAACATGAACGACGGTTTGATCGCCACCCGCAGCTGAGTGAGCGGCTGTCCACACTCCTGCGCCCGCCGACGGATCAACTCGGCGACCTGAGCCTGCTCCAATCCCAGGTGCAGCAGCGCCACCGGGTCCTGCACCGCCGCGGGATCCTCGACCACCGTCACGGTCGCCAGGCTGCCGAGCACCGCCGTATCGCCACGATGGACACGCGGCAGGAAGTCACGGCTGATTTTGCGGATGCGTTCGACCAGTTGGTCGTTGGTCACGCCCGCGACCAGCCGGTCATCGTCGGTGAAAGACTCGGCCAGCAGGGCGAAGAGCCGTTCATGCCGCGCTTCGTCGTCCTGCACCACGCGGATGTCGTCGACCATGGCCGCAGGAAACCCGCCGTGCGCCGCCAGCAGCGCATGGAGCCGGGCGAAACACAACGACGCGGTGCGCTCGGCATCGACATTGAACAAACAGAAATCGCGGAAGGAGCTGTAGCGCAGGTGCCCACGTACGGCCCGCGGCACCAGCCCGCCGATGATCCCCAACCCGGTGACGAGCGATGCCACCAGGCGGATGAACGGCGCGCGTGACCACGGCAGGTGCTGACGCACGGCGCCGGCCCAACCGCCGACACAGCCGACCACTTGGCGCAGCACGACCCGCAGCGTGACCAGCCGACGATCCAGACGCAGCAGCGCGCCGCGCACATAGACCGCATGCATCTCCTCGTCCTGCCACGTCCACAGCAGCGCCTGGCGCAGCAGATCGCGCACCTCGTCTGATATCGGCATCGCCTCCAACCGGCTGCGGATCGCCGCTTCACGGTAGCCGGTGGTCACCACCTGCTCGCGCTCTACCGCGAGCAGCAACAGGCGCAGGATCTCGTCGTGCGGACGGTCGGCATAACGCTCGCGCCAGTCGGCGAGCGTCGCCACCAATTCGTCGTACACACCGCCCATGCGCGACTCCCTGCACTGCCGCCTGGGCGGCAGATGCGAGTGGATGGTGCGGGTGGGAAGGAGACGGCAACCACGGCTGACGCCGATGGATCAACCGGTAGCGCGCCGAGAGCCGTGGACGATGGCCAATTCGCTGAACTGGCGACCTCGATCTTCGAAGCCATTGAACATGTCGAACGAAGCGCACGCCGGGCTCAGCAGCACCGTGCCGCCACGGCCAAGCTGAGCGACGGCGCGGGCAACCGCATCGGACAACGTGTCGGCGCGGTGGGCGTTGACGCCCCAGCGGGCCAGCGCCTTGCTGATCACCTTGGCGGTCTGCCCGATAACGATCGCCTGCGCGCCACGGGCGGCGACGGCCGACGCCAACTGATCGTAGTCCGCGCCTTTGTCAGAGCCGCCCAGGATCACCACCAACGGTCCCGCAATTGCGGCGAGGCCAGCCATCGCGGCTTCGGGGGTGGTGGCGATGGAGTCATTGACAAAACGCACGCCGAGTGCGGCATGCACCAGTTCGAGGCGATGCGGCAAACCACGTACGCCACGCAGCCGCGCGGCCGCTTGCGCCGGCGACAGGCCAAGGTGCAAAGCCACCGTCAGCGCCAGCCCAGCGTTGTGCGCGTTGTGGTCGCCCAACAGCGCGAGGTCGCCGCGCGTGGCGAAACGTTCGCCGGTCGGGCCGACGAACAGGCCATCGCGGTAACGTACCAGCGGAAGGAGTCGCACGTCGGCACCGAGACGTGGCTGGACCTCTGGACTGGCGACACAGACCTCGCCCCACGAGGCCATCCGCAACTTAGTCGCGTGGTAGTGCGCCTCGTCCGGATGCCAGTCGAGGTGGTCACGCGCCAAGCTGGTCAACACCGTTGCCTGGAAACGCGGTGGCGCTGACGCCAAGTAGTGCAGCTGGAAACTCGACAGCTCGCACACCACCGGCACCTCGCCACCGAGTCGCGCGAAGATGTCGAGCAATGGTTCATTGCTGTTGCCGCCGACCGTCCAGCCGAGCAGGGCGCCGATGATGTGCACGGTGGTGCTCTTGCCTTTGGTGCCGGTAACCGCCACACGTGGGCCGCGGTGGTTGGCGAAGAACAGACCTTCCGGCGGCACCACCGGCGGATGGCGCTCCGGCCACGCGCGTGGCGGGATGGCGGGTGACGCGACGATCAAATCGGCAGCTGCAAAAGCCGAATGGCTGGCGTCACCCAGATGCCACGCCCAGCCCTGGGCGATGGCCTCAGCAGCGCCAGCGCCCAACGCTTCGGCTGGTTTCTTTTCCAGCACTGACACCTGCGCCCCGCGCGCGGCGCAGAACCGTGCCGCCGCCAAGCCACCGCCATGGTGGCCGAAGCCCCAGATCAGCACCCGGCGCCCGGCCAGTTCCATGTTACTTGGCGCCTTCGGCCGTAGGCGTGCTGAAAGGCGTGCTGAAAAGTTCGTTCATGATCTTGCCGTCGCTACCGGGAATGGTGAGGCCAAGCAGTGCCGCCGCAGTGACGGCAACATCGGTCTGGTTGCGATGGATGTCGGAGGTGACGCCGCGTTTGAAGTCCGGACCAATCGCCACCAGTTCGATCTTGCGGCAGCCGGCACAATCGTCGCCATGGCTGATGTATCCATCCTTGTGGCCATCAAGATGACGACCGTGGTCGTTGGTGATGAACAGCGTGGTAACGTCCTTCATCTGCGGATCGGCCTGGATGTGCGCCCACACCTGCCCGGCGTAGTGATCGGTGACCTGAATGTTGGCAAGGTATTCGTCCCACTTCTTGGCATGGCCGGAGCCATCCGGTTCCTTGAAGTTGATCAGCAAGAAACGTGGATGCTGTTCACTGATGACTGCTTTCACCCGCTCGAAGGTCACGCGATCGTCGCGATAGCCGGAACCCGCACCATCTTTGCCGCAATCGGAAGAGCAGACGTGGCGATGGTTCCATTCCGGTGCGGCACTGTCGGTGAGAATCTGAAGCTTGTCCTTACTGGAGACGACCCACACCTGTTTGGGATCGGTACCGGCAGCGATCAACCGCTGGGTGATGCTCGGGTTGCGCGGAAGTTCCTGCCCGCTGTTGTTGATCTCTTGGTGAAATCCGGTGGTGAGCGCGCTGTGGCCGGCGTTGGTGTAGGTCGGGCCATCGTTGGCCATGTCGCTCAGCCACACTCCCTGCGGAGCCAGGACTTTGTCGCGCACCGGGATCAGGTCGCGCCCAGGTTTGCCCCAGGTTTCAGTCCAGCGCGGACCATCGATCACCAGGATGATGACGTGACGCGTCTGCCACGCCGGCGCGTCCGTCTCACCCGCCGGGAGAAGTGCCGAGGCACCGAGCGCCAAGAGGGCGACGAGCAGCAGACGCACACGCATGACGACTCCTTCGTTGGCTGCGTGGTTTGAACAGATCACAGCCACCGTTGCTTCCGGAAGTACCACAGCGTGAGCCCCACCGAGACGAACATGATGCTCATGGCGAAGGGGAAGCCCCAGGGCGAATCCGGGGCGAAGGCCGGCCAGAGCTTGTAGTTCATGCCGTAGATGCTCGCCACCAGAGTCGGCGGCAGGAAGATCACCGCCGCAATCGAGAACAACTTGATGATGCGGTTCTGTTCGATGTTGATGAGACCGAGCGTCGCATCGAGCAGGAACTGGATCTTGCCCGATGTATACGTCGCGTGGTCGGACAACGACTGCACGTCGCGGGTCACCGCGTGCATGCGCGCGCGGCCTTCGGCACACAGCGCCTCGGCGGCGGCCTGCTCGGCGAAGATCACCATGCGGCCTTTGTCGACCAGGCTTTCACGCACCTTGCCGGCGATGTTGCCGCAGCGGCCGATCTTGATCAGCGAACGCTGCAAGTCGATCTCGCGGCCGGCCTGACGCATGCGGAAGGTCTGCTGCGAGATGTTCTCCAACTCCAGGCTGACCAGCTCCAGCAAGTCGGCCAGGCGTTCGACGGTGGTCTCCAGCAAACAGATGAAGGTCAGGTCGGCGTTGTGCGCGCCGCACTTCGCCGCCCGGCTGGCGAACACGCGGAACGACCAGGGCTCGGCGTAGCGCAGCGTGATCAGCACCTTGGGCGTCAGGATGAAGGTGACCGCGGTGGTCTCGGGCGACTCGGTCTCGGTCTTGATCAGCATGGTCGAGGTCATGTAGACCGCATGACCTTCGCGGTACAGACGGCTCGACGCTTCGATCTCCTGCATTTCCGCACGCGTGGGCATTTCCAGCGTGAGGTGCTTTTCCAGGAAGGCTTCCTCTTCCCGCGTGATGTCGACGGCATCGATCCACACCGCTTCGGCCGGCACGTTGTCGACTCCGGCGTCGACCCGTTGCAGTCCCTTTTCCGTCGGCAACCAAGCAGTGATCATGCAGAGACTCGCAGTGCAGGGCTTCGTGCGGTGATCCGCGCATGCTGCGCAGCGTCGACTGGAAGTGCAAGCGCAGGGTGGCCGTACCTCACGGCTCCTGCGCAGCCGGGGTGACCGCCAGGACATTGCGCACCGGACCACGTTCGTTGACCGACCACCTGGGATCTTCAAGCGCAAGCGACAAGCCCGTGGAAGGTCCCCCGTCGAGGTTGAGCGCCCGTTCGATGCGCTCCATGCCGAAGGCCTGCGGATGGTCGTGCAACACCGTGGCGAGTTGGTGCAGCGTGAGCGCCCCGGTGGCCAGCAGCAGCAAGCGTCCATGGTCGTCGCTGGCGAGCAGCGAACGATTGGCCGCGGCGGCGCGTGGATTCACCCCGATCGCACCGCCCGGATCGATAATGAACGGCCCGGCCTGGATTGCCGAATGGACGCCATCCAGGGCGGCATCGCGTGGCAGCAGACGCAGGACGCCGACGGCATCGATGGCGACGATACCCGAGAGCACCCCCTCCGCCGCCCGCGGCTGGACCTCATGCCCTTCCAGATAGAGCAGGCCGGAGGTCTGGAACGACGGCTCGAAGTATCCGCCATTGATCGCCGCCACCGCCAGCGGCACCAGCGCACGAGACTGCGCGACCGTGCGGGCTCCCACGGGAAAGGTCGGCGATTGGTCCATCAGGCGGACGGCATAAGCGCCAGGGACCAGCGTCACCGCCAGCAGGACACGTGAACCTCCTTCGACCGCCAACTCCAAGCGACGTGCGGTCCCCATGCGCTCCGGCAGATCCACCTGGGCGATCAACCGCGGCTCGGCACCACACACCGCCGTCGCGAAGGACAAAGCAGCGATGATGGCGAAACAGCCGCGCATCACGTTCACCAGAACCTCAGTCCCGCAACCGCCGCGATGGCCAACGGTATGGCCCACGGACCACGCCCAGCCAGCACCACACAACCCGCCAGCGTCACGCCATGCAGCCACCAACGACAGGACGGCGGCAACTCCGGGACGGCCACGAGTACCCCAGTGACGATGACCGCCAGCACGCTGGCCATCCACGAGCGTCGGCCCCCTGCCGCGTGGACATCAGCCGCACGCACATCGGCAAACGCGGCAATCGCCAGCACGGGCAACGCCACCACCGGCAAGGCCAGACCCAGCGCAACGCGTAGACTCCACCGCGAGGCCGTTGAGTGGTCACGCCACGGACGCCAATACCACGCTGCCCAACAACCAAGAGCAAAGGCACTGCCGGTTTCCAGCCATCCGACTCGCACCAATCCGCCAGCAAGTGGTTCGGTGTAGGCTGCCGCTGGACCCCACGGCAGCAGGAACAAGGCCTGGAGGGCGAGCGCTGCCGCGAGATTCAGCGCTGCCAGGACCACCACTGCCCGTCCACCCGGACGCGCGCCGATCATCCGCACCACCAACGCCGTCACCAGACAGAGCAGCACCGGCGTCAACGCCACCAGTAGGCTGTGCTGGTCGAGGTGACCAGGAGGCGTCAGTTGCGGAACCGGCATGGCTGCGCATCCGACCGACGACGAGTGCGTTGCGCAAGCACCGCCAATGCCCGCGACTCCTCTTGCGCCGTCGCCTGATGGGCCAAGGTCGCGCGCCATGATTGCTCGCCTGTGGTGGCCGTGGTTGTCGTGGTGCATGGGCAACCGTTGGCTCATAGATGCCACGCTGCTGGTGGCGGTGGCGCTGGTGGCCGGCTTCACGCACGAGCACCTGTTGCCGTGGTCGGCGTTCTCGCCCATACAGAAGGCCACGCTGATCAGCGCCGTGTTGCTGGTGTGGTATGCCGCCGGACGCCCAGGGTCCGGCATCGGCGGGATTCTGTCGCTCGCCCTCGGCGCGCTCGCCGCTTGGAGCTTCAGCCCACAGTCCGCGACCGGCATCACCATGCTGATTGCACTTGGCGCGGTGATGCAGGTGCCGCAACTCATCGAACTGCGCACCACGAAACATCGCGATGAGGCGTTGCGCGCCTCTGCCCGCGGACTTGGGACGTTGCTACCTGGGATGGCGCTGACCGCACCTGCACTCCTTCTGACCGGTGGCTGGTCATTGGTTGCTGGTGGCGCGGTGACGGCCTTCGCCGCGATGATCTTGCCACTGACGTGGTGCCGGCTCGATCCCGCGACCGCGACCGTGCTGCCAACACCGTTGCCGCCGCGTCTGGCGCATCTGATGGTGGCACATCGCATGCAGCTGGCCGTGCTCGCCTTGATCGCGCTCGGCACGGTGGATGTCGTCGCCAAGGTGTGGTCGGCGCCCGCGTCAGCGTCAGCACCGCTGTGGCAGCTCATGCTCCCTCTCGCCACCGTGGCGTTGTGGCACGCGGTTACTGGACGAGTGCTGCTCGGCGTCGTGGTTACGACTGCCACCATTGGCTGGTTGGGCTACGCCTTCCTGGGACGCGAAGCGTGGAGCTTCTCTGCCGTGCTGATCGCCTTGGCCCTGGCGCAACCGTTGGCGTTGGCGTTGTGGCACGCGCGCCACCACCATCGCCATTGGCCCAGCCTGCTGCTGATCGCGCTCGTTGTGCTGCCTGCGCTCGCGGTGGATGAGTTGTTCGCTGTCGGTGGCGCCGCGCTCACCGCGTGTCTGGCGGTGGTGGTGTGTGCAGCCAAGCCATTGCCGGCGACACCGCGCAACGGCCTGGTCGATGCAGAAACCGCGCTCACCCGCGCGCGTCGCGCTTGCCAACGGCTCTCGCCCTACTGGCGTCACTACGGCACGGCCAAGCTGCGTTACGATCCGGTCTATCGTCAACTCGCCGAACGCACGCTACCGTGGGGCCGGGTGCTTGACGCTGGTTGTGGCCCAGGGCTGGTCGCCGCGCTCGCCGCCGTGCGTGGCGAACCGGCGTATTGCGGTATCGATCTGGACGACACCAAACTCGAAGCGGCCGCCGAACTGTTGGAACAGTTATCGCAACCACTCGCCGGTGATTGGCGCCTGTTGCGGGCGAAGCTACCGCTGCCACAGCTTCCGCTCACGCGCTTCGACACCGTGATGCTGATCGACGTACTGCACTACTGGCCGGAGGCTGAGCAGGAACTCCTGCTGCGCCAACTGCATGGCAGCCTCGATCGCGGAGGCCTGCTGTTCCTGCGCGACGGTCTCGCCGATGCCGATGGCAACACCGGGGCGGTTGGTCTGGGCGAACGCTTCACCACCTTCTTCGGCCTGAATCCCGGCGGCTCTGGCCTGCACTTCCTCAGCGAAGAGGCGATGCGCGCACTGTTGGATCGTTGCGGTTTTCGCGTCGATGCCTGCGACGTCAGCGGTGGCGCCAATCGTTTGTGGCGCTGTTCCGCGCTCGCCGTGCGCCCGACGGCCGACGACGCACCCACCTCGACCACGTGATGGTGCCGAGTGGTTGTCGTAGATTCAGCACAGGCAGGGCCTGGGCTGGCATCCTGCAATCCGACTCATTACTGAGAGTAGTGACGAAGTGGCAGCTTCTCTCATGCCTCACAGCACGGCCGGAGACTGACGGTATCTTCTGACGTGGGCGGCGCTCAGGATCAGCCATTCCCCATGAACAGATCAAGTCCGACATACAGGACGATTATCTTGCATACCGGATTTCCCTTTTAGCCTCCAGCACTCCCCCAGGGACACCACGCATGAAAGCCATCGCCAAAACTTCCGCTGCCGTCGGCCTGACGTTGGTCGACGTGCCGATGCCCGAGATCGGCATCAATGACGTGCTCATCCGCATCGACCGCACCGGCATCTGCGGCACTGACCTGCACATCTACAACTGGGACGCGTGGGCGCAAAAAACCATCCCGGTGCCGTTGGTGGTTGGCCATGAGTTCGTCGGCCACGTGGTCGAAATCGGTGCCAACGTCAACGATTTCAAGCCTGGTGATCTGGTCAGCGGTGAAGGCCATCTTGTGTGCGGCCGCTGCCGCAACTGCTTGGCCGGCCGCCGCCACCTGTGCGCGCACACCACCGGCGTGGGCGTCAACCGCCAGGGCGCGTTCGCCGAATATATCTCGCTGCCAATGAGCAACCTCTGGCACCACCGTCCAGAGATCGACCTCGACGTCGCCTCGATCTTCGACCCGATCGGCAATGCGGTACACACCGCGCTGTCACACCGCGTGTTGGGCGAAGACGTGCTCATCACCGGCGCCGGTCCGATCGGTTGCATGGCCGCCGCGGTGGTGCGCCACGCCGGCGCGCGTCACGTGGTGGTGACCGACATCAACGATTACCGCCTGGACTTGGCGAAGAAGATGGGCGCCACCGTCGCGCTCAACGTGCGCAAGGGTTCCATCGCTGACGTGCAGAAACAACTCGGGATGAAAGAAGGCTTCGATGTCGGCCTGGAGATCTCCGGCAGTCCGACAGCGCTGAAGGACCTGCTCGACAACCTCTGCCACGGTGCGCGCATCGCCATGCTCGGCATCCCGAGCCAAGAAGTCGCCATCGATTGGAGTAAGGTGGTGCTCAACATGCTCACCATCAAAGGCATCTATGGCCGCGAGATGTACGAGACCTGGTACCAGATGAGCGTGCTCATCGAAAGCGGCCTGGATTTCACGCCAATCATCACCCATCGCTTTCCGGCGCATGAGTTCGAGAAGGGTTTTGCCGCGATGAACAGCGGCACCAGCGGCAAGGTCATCCTCGACTGGAAGGTCTTCCGCTAAGGGTCTTCCGTTCAGCCGCGGTTTTCGCCCACCTCCTCTCTGATGGATCAGCTATGTACGGACGCTTCCAAGACCATGCCGCTCGGCAAATCGCCGACGCCGTCGCCAACGGCACTGATCGTAAAGAACGGCTGATTGCCACGCCGCAGGGCGCGCACGTCGAAGTCGGCGGCAAGCGGATGCTCAATCTGTGCGCCAACAACTACCTGGGACTTGCCTCACATCCCGCGATGATCAAGGCGGCGCATGATGCCCTCGATCGCTGGGGTTTTGGCATGGCCAGCGTGCGCTTCATCTGCGGCACGCAGGAACTGCACCGCAGCCTGGAACGGCGCATCAGCCATTACTTGGGGACGCAGCAGACCATTTTATATCCGTCGTGTTTCGACGCCAACGGCGGCGTGTTCGAAACGCTGCTCGGCGCTGAAGACGCGGTGATCTCGGACGAACTCAATCATGCGTCGATCATCGACGGTATCCGCCTGTGCAAGGCCAAGCGCCTGCGTTACCGCAACAACGACCTGGATGACCTCGAAGCGCGGCTGAAGGAAGCCGCCGACGCGCGTTTCCGCCTGATCGTCACCGACGGCGTATTCTCGATGGACGGCACCTTGGCCAAACTCGACGGCATCTGTGATTTGGCGGATAAATACGACGCGTTGGTGATGGTCGACGACTCGCACGCGGTCGGCGTGGTCGGTGCCAACGGTCGTGGCACACCGGAACGGTTCGGCGTAAAAGATCGCGTCGATCTGGTCACCGGCACGCTCGGCAAGGCCCTGGGCGGCGCGAGCGGTGGTTACGCCAGCGGTCGCACGGAAATCGTCAGCTTGCTGCGCCAGCGCTCGCGACCCTATTTGTTTTCCAACACCCTCGCCCCCTGCATCGCTGGTGCGTCGCTGACGGCGATCGATCTGGCGGAAAACGGCCAACACCTGCGCGCGACGCTCAATGCCAACGCAGCCTTGTTCCGCGCCGGCATGACCGACGCCGGTTTCACCCTGCTGCCCGGCGAACATCCGATTGTCCCGGTGATGCTCGGCGACGCGGTGCTGGCGGTGAAGTTCGCTGAAGCCCTACGCGACCACGGCGTCTACGTTATCGGCTTCAGCTTCCCGGTGGTGGCGATGGGGAAGGCGCGCATTCGTTGTCAGTTGTCGGCGGCACACACGGCAGATGACCTACGCGAAGCGATCAAAGCATTCGTGGCGGTGAAATCGCAACTGGGGGCGTGAGGAAGCGACGCTGATAGAACACAGAGCACCAG
>JANPLC010000251.1:0-3359 GCA_031426335.1 Planctomycetota bacterium
CCGCTGGCAGGCCAAGGGCCTGTCGTTGACCCGGCGTTTCACCCTGCGTCCGCGCAGCACCCAGGTGCGGGTCGAGCAACGCATCATCAACCAGGGCCTCCATCCGCAGGTGGTGGCGAATTGGGATGTCACGCAGGTTCCCGGCGTGCACGCCGAAGCCAACGACCCGGACAACTTCTGGGTCTACTTCCCGGTCAATCCGCGCAGCATGTTCGGTCCCCGCGGGTTCTTCGTGTTTGCCAACGACGGTCGCGGCGGCGCCGACAGCCAGTGGAAGAACTGGTCCGCCGACGGCATCGCCGGCGTGCAGTACCTGCGCCGTGGCGGCAAGATCGGCGCCGACGTCACCGCTGGCTGGGTGGCCTACGTCGACGAACGCGATGGCTACACCTTCGTCAAACGTTTCGAGGTCACCGCCGTCCCAGGCCCTGGCACCTGGCCGGATGGCGGCTCGTCCGTGCAGGTCTACACCAACGCCCGCGAGCCCTACATCGAAGTCGAAGTGCTCAGTCCGCTGGTCGATCTGCAACCGCAGCAGCAGACCTCCTTCGTCATCGACTGGTACGCGACCAAGATCGACGGCCCGATCCTCAAGGCGAGTTCGGCCGGCGTGTGCAAACAGCGGCTGACCGTTGCCCGGGACGGGCAACGCGGGCGTGTTGCGGGACTCTTCGGCGTGTTCCACCTGGGCACGGTCGAACTGCTGGGTCTGCCGAACGCCGACGCCAAAGCCGGCGCCAAACCCACGTCGCTCGGGTCGTACTATGTTTCTCCGCGCGAACCGGTGGCGCTCGACCTGGAAGTCCCGTTGGCGCCGACGATCGGCACGCTGGTCCTGATGCTGCGTGATGGCGACGGCAAGGATCTCGGTGAACTCGATCGCGTTGCCGTGCCGGCGGCGGAGCCGCAAAAACCCTGACGGCTATCGGCCTACGGTTCACTGGCGCCGCAGGCGCAGCCCCACCAGCAGCAGCAGACCAAACAGCAGCGCCGCGGTGCCGGAGCCCAAGCCGCAACCGCCACCGCTGAGCGACGGATTGCCGCCGCCAGTCGTGCCGCTGCCGTCAGGCGCGGCGGTGATGACTTGCGACACCGCACTCGACGTGCTGGGCGACTCTTCGGTGCTTCCCAGGTACTGCGCAGTGATGGAACGGGTGCCGCTGGGCAGGCCGCTGGTGGTGAGCGCTGCGGTCGCGCCGCTGAGCGCGACGGTTCCCAGAGTCGCCGCGCCATCACGGAACACCACGGCGCCGGTCGGCGTTCCACCGCTGACGGTCGCGGTGAACGTCACGTTGGTGCCGGCAACCACCGGCGTCGCCGAGGTGACCAACGCCGTGGTGGTGGCGGTCCCGGTCACCGTATGGGCAACCGCGCTCGACGCGCTGGCGAACGACACCCCAGTCGGATTGAAGGTGGCACTGAGCGAGTGGGAGCCGGCGATCAGAGCAGCCGTGGTGTGAATCGCTTGGCCGGTGGTGACGGCGACAGTCGCCAAGGCCACTCCACCATCGTAAAAAGTCACCGTGCCCGCGGGAGTGCCGCCAGAAACCGTCGCCGTCATCGTCACCAGGTCACCAGGCGCCGACGTGCCGGCGGGAGAAACCGCCAGTCCCGTACTCGTGGCGATGCCAGCCACTGACTGGTTCAGGATCGCTGAACGCACGGGTGCCTGCGAGCCATTGCCCTCAAACAAGGCAGTGATCTGGCGATTGCCTGGCAAAAGATTAGAGGTCGTAATCTGCGCCTGAGCGATCGCCACGTTGTTGCTGCCCAGGTATTGGTTGCCGTCCCAGAACGACACCGCCGAACCGTTCACCACGCCTGAGAGTGCGACCGTGAAAGTCACCGGATCTCCATAGGTGGTGGTCGCATCGGAGGTGATGAAGGACGACACGGTGGTGTTGGTTGCCGCCACCTTGGTCAGCACCACATCATTGCGGTTGGTGCCGCCGACGAAGCTGACCTGGAAGCGCTGGTTGTTGAGCAAGAAGGTCGGGATCAGGTAATTGCTCGGCGTGGCGGCATCGAAGATCACCGGCTCCGTGCCGTCATTATCGATCAAAACGAAGGACGTGCCGACGGCAGGCGTGTAACCCGATTGGAGGCTCAGGTAGATGCCGTCCGCGCCAATGGGCATATCGATCTCACCATTGACCAGCAGCTTGTCGGCTCCGGTGCTGGTGATGTCGAACCACACGCCGTCGTTGGCGAACAGCGTCACATCGCCATCAACCGTCAGCGTCCCAGTTGCCGCGGCGCTTCCCGGCGCGATGGACGCGATTCCCAGGTTGAGCGAGGTGATGCCGTCCACCGCTCCGGTGCCGACCACGAACCCCGTGCTGATCTGGATCTCGCCCGTGAGCGAGCCGCCAACTTCCAATCCGCCACCATGGATGATGGTCGGTCCGCTGTAGGTGTGGTTGCCGTTGAGGATCATCAGCCCACCGCCGGATTTGATGATGCCCCCCGTACCGCTGATGGGCTGAGTCAGCGTCAGGATGCCACTGTTGTTGCTGACGTTGAAGGCCAATGGCGCCGCGATTTGCAACGGCAGCGCCACCTGAGCGACGTTGGCCCCGTTGAGGAAGATGCCGCCGTTCAAATTGATGATGCTGCCAGTGACCACGTACCCGCTGGCATTGAAGGTCAGCGGCCCGAACGGCGTGTTCGCTGCGGCATTGTTGATCGCGGTCTTGTACGTGACATTGGGAAAGGTCAGCGCGTCATTCGCCGCGATGGTCGCGCCGCCCCAGTTCAGCGGACTCTGCCAGGACGACGTCCCCAATCCGCCGCCGCCGGTCCAGGTCTGTTCCGCGGTATGGCCTGAGATCCCCACGAGCGCGAACAAAACGAGGAGAAACAGTTGGTGGATACGCATATTCACGGGCTCCTGGAAAGGGCGCGGAGCCTCCGGTGACGGCGCTCCGGTACAAGTGAGGGGGATGGGCGAGCGCGCACGAGGTCGGCACGCCGTCAACTGTTCCGCTGGTCAGCTGGCGCACGGTCGCCATCAGTGACAACCGTGTCAGCTACCCCGTCAACGACACTGCCCGTCGCGCAGGGCGACGGGCAGCTCAGAAATCAGGGACGACGGTGTTGGCCGAGAGGCCTGCACCTTCCATCACGGCTTACTTGTGCGCGTTGATGAACTCACGCAGCTTCGGCTCGGGCGAGAAACCCATGGCGGTGGCGACCACTTTGCCGCCCTTGAACATCAGCATCGCCGGGATGCTGGTGATGCCGTATTCCTGAGCCGCGTTGGGATTGTCGTCGACATTGAGTTTGCCGATCTTCACGTCGGTCATGTCCTTCGACAACTTCTCGACAATCGGGCCGACCATCTTGCACGGACCGCACCA
>JANPLC010000252.1:0-4089 GCA_031426335.1 Planctomycetota bacterium
ACGCTGAAGCGGCGCATCGAGCTCTTCATCAGCCTGCCCTTGGCGAAGCTGGACCGGCTGAGGTTGCAACAGCGGGTGGCCGAGATCGGCAAGCAGTGATGCGCGTCGGGATCAACGGAATGGGGCGGATCGGGCGCCTGGCGCTCCGCGCGGCCATGGGCGCCGCACTGCGCCCGGACGACGATCCGCGACGGCAGAATCGCCTCGACGTGGTCCACGTCAACGAATTGAAGGGCGATGCGGCGACGATTGCGCACCTGCTCGAATTCGATTCGATCCAGGGGCGCTGGCGCACGAAGTTTTCGTCATCTGCGGATGAATTCTCGATCGATGGCCACGCCATCACCGTCAGCGCCCATGCCGCCGCGGCGTCCATCCCGTGGGATGCACTGGGGGTGGACGTGGTGCTGGAGTGCACGGGCAAGCTGCTGACGCTGGAAACGCTCAACGGCCATCTGGAGCGCGGTGCCAGGCGGGTGATCGTCGCGGCACCGGTCAAGGTCGACAGTGTCCTCAACATCGTGGTCGGGGTGAACGAGCAACGCTACGATCCTGTCCTGCACCCCATCGTGACCGCGGCCTCCTGCACCACCAACTGCCTGGCGCCGGTCGTCAAGGTCGTGCACGAAGCCATCGGCATTCGCCATGGCCAGATCACCACGATCCACGACCCCACCAACACCAATGTGGTGGTCGATGCCATCCACAAGGATCTGCGGCGCGCGCGCAGTGCGATGCTGAGCCTGCAGCCGACGACCACCGGTAGCGCCACGGCGATCGCGCTGATCTATCCCGAATTGAAGGGCAAGCTCAACGGGCACGCCGTGCGTGCGCCAGTCTTGAACGCAAGCCTGACCGATTGCGTGTTCGAACTCGCGCAACCCACGACCGCGGCGGAGGTGAATGACCTCTTCATGGCGGCGGCTGCCGGTCCGCTGGCCGGCATCCTCGGTTACGAGCATCGTCCCCTCGTGTCGGCCGACTATGCCGGCGATACGCGCAGCGCCATTGTCGACGGACTCAGCACGATGGTGACCGACGGGACGATGCTGAAGATCTACGCGTGGTACGACAACGAGATGGGCTACGCGTGCCGCATGGTGGACCTCGCCTGCTACCTGCGCGATCGCGAACCGGTCTAGATGTCGGGTGCGCGTCATTACGCCGTCGTCACGGCCGCCTACTGGGGGTTCACGCTGACGGATGGCGCACTGCGGATGCTGGTGCTGCTGCACTTCTACCGGCTTGGCTATTCGCCATTCACGCTGGCGCTCCTGTTCCTGTTGTACGAGGCCGCCGGGATCGGCGCCAACCTGATCGGCGGATGGCTGGCCACGCGATTCGGGATCACGCGGATGCTGGCTTCGGGCCTCGCCTTGCAAGTCGTGGGCTTCCTGCTGTTATCGGTGATGTCACCGGACTGGACGCCGGCGCTGTCGGTCGCGTGGGTGGTGGTCGCACAGGGGGTGTGCGGTGTCGCCAAGGACCTCACCAAGACCGCGTCGAAGTCGGCCATCAAGCTCACCGCCACCGGCGAACCGGGGCAACTATTCCGGTGGGTTGCGTGGTTCACCGGCAGCAAGAACGCGATGAAGGGCGTGGGCTTCTTCCTGGGAGGGTTACTGCTGGAAGTGGTGGGCTTCAAGGGTGCGCTGTGGATCATGGCCGGCGCGCTGGGATTGATCCTGATCGCGGTGATCGCGGCGCTGCCGCCGATGCTGGGCAAGGCCAAGGCCTCGCGCACTGCGCGCGAGTTCTTCGCCAAGTCGAGCGGCGTGAACCTGCTGGCTGCCGCGCGCGTGGCGCTGTTCGCGGCGCGCGATGTCTGGTTTGTCGTTGGCGTTCCCGTGTTTCTCTACGCCACCGGCTGGACCTTCACCGCGGTTGGTGCGTTCCTCGCGCTGTGGACCATCGGCTACGGCGCGGTGCAGGCAGCCGCGCCCGCGGTCGTGCGGCGCAGTGTCGATGGCCTGTCGACCGAGGTTGCCGCGGCCCGGTGGTGGTCGCTTGGTCTGGCGCTGGTGCCCGCGGCGCTGGCCATCGCGCTCGGCCAGGGCATCGCGCACCCCGATGTGGTGCTGGTGTCCGGACTCTGCATCTTCGGCGTCGCATTCGCCGTGAACTCGTCGGTGCACTCGTACCTGATCCTGGCCTATGCAGGATCGGAGAAGATTGCCGAGGACGTCGGGTTCTACTATGCGGCCAACGCCGCGGGTCGATTCCTGGGTGTCCTCCTGTCCGGCGCGCTCTATCAGTGGGGCGGCATCGAGGCCGCGCTGTATGGTTCTGCATTGCTTCTTGCCTGCTGCTGGGCCACCACGCTCGCGCTACCGCTGCACGCACGTGCCTGAGAAACGATGTCGACCGCAAACCGAGCCACAGCCCCCGCCCACATCGCGCCCATGAGCGTGTTCGAGCGCTACCTGACCGTTTGGGTATTCCTGTGCATCGTCGTGGGCATTGCGCTGGGGCAGCTGATGCCCGGGGTCTTCCAGGCCATCGGCCGGCTGGAGATCGCCAACGTGAATCTCCCGGTGGGATTGCTGATCTGGGTGATGATCATTCCGATGCTGATGAAGGTGGACTTCTCGGCACTGCACGAAGTGCGGCAGCACACGCGCGGCATCGGCGTCACGCTGTTCGTGAACTGGCTGGTCAAGCCGTTCTCGATGGCCCTGCTGGCGTGGATCTTCATCCGCAACCTGTTTGCGCCGCTGTTGCCCGCCGACCAGCTCGACAGCTACATCGCGGGACTGATCCTGCTGGCGGCGGCACCCTGTACAGCGATGGTATTTGTCTGGAGCCGGCTGACCAACGGCGATCCCCTCTTCACGCTGTCGCAGGTGGCGCTAAACGACAGCATCATGATCATTGCTTTCGCGCCGCTGGTGGCGCTGCTGCTGGGGATCTCCGCGATCACCGTCCCGTGGGCCACACTGGTCACGTCGGTGGTGCTGTACATCGTGATTCCCGTGGCGCTCGCCCAACTGTGGCGAAAAGAGTTGCTGGGCGATGGTGGACCCCGTGGACAGGCGGCGTTCGGCCGGGTACTCGCCAGCATCGGCCCGTGGTCCATCGGCGCGCTGTTGCTGACGCTGGTCCTGTTGTTCGCCTTTCAGGGCGAAGCCATCCTGAAGCAGCCGGTGATCATCGCGCTGCTGGCCGTGCCCATCCTGATCCAGGTGTTCTTCAACGCGTCGTTGGCCTATCTACTCAACCGTGCCGTCGGAGAGAAGCACAGCGTGGCGTGCCCGTCGGCATTGATCGGCGCATCGAACTTCTTCGAGCTGGCGGTGGCCGCCGCGATCAGCCTCTTCGGCTTCAACTCCGGCGCGGCGCTGGCGACGGTGGTCGGTGTGCTGATCGAAGTGCCGGTGATGCTGCTGGTGGTGTGGGTCGTCAACCGCAGCAAGGGGTGGTACGAGCGCACGTGATCGGTATCAGGTGGGTTTGACGCCAAATGCCCTCACCATGCCACGCGCGATAGCCGCTGAGTACCCCGAAGCCGTAAGCATTCGCGATGCCTCTTGCATCAACTAGTGATTGGTGCCGTTCGACCACCCTTCATGACTGAGGTCATGCAGAACTCCTGCTAGTGACGCTCGAACGAACTGAGCGAAACCGCGAGATCTGATAAAGGACCAACAAGCGAGTTTGGACGATCGACGCGATATGCGGCGACATAGGTAAGCGGGGGAATGGCCGGTTCAGTACGCAACACAGCAAGTTTTCCCTGCTGCACGTCGGCGCGGTGGTACTTCAGTGGGAGAAAACTGATTCCGAGTCCTGCGATGGTGAGGGATGCGACCGTGGCGAGACTGTTGCAAATGTTGACTCGCTGCGGAGCGGCGGCAGAGAGTTCAAACCAGTTTTTCAGGATCGCGTGCAGGTTCGAGTGGCTGGAGAGCAGGATGATAGGAAAAGGCTCCAGATCCTTCGCATCCATGGACTTGCGCGGTACACCCAGAGAGGGGCTTGCCATCCAGCAGAACGTTACGGCGCCGAGGTTCTTCTGAACCAGACTTGAGTCGGGCGTAGGTCCAGGCAGAAACGCCAGATCCAGTGCACCCCCTGCCAATTTCTGCTGCA
>JANPLC010000253.1:0-19259 GCA_031426335.1 Planctomycetota bacterium
ACACGCCGCTGACCACCTGGGGTTTTTGCGGGTGTTCTCCGACCAGGACCTCTGCCGGGGGTTGGGCGCGCGTCACCGGCGCCGCGCCGAGCAGCGCCGGCAGACGTTCCCAATCGACGTCGCCGGCATCGAGCAGGCCGAGCAGTTCGGCGGCGCGGGTGCGATGTGCGGTATGACCGGCACCGTCGAGGTAACCCCGGCTGATGACGGTGGCTTCCGGCAGTTCGACCGGCAGCAGCGCTCCGAGTTTGCCGTTGGCGAAGCCGGCGATCGCGCCGTTTTCTCCTGGCAACCACACCAGGCCAGAGGCACCACGTTTTACCGCCGCTTCGATGTTGGTCAGATCGGTATCGCGCAGGGTGTCGGGGCCGATGTCACCGATGATGATGACATCGTAATCACGCAGGTCCGACGGCGTCAGCGGCAGACGATCAGGGCCGACCAGCGCATCGGGACCGTCGCCCCAGCGGCGCCAGCGGCCTTCAGCAAGGTAGGAATGCAGCGTGATGGTCTTGTCGCGGCGGAAGGCCTCACGCAGATACCGCACCTCGTAGCGCGGACGGTGGTCGAGCATCAACACGCGCAGTTTGCGTTCGCTCACCGTCACCGACATCGCCAACTCGGCGGTCAGTTTGTTCGCGCCCGTGCCGTGTTCGGCGACGACTTTGACCTTGGAGATGCCCTCGCGGGCGAAGTTGGCTTCGAGCCGTGCTTCGCTGTTGGCCATGGTCGCCTGACTGCCGACGGGTGCGTCGACCGCGGTAGTGACCGGCTTTTCTTCGTCGACGACCAAGCGCACGCTGATCGGTCCTGGCGGCAGCGCACGGCTGCTGAGACGCACGACCACGAGTTCACGTTCACCAAGCGCGACCGCGCGGTTGACCTGCACTTCATCGATCAGCAATTCTGGCTCGACCGCATCGCCGCCGGTGGCGAGCACCGCCACCGCCAGATCACGGCCACGCCACGCCGAGGGCAGTGCGGCCAAGCCGCTGCCGGTCGTGACCCGGCCATCGCTGACCAGAATGAGTCCATCCGGGCGGCTCTCCGCCACCAGCCGCGCGAGGTCATCACCGAGCGAACTCGCGGAACCAGTAGCGCTGGGCGGCGTGGTCAGCAGCGTCGTTGCATCGAGTCCCCCAGGGACACCGCCGATGCCACGGAAATCGACGGTCAGCGGCGTGGCTTCGCCACGTTTCGCCAGCTCCTGTGCGAGCGCACTGGCGATGGCGATGCGCTGGGTTTTCCCAGGACCATCGGGGCGCGCCATCGACGCACTGCGATCAATCGCGACCAACACGCGTCCCGGCAAAACGGTGGTGTTGGTGCTACGCCACGCCGGTCCGGCGATGAGCAACACCAGCATGATCAGCGCGCCCGCCCGGCACAGCCGCCCGATCGTGCCAGCGACACCGGCCGCTGATGGGCCGTAACGCCGCCACCCGAGCCACGCGACGAACGCCATCGCCGCCAGCACCACCAGCATGTGCCAGGGTTCGGGCGCATGTTCGAAGACGAAATCGACGCGCGTGGAGTTCATGGGAGGTGCGCTCCGCGCGCCGGTCCGGCTGTTTCTGGAAACCAGCGGAGGTCCGGAAGTCCGGAAGTCTCGTGAACCCATGTTCGATGTGAAAACTCACCAGTGCGTGTGCGTCCACGTCCACAACGCACGGATGAAAAGACTCCCGGACTTCCGGACTTCCGGACTTCCGGACTCATCAGGTCATCCATACGTCCTCCCGGCCCACGCCGCGAAGAGCCCTTCACCGATCGCGACCAGTAAGGCAGCGATCGCCAGTGGCAGTCCCCAGTCGCTGCCCGGACGTTCCGGCAGCGCTTCGGCAAGATTTTTTGCCGAGTTGCGCGGAGCGTCCTGTTGCAGCTGACCTTCATGACGGCTGGGCAGCACCACCACGGCGGTGTTGTCGGGGCGCGTCCAGGCACCTGGAGCGAGCAACAGCGGCGCGCCGGCCTTCACCGTCACTGCCGACGCACCACGGCGCAGTGTTGCATCGGCCGGCGCGGGTTGACCGGCCTGCCAGAACGCTGGCGCGGACAACTCGGCAGTGGCGCGCCGTGCGGTGCGGCTGACCCACAATGGCAAGGTGCCGCGGGCGCGCAGGCTTTCGTCACCTGGTGGCTGCAGATCGGTCAGTTCGACGATCACCGCGCCTGCGCCAACCGGCAGTTGCACCACCAGCGGCGCATCGCCGGCGCGCAGCAGCACGCGCGCATCTTCCGGCAGCGCCACCTCGGGCACGCTGTCACGGCGACCGATCGCCAGGACTTCGTCCAGATCCTTTTCCCCGGACTGGTAGGGTCCGCCCGCACGTTGCCCATCGCCGGGCTTCAGCGCGGCCACCAACGGCCGCAGCGACTGATCGTCGGCCAACAGCTCCAACGACGACCACAACACCCCGCCACTGGCAACCCAATCCGCCAAACGTTTGCCGTCGGCCACGCGTTCGCGCAGCGCCACCAAACCTCTGGGTGGTAGTGGTTCGGCAGCCAATTGCGGCGCGGCGATGCGTTTGAGGTCGAACACCGCCTTGCCGGAGGCGTCGAGCGCGGCCGTGAGGTAATCGGTGCGCTGGCCGATCGCCAAGGTGGTGACCCCGGCACGCACCAGCAGCGGGAGCTCCAGCACGTTGTCGTAGGTCAACCCGGCATCGTCGAGACGGATGCGCAGGCGGTGCTCTCCCGCTGACAAGGGTGGCGTGGCCACGCGCAGCAGTCCGCCGCTCACCTGTGCGCCGGCCAGCGGTAGGAACGCGCCGTCATCAGCGGTAATGGCGGCACCAGTGGCCGGACCGACGATGCGCAGCAGCAGTTCGCCCGGTTGATCGGGACGCAGGTCGCCCATGCCGGCGAGGCCTTCGACTACCGCGTTGGTGCCCTGTTTGCCGACCGTCAAGCGTGTCAGGCTGCGCGCATGTGGGGTGAGCAGCGCACTGATGCCGCTGCCGTCGTCCTGCTGAAAATCCGATACCAGCACGATGTCGGCGGCGGAACCGACAAACGTGGTGAGTTGGCTGGCAAGATCGCCCTCGGCTGCGCGATCGAGGCCACCCGGCAGTTCAGTGACGTCCAGGCGACCAAGCGCGGCGCGCAGATCAGCAGGCGAGCCGGCACCGAACTGCTGCACATCATCAGCTACGCCGAGCACCACGACGCTCCGGTAGGATAACTCGGCACGGGCGAGTTCGGCTTTTGCTGCCGCGAGTGGTCCCGGATCGTCGCCACGTGCGCCCATCGAGGCAGTGCGATCGATGATCAGCACCAGGCGATCCCCGCCGCCGAGACCAGGCAGCGCCGGACGCGCGATGGCGAGCACCACCAACAGGATGATCAGGCAGCGCAGGAGCAGCAGCAGCAGATTGGTCAACCGGTAACGGCGCTGCGCCGCCTGCGCCGCAGCCAACAACCAGCGCATCGCTGCCCACGGCCGCGGTCGCGGACGTTGGCGCAGCAACAGGTGGATCAGGATGGGCACGGCCACGGCCGTCGCCCCCCACAGCAGCAACGGATGCAGCGCGGTGAACACGGGCAGAGGTCTAAGCCCAGGCTGGACGGTCGGCTAGTACGAAACGCGCGGCTTGGACGGGGGTGGGTGGGGGGGGACGGCAGAGCCCTAAGCCAAAATCGCGGGCGCCCGAGTGGCGGCACGCCCGCAGGGCCGTGGGGGGCGGAGCCGGCGGAGCCCCTGCACAAGAGCCTTCCCATCCTGGGCGTGCGCTTACGGTCCCCGGCCATGCGCGTCGTTGCTCTTTGTGCTCTGGTCTGGTGTCTGGGCCCCGGGATCGCGGCGGCCACGGTGGCGGCGCTCGATGGCCGGATGCTGACCGGCGAGACTCTGACCATCGAACCCAAGGCCGGCACCGTGACCGTCGGCGGCGTGAGTGTACCGCTGGCGGACTGTGATTGGCTCGAAGCCGGCAGCGGTGCCGGCGTCGATCTGCCGGGAACGGCGGGCAAACGGCTGGGACTGTGGCTGGTCGACGGCTCGTGGCTGCCGGTTACCAGTATCGCCGCCGGCACCAAGGATCATGAACTGACGGTCAATGGCGTGCTCGGTGCGTTCTCCGTGCCGCTGACCGCCATCCGCGGTTGGGGCGCCGGCACCGCCCTCCCAGGCGACGAGGGCAAGGACGATCAGGTGCTGCTCGACAGCGGTCCGGTGGTCGGTCGCGTCGAAGGCCTGGTGGCTGGTCGGTTGGTGCTGCGCAGCGCGCTCGATCCCGAACCGCTGAAACTGGCGCTCGATCAGATCCGCGGGCTGCGCTTGGCCGTGCCGCTGCGTCCGCTCAAAGGTGTGCGCTTGGCGGCGACCCTGGATGAGTTGCACCCCCCGCTACGCGTGCTGCCGAGTGCGCTCGGCTTCAGCCTCGCCGCGGTGCCACAAGTGACGCTCGGCGCGACGCTCGCGCCGGTACGGCTGCGCATCGAAGGCGGTCGCCGGGTCTACCTCAGCGAACTCGATCCGGCGGTGGTCGAAGAAACCGGCGCGTTCGGGGTGGTGTGGCCGCATAAACGCGATCGTAACCTCGACGAATCACCGCTGCGCCTGAACGGCGTACGCTACGAACGCGGTGTGGCGGTACACAGCCAAGCGCGCCTGGGTTGGAACCTCGCCGGCGCCTACACGCGTTTGCGTGCGCTCGCGGGCATCGCCGATCTGGTCGGCGATCAAGGCGATTGCGCCGCCAGCCTGAGCGTCGACGGCATGGTGGTGTGGAGCAAAGACAGCGTGCGTGGTGGCGACAAACCGCAGGTCATCGACCTCGATCTGACCGGCGCGAAGAAATTGGAACTGCGCGTGGAGTACGGTGCGCGGTATGACATCGCTGATCATTTTGTTTTGGCAGATGCGTATCTGATCAAGGCGAAGTAGGGTCAGGAGACTCTCCTTCGAAAGCCCTCAATGAGGGCGACGCAACGCCAGCCCGTGCGACTCCCGTCCCCCTCACCATGCGTCGTCCCTACGGGACTTTACCGTGCTTTCGCGCTGGTCCCCGGGGCTTCCGCCCGGCTTCCGCCCCGACTGGCGACTGGCAACCGGCGACAAAACCGACGGCGTAGAGCGATCACGTCCTGGGTACGGGCTCCTTGTATGCCCCCATCGTACCGGACGTGCTCGCCGTCCAGGCTTCCCGCCCTGCGGGCGGCGCTGCGCGGCCTGGACTGCTGCGCGCGACCGGTCCGCCGTGGGCATACAAGGAGCCCTCACATGGCACGATTCACCAATCTTCACGTTTGGCAGCAGGCACGCGAACTGCTGCGACTCGTCTCGGCAGCAACCGCTGACATGCGTGCGGAGGGCGATCTGAAATCGCAGATGCGGCGCGCGGCTATCTCGATCGCGAGTAACATTGCGGAAGGATCCGAGCGTGGATCCGATAGGGAGTTCCGACGGTATCTGTGCATCGCACAGGCATCCAATGCCGAAGTCGAAGCGCAGGCAACGATTGCCGGTGATCTTGGATGCATTGCTCCGACGACGAGCACACAACTGATCCAGCAGAGCCAAGTCGTAGGCCGGATGATCGCGCGCTTCATCGCCACCTTGGACGCCAGTGGATGAGGGCCAGTGGCCAGCAGCTAGAGGTCAGTGGCAGGGGCAATTGGCCAACGGCGCAGAGCTTAAAGCGAACGGCTTCTGGCTTCTGGCTTCTGGCTTCTGGCTTCTGGCTTCTGGCTTCTGGCTTCTGGCTTCTGGCTTCTGGCTTATTTCTTCGGCGCCGGCACCGGCGCCAACAACATCCGCAGATTCTCCGGCGTCACTTCGACCGCCATGATCGTGCGGTCCGGACCTGGGCCGAGCAGTGCGATATGGGGATTCTGGCTCGGCAATTTCCACGCCGTGCGCCATTCCGTGGCGTTGCCGTTGTCGCCTGGGCTGGCCCACAGCAGGTCGATGTCGCTGGCGCGTGGATGATTGCGGATGCGGGTGGTCGCGCTCAGCAGGTTGGATTCGAAGGTCACGCATACCAAGCGGCGTTGGTCGGCGGGCAGTACCGCGAGGGCGTCGAGGTAACGCTCGATCAGGAACAGGCTCGCCTCATCGATGGTGTCGACGAAGAGGTAGAACAGCCACGTTTCGGCGCGTTTGGTCACCGGTTCGTCGGGGCCGCCGGTGAGGTTGCGGCTGGTGACCTTGGGCGCTGAGGCCCCGATGGTTTCATGGAAGAGCACCCGTTCGAGCAACGGCGAGAACTCCGGAACGTCGGCGACCAGCGCGGTGGCCATGGTTTTGGCCTCGCCGACGCGGCCTTGGCGCAGCAGCAGCAAGACACGCAGGCGGACGCCGGTCGATTTCATCGCCGGGGACGACAGACCGTTGAGGCGGGTGAGCAGTTGTTCGACGCCCTCGCCATCGCGGTAGGTGTAGCGCCAGTTGGCGAGGTAGTAGACCGCTTTGTTTTCCATGCGCGTGCCAGCGGCGACCTCGACCACTTTTTCCAGACGCGGTTCCAGGGTCAGTTCTCGTTCACGGCGAGCGGGCGGCGGCAGGTTCGCGTTGCGGGCCAGCTCGTCGTCGAGCGCCACCAGTTCGGCCTGGGCCTGGGCGTTGCGCGCGCTGTTGGGATCCTCGGGGCGGATCACGTCTTTCAGCGTCGGGCTGTCACGCGACTGGTCGAGGCAACCGGTGCACAGCAGTCCGACGATCAAAAAGAGCCACGCGCGCATGGGTCGGGAGCATGGTCTGGGAGCGAGGGGGGCCAAGAGCGGATCAGGGCTTGGGATCCTGGCAGGCTTGAGGCAGAGAGCTCCACCAGTCATCACCAGTTCACGTTGTCCGGCGACCTCGTCCTCAAGCCTCAAGTCTTCCCCCGCCTGCACCTCCTTGCCATCCCAGGACCTACCCTAGCATCCGCGCCCCATGTCCGTGGTCGCCCGCTTGTTGTCGTCCGGTATCGCCCGGGGCCTCGCCGCCCTGCTCGCGGTGCTGTTGTCGGCAGTGATCGGTGGGCGCCTGGGCGTCGACCGGCTGTCATTGGATTTGGCCGACGATGAGCAGACCCCGGTGGCCTGCCCAGTGGTCGCCGACCATCAGGCTGATCTGCCGGGTGCGGTGTTTGTTCCCGACCAACTGGTGTGGTCGGTGCGCGCGGAATGCTCCGCCGCCCTCAGTGCCCCCGTTCGCGAGAACCCGCGGCCCTTCCCAGGGCTATTGCGTGGTTCCGCCGGTGGGCCACGCGCGCCCTGATGTTGTTCTGCGTTGCGGCGTGGTTCGCCGTCAGCGTTGCATCCTTACCCATTCAACCTTCACCCACGCGCTCGCGGTCATGCCGCTGGCGACAGAACGGAAACCTTCCATGTCTCGCCTCATTCCCTTGTTCTCCCTGCTGATCCTCGCCACTGCTGGTTTCGCTCAAGATGGCGGCCCGGCTCCCGCAGTTGCTCCGGCAGCGCCCGGTGGTGCTCCGGCTGGCGCGCCGCCGAGCGCCTTCGATCCGACCTTCTTCATCCTCATCATCGGCATGATCCTCTTCATGTGGCTGCTGGTGATCCGCCCGCAGAAGAAGGAAGAGAAGCGCCGCAAGGAGCTGATCGATTCGATGAAGGCCGGCCACAAGGTGGTGACCATTGGCGGCGTCCATGGCGAGGTCCAGTCGGTCGGTGAAGGCACCGTCGACCTGATCGTCAGCAAGGGCGACAAGCCGGTGGTCATGACCTTCAACCGCGGCGCCATCGCCACCAACGTCACCCTCGTCGGCGAGACCAAGCCCACCAAGTGATCCGCGTTGCTTTGCCGCGACTACCGCGGCGGAGCCGTCTTTCTGGCCCGCGCCAACCAGTTCCAGGGAATCCTCCATGCTTCGCCGCCTGATCGTCTTCTCCTCCGTGATCGTCACCTGTTTGTTTCTGATGTTCGTCCAGAACAAGGTGATGGTCGGCGACATGGAATTGCAGGCGCTGCTCCAGCCGCTGCCAGCTGCCGAGGGCGCACCGACGACCGAGCGCACCTACAAGATCACTTTTGCCGATCTGGGCGGCAACCTCTTGCCGGCGACGAAAAAGGAGCGCGACGAGGTCGCCCGTCGTTTGGAGGGCAACGCCAAGAAGCAGAAGATCCCGGTGAAGTCGCTGAGTGAGATCACTGCCGACAAGGCGGTCTTGCTGCTGGTCGGACCCGAGGTGAAGGAGGAGGACCTCAAACGCCGGCTGCAAAGCGTGCCGTTCCGGCGCAAGAACGAGGCCAAGGAACTGCTGCACGTCAATCCCGGTATCGATCTGCGTGGTGGCGTGGAGTTCATCTGCCAGCTGCGCAATGATCTGGGCGATCGCGTTGCCGCCGATGAAGAAGTCATGCTGGTCTTGCGTAGCCGCCTGGATGAACGCGGCCTGACCGAACCGGTGGTCAGCAAGCTGTCCAACGGCGACGTGCAGGTGGTTATCCCTGGCGGTACGCGCTCGGATGCGGCGCGTACGCGCAAGGTGCTGGAAGACACTGGCCGTCTGGAGTTCCGCGAAGTACTCGAGGATTTCCCTGAGGTGCCGCTCGGTTCTCCGGAGTCGAAGGTCATCTCCAAGCCGACCGGCGGTTACGACTTCGCTCCAGGCGTCTACTCCAACCGTGGCGACATCGTCGCCCCGGAGCGCACCGATCCGGGTTTCGCGCCGAAGAAGTTCTATCGCCTGGGCAAGGCCGAGCTGACCGGCAAGGACGTGAAATCAGCCAGCCAGACCCTGCAGGATGGTGAACAGGCGGTCGGCATCCAATTCACCGCGCCGGGTGCGACGCGAAATGAACAATTCACCCAGCGCTTGTTCCAGACCGGCCCCAAGGGCAGTGGTCGCGGTACCGGTCGTCTGGCGATCCTCTTCGACGGCGTGGTGCAGAGCGATCCGATCGTACAGTCGCCCAGCCGCGACAGCTGCGTTATCTCGGGACGTTTCACCCAGGACGAGATCGACCGCCTGCGCACCTCGCTGCGCGCTGGTTCGCTCACCGTGGTGCCGGAAGTCACTAGCGAACGTGTGGTCGGCGCGACCCTTGGTCACGAAGCGGTTGAACGCGCGATCAGCACCATGCTGCTGTCGCTGCTGTTCATCGTCGGCTTCCTGGCGTTCTACTACCGGCGTCTGGGCATGGTCGCGACCCTGTCCTTGGTGGTCACTGGCGCGATGACGTGGTTCACCATGTCGATCTTCGGCGCGACGCTGACCCTGCCCGGCATCGCCGGCTTGGTGCTGGCGATGGCGATGTCGATCGACACCAACGTGCTGATCTACGAACGTATCCGTGAAGAACTGCGCGCCGACAAAGGTTTGGCCTTCGCCATCGAACGCGGTTACCAACGAGCCTTCCTCACCGTCATCGACTCGCACCTCACCACCATGGGTGCCGGCTTGGTGCTCTATATCGTCGGCAGTGGTCCGATCGCCGGCTTCGGTCTGACGCTGATGATCGGTATCGGTATCAGCCTGTTCAGCGGCATCTATGTCGGTCGCCTGTTCACCGACTGGTTGTGCCGCAAGCAGCAGACCCTGACCATGTCGAGCCTGTTCAAGGAGATGCCCGGTCCCTACGTGCAGTGGCGCAAGGTCAGCTACGCGCTGACGCTGCTGACCGCGATCGCCGGCTTTGGCTGGTTCCTCTTCGGCCACAAGGTCACCGGCGGCGGTTTCGACCGCAACTTCGACATCGACTTCACCGGCGGCAACATGGTGCAGGTGGTGTTCAAGGAACCACAGAGCATGGACGCGGTGGAAAAGGCCATGAAGGCGGCGGAAGCCAAACAGCCGGAAAATGCCCGCACGCTCGATGACGTGCGTGCGCAAGCCTACATCGCCGAATTCGGTCAGCCGGCGTCGACCAGCCGTCAGTGGATGTTCCGTGGCCGCGATGAACCGGCGACGCGCATCGAAGCGGAACGCAACCGCCTGGAAGACGAACGCGCCGTGCTGGTGCGCAAGGCCAAGGACCTGCGCGATCAGACGCCGCCAAACCAGGTCGAAGCCCGTCAGGTCGACAAACAGGTCGAAGCCATGGCCAAGGACATCGGCGTGGTGCAGGCCCGCATCCAGGAACGCACCACCGAGTTCCGCAAGGCGCTCAACGCCGCCTTCCCAGGCGCTATTGCCGCGGATGGCGAGGAGATCATCGCCGCGTCGTTCGACGGCACCAAACTCGCCCTCACCATCGCCACCATCGATAATCCCACGGCGGAACAGGCCGGCCGTATCGCCAGCAATCTCGCTGGACGCGATGAACTGGCTGCGGTCACGGTCACACCCGCTACCGCACCAGCGGTCGGCTTGGTGATCGATGCGACCTACCGCAAACCGCCGACCGGCATGCACCAGCTGCCGGTCAGCGATCCGGCACTCGAACGCCTGGCCGCGCTCATCGGCGGTCAAGCCATCGACGACCAGTCGCGTGGGCGCGCCGCGGTCGCTTTCGAACTCTACAACTCGGTGATCGTCCAGGCGGCCAAGGTGCGTCTGACCGTGGCCCAGCCGTTCCCGTCGAGTGAACACTTCTCTGGCCAGGTCGCCGGCCAGATGAAGGTACGCGCGTTGCTCGCGCTCGGCATCGCCATGCTGGTGATGATGCTCTACATCGCCGCCCGCTTCGAATTGGCGTTTGGTCTGGGTGGTGTGATCTCGCTGCTGCACGTGGTGGTGCAGACCGTGGGCATGATCTGTCTGCTCGACATCCGCATCGATCTAACGGTAGTCGCCGCGCTCCTGACCATCATCGGCTACGCGATCAACGACACCATCGTGGTCTATGACCGTATCCGTGAGAACCTGGGGCTGATGGTGGGCAAGACCCTGAGCGAGGTCATCAATGCCTCCATCGCGCAAACCATGCCGCGTACGTTCCTCACCGGTGGCTGCACCATCGCGGCCTTGTGCATCATGCTGTTCTTCGCCGGCGACAGCCTGACCGCGTTCACCGCGACCCTGCTGATCGGCGTGTTGTTCGGTACGTTCTCTTCGGTCTTCGTCGCCGCGCCGCTGTTGATCGCCCTCCAGCGCAAGGACAGGGCCCTCATCGCCCCCCTAGCGGTGGTGGTGAGCGACGATCCCGCGGCCACCGGCGCGGAAGCGGCGCCGAAGGGCTGAGGGGGACAGGTGCTTGGGGTCGGAGGCGTGAGGCGAGGCACCGCCGGCTGGCCCGCCGCATGGTGTGGCATGACTCAAGTCCTGCGCCTCAAGTCTTAATCCTGCGTATGCCTGCTATTCTTCACGCCTCGCCCGCTTGCCTCCCCCCGTGCCCCCGCCATAGTCCCGCCCGCTTACTCCCATTTTCGGCAGTCCGCCGCCCTGTCGGCGCTGCCTCTCATATCCACCGCCTGGAGAATTCTTTTTGATTGGTCGTCGCCGCAGCCGCATGCCTCTTCCCCTTCCCGAGAACACCAATCGGGCACGGGTGAATGATAAGATCCGTGTTCCCACCGTCCGCCTGATTGACGAGACTGGCCAACAGATTGGCGTGATCTCGATCCAGGAAGCCTTAACCAGGGCTCAGACCGCCGGTCTTGATCTGGTCGAGGTCTCGCCCGACGCCAAGCCGCCGGTCTGCCGCATCCAGGACTACAGCAAATTCCTCTTCGAACAGCAGAAGAAGGACCGCGTGGCCAAGGCCAACGCGCACAAGTCCGACACCAAGGAAGTGCGTCTGCGTCCGGGCACCGGCCAAGGCGACATCGACATCAAAGCCAAGCACGCGCGCGAGTTCCTCGGCGAGGGCCACAAGGTCTCGATCCTCCTGCAATTCCGCGGTCGTGAAATGAGCCACCGCGAACTCGGCATCGAAATGATCCGCAAGTTCGCCGCGCAACTCGGCGACATCGCGAAGATGGAGCAGGAGCCGCGGCAAGAGGGCAAACGCATGTTTGCCTTGCTGGTGGCGATCAAGCACTGAGCGAACGTTTGGTGTCGTGCATCACGCAAGCCGGTCGCAGTTGCGATCGGCTTGCTGCGTTAATGGAATTGCCGTGGATCTAAGCTGACGAATCGAGGGACTGCGAGATGAAGAAATATGGGAGTCTGTGGTTGGAGCACTCGGTGACGCTTTCCGGTCATCCGGGATTGGTTGCCGAGTCCTACACCTTCCCGCTCGTTCAGAGCGGGCCCTACGAGGTCTGGGTTATGGAAGGCGAAACCGGCGCTGAACGGATCCACCTATCACTGGTAGGGAAGCCAGGCGATCAGTACGGCGCGATCGTGCAAGCCGGCATGCTCAACGAATGCCATGGCGGGCTTCTGCTTTGTGACTCCGTTCGACTCGCCGAGTTGCCGGAAGATTTCCACGATGACGAAGATCTTTGGAACTTCTTTGCTGATGGGCTGTGCTTCGACGGTTCGTTGCAGCACGGTGACTGGAAGTCCAACGCGACCGATGGGAACATCGTCTTTGTTCCATCGAATGAATTCTACTCCATCGCACCGCTGATCGATGTGCCGGGATATGCCATCCTTTGTCGTCAGCAGTTGGAGTGAGCTGATTCTAGCCCCCAACGGGGGCGACGTAACGCCAGCCCGGCGCTTCAGCGCCGGGAACCAGCGGGATATTTCGACAAAGTCCCGTTAGGGACGACGCACGGTGCAGGGGACGACAGTCCCCCGATTCATAAGCGTCATCACACGTCGTGCGGCGTCGGCGTTGAAACGCCGCCGAACCGGGCGTCGTCGCTTCGCGACTTTGATCATTGGTGGCCGGTCACCAGGGGCTGAAGCCCCTGGCTGGCGTTGCGTCGCCGCCGTTGGCGGCTTGAACATGCGCTCGCCGTTTGGCTACGCCGCTGCCGTCGCCGCGGCCTTGCGATGCGCCCGTTCCATAAACCAATTCATCACCGGCACGCCGATCATCACCGGGATCTGCACCACGATCGCGGGCAACAACATGTACGGATTGCCGCCGGAAAACTGCGTGGCGAAGGCGATCGCCAGGCCGTTGTTCATGTAGATGGCGACGCAGGTGAAGGCGATGGCGTCGCCGCGGGGCAGGAAACGGCCGAGCACCACCGCGCAGCCGGCGGACACCAGCGTCGCCATGATGGTCAGGCCCAAGGCGATGAAGATAGCGGTGCCGGGTAGATCAGCCCAGGTGTGACGGTTCACCGCCGCGCCGACGAACACCAAGATGCACGCGCTGGCGATGGAGCCGGCGTTCCAGCGGGCGAAGTGGCGGACGATCAGTGCCGGGAACGCCGCACGCATGAGCTGGGCTAGGGTGAACGGGGTCGCCAGTAACAGCGCGATGTAACCGGCTTCGTACGCGACAGCCGACCACGAGACCGTGGTGCCGGTGAACACCGCCAGCAACAGCGGAGCAGTGAATGGCACCAGCGCGCTGGTGGCCAACACCAGCAGCAACGTGACGACACGGTTTCCACCGAGCAAATCGGCGAACGCCAAGCAGGCGAACCCCGCTGGCATCATCGTCAGCAACAGGATGCCGTTGGCCCACTCCGGCGCGATCAGTTTGGTGACGGCGAAGGCGATCAGCGGGATCAGCAGCAGCTTGGCCGCGGAGGTCCATCCCAGCCGCCACCACACCACCGGCGTGCGCACGGCGGTGATGGTCTCGCTCAGCGAAATCTTCAAGCATGAGAAGAACAGGATGCCGCCCAAAAAGAATGGGATGGTCGGCTTGAGCCATTGCCACTCGCCGGGCACGGTGAACCCCAGCGCCAACATCACATAGGCGGTGATCCAGAAACGCGATCCAAGCAGGCTGGCTAACACGGTGGGAGCGGCGCACGATGGATGGCCGCATCACGGCGCAAGGGAGGGGATGCCTGAACTCGGCGTCTTGGCGTAGGAAGTCTCTGACCCTAAACCGCAGTCGGGTAAACCCAGGATTTACAGCGCGCTGCCGAGCGGGTATTCCTTACCCCCGTTCCTATGTCCACTCCCTCCGGTAGCGCTGAACACCTGCTGTTCGGCAAGATCCTTATCGAACGCGGCCTGATCACCCAGGGCCAGCTCGACCAGTGTTTGAAGCTGCAGTCGGCCGAAATCGACGTCGGGCGTTCGCGGCGTGGCCTGGGCGACCTGATGATCGAACTGGGGTTCCTCACCAAGCCGCAACTGGATCAGGCGCTGGGCGAACAACGCCGCCGGCTCAAGGGCCTGGTCGTCGGGCCCTACCACATCATGGACAAGCTCGGCTCGGGCGGCATGGGTGCGGTCTATCGTGCGCAGGTGCCGGACACTGGGGTCGAGGTCGCGCTCAAGCTGTTGCCGAAAAAACTCTCGGCCGATCCGAACTACCTCGCGCGTTTCCACCGTGAGGCGAACCTGGGGATGGAGCTCAACCATCCGCACATTGTCCGCACCATCGACTTCGGCGAGAACAAGGGCACCTACTACATCGCCATGGAAGTGGTCGAAGGCGGCACGCTTGATCACCACCTGCATGTCAGTGGCGCGATCCCCGAACGCACGGCCCTGAAGATCACCCGCGACCTGCTCGGTGCGTTGCAGTACGCGCACGAAAAGGGCCTGATCCACCGCGATATCAAGCCGTCCAACATCCTCTTCGATCGCGAGGGCAAGTGCAAACTCAGCGACTTCGGCTTGGCCAAGGCGCACGAACCTGATCCGCAGTTCATGACGGAGGGCACCACCGTCGGCACACCGCACTACATGGCGCCGGAACAGGCGCGCGGCGAAGCGCTCGACATCCGCGCCGATCTCTACGCGCTCGGCGCGACGCTCTACCACGCGGTCACAGGCCAGACGCCGTTCAGCGGTTCCTCCGCCGCGGTGATGCACAGCCATCTGAAACGCGAGCTACCGCCGCCCGAATCGCTCAATCCGAACCTGTCCCAGGGCTGCATCGCCATCATCAAGAAGCTCATGGCCAAGGAGCGCAAGGAGCGCTACCCGACTCCGGCGGAGGCGCTTGAGGATGTCATCCGCTTGCTGCGGGGGGAGCAGCCGTTGGCCAGCGTGCCGGCGGCCGTGCCGGTCCCCAGCCCCATGCTGGCCGCACGTCCGTTGCCCAGACGCACGGCGAACGCGACGCCGTCGACTGAGGGGCAGTCGGTCGGCCGGCGTCCGCCGTTGTGGACCATCATCCTGCTGATCTCCGGCGTCCTGTGGTTTGCCGGCATCGCCCTGATCATCTGGTTCGTGCAGGATATGCGGCGCCAAGCGCCGCTGGCGGTGCCCGAGTCTGCGCCGCTGGCGGTGCCCGAGTCTGCGCTGCCGCCGGTACCCGAGTCCGCGCCGCCGGCCGGGACCAAGCGGCCAGCGAAAACTCCGACGGCGTCCGAGTTCTGACCGGCGAGCCATCGGCGAGTGACAAACGTTCAGGGGCCCTAAGGTTCGCCCTCCCCAATGGTTGGCGACTCCAGCGACGATTCTGCAGCGGTTCCGACGAGCACGTCTCCTGACGTCGCTGCTCGCGCTGGCCATACCGCGGACGAAGCCGCGCTCGACCTGGGCTACACCGTCACGGTCGACAGCTTCAGCGGTCCGCTCGACTTGCTGCTCTACCTCGTCCGGCGCACCGAACTCGACATCCTCGAAGTGCCGCTGTCGCTGATCGTCGATCAGTTCGTCGACACCGTGCGCAGCTGGCAGGACGCCGACCTCGATATCGCCGGCGAGTTCATCCTCATGGCCGCGACGCTGCTGGAGATGAAGGCGCGCACCATCGCGCCGCCGCTCGACCAGCCGGAGGAGGGGGCCGAAGACGAACCGCTGTTCGATCCGCGCGAGTCGCTGCTGCGCTCGCTGCTGGCCTACCGGCGCTTCAAGGAAGCGGCGCAGGGCCTGAATGAATTGGAGGAGGCGCGCCGACCGCTACTCGAACGCCAGGTGCGCGAACACATTCCCGAAGCACCGCCCGAAGAAGGCGACTTCGATCTTGGCGAGATCGACCTCAGCTTGCTCGCGACCACCTGCGAACGCGTGCTCTCGCGCATCGGTGGCCTGGGGCCGCGTACCGTCATGGTCGACGAAATGCCGCTGGGCGTGCGCATCGCCGCCATGCTCGATGAGCTGGCGGTGCGCGAACGCACCACCATCAGCGAACTGCTGGCGGGCAACCACTCGCGTGTGCTGCACATCACCACGGTGATGGCGACGCTCGAACTCACGCGCCAACGGTTCATCGCAGTCGAGCAACCTGAGCAGTTCGGTGAGATCGCCTTGCGGCTGCGCAGCGCCGAGGAACGCGACCGTGAACCAGAACTGCCGCCAGAAATCCCGGCGCCGAAACGCCGGCGCAAACTGCCGCTGGTGACCTTCACCGCGCTGGCCTCGACCGCGCCGGAGTCGGGCGATGACGACGCCGTCGAAGCCACGCCCGAGGAACCGGCGGAGAGCGACGAACAACGTTTTCTGCGCGAACTCGAAGAAGCCACGCGCGTTACCGCGGTGTTGGCGATCACCGCCAACGTCGAGAAGAGTTTCACCGAGCACTGGTACACGCTGCATCCGGAGTTGAAGCCGGTCGCCGTACCACCACCACCCGCGCCCGAGCCGGTGGCCAAACGGTTCCTGCCGCGGCGTACACCGGCAGCGACACCAGCGAACGAGGCCATGCCCGCGGCGCCCGTGGTGGAAGCTCCGTCGACGACGGAAAGCGCCGCGCCCGTTACCGTGACCGAGGTCGGAACGACCATTCCTGAGACAGCTCCGTCGCCGGTTGCCGCCGTGATCGCCGAAACGCCGGTGATTGCCGAGCCGATCGTCGCCCCGGCGATCACTGACACCGCGACTCTTGCCGAGGCACCAGCCGCGGTGCCTCCTTCGCCGTTGGAAGCGCCGTTGGCGGACGTCGCCCGCACGTCAGCACCGTTGCCCGCAGCGAACAGCGACGTCCCTGCGGTTGCCGAAACGTCAGTGGCTGCGCTGGCAGATCCCATTTCCGCACTTCCGGAACCAACGGCCGTGGTATCGCAGGCGGCGCTCGTCGAGTCGCCGGCCAGCGACGCTCCGGTCCTCACGACCACGAACGACGTGCCTGCTGCACCGGAGCAACACGTGCTCCCGGTCGAGCAGTGGCCGGTCATGCATGCGATGCCAGCGCCGGAAGAAGCGCCACATCCGCTCGACACCATCGCCAGCGATGATCCGGCCGCGGTCAACGCGCTGCTGAGTGGCGAAACGCCGCGCGCGTCGCGGAACACCGGGGATGATGAGGGAGAAGAAGAGGAGGAGGAAGAAGAACTCGACCCCGACGAACTCCTTGGCGACGATCCCGCGCTGGTGAACGCCGCGCTGCAGGCCGACACGAAGCGTGCGCCCGTCGAACGACGACCAGTGCACGAGATCACCATCCCCACGGCAACTGAGACCTCGGTGTGGACCGCACCGGTCGATCGCGGGCAGACGGTTGCCGATGTCGAGGATGATGTCGTCACACCGCCGATTGAGGAACCTGCGCCGGTGGTTGCCGACGTGGTCGACACCGTCGCCGATTCGCCCGTCATCGAACCAGTGACCAGCGCTCCGGTGATTCCGCCTGCGGTGGCGCCTGCGATTGTTGACGCTGCCGCTCCTCTCCCGTTCGGCGAACCGACGCCCACGACGGCTTCGCTGATCCTGCCGGAAGCGGCCTCGGTAGCTGAGCCAGCGCCGACGGAGCCGCAGGTCGGCGATGAGTTGGAGCCCGACGATCAGGACGACGCGGCTGAAGGTTTGAGCGCGAACGATCCCGCACTGGTGGATGCTGCGCTGCAGGCCGACACGCCGCGTGCCTCCATCAACCTGCATCCCGTCCACGACCTCACTATTCCGACGGCGACCGAAACCACGGTGTGGACCGCACCGGTCGATCGCGGGCAGACCGCGGCCGAGGTCGATGACGAGCCTGAGGTGCCTGCGGAAGTCGCTGCGAACGACGCGCCGGAGGTTGCCTCCGCGTCGGTGGTCGAGGTCGTAGCGGCGAGAGCTCCTGTGACGTTGCCCGCAGCCGACGCGATTCCTGCGGTCGCAGCGATGGACGCTGTGTTGCCCGCATCGCCGTCACCCGTCAGCGCTCCATCGATCAGCGAGCCCACGCCGACCACCGCACCACTGGTGCTACCGGAACGTGCAGCGGAACCATCCCCGACGAGTGTCGCCGCGGTGGAGATCGTCAGCTCCGCACCGCTCGTGACGCCTGCTGCCTTGGTCGAGGACTTTGCCGTCGCCGAGGATCCACCACCTCCGGAGGACGGGCCACCACCGGCAGCTCCACCACTGCCGCCGCCACCGCGCTCCGACTCGCCACTCTCCGCACCCACCACCACCCCGACCCCCAAGCGCCCGATGTCCCCTCCACCCCGTTCCAAAGCCTGGCTGCTGATCGCGATCATCATCGCGATCAATGCGGCGTGGGCTGGCGGGATGTGGTTGACCTCGGTGCCGCGCGACGTGCTGGAAGTCACCGCCACCGAACTGGGCGGCGATACGGCGCAGCCGACGTTGACCTGGCGTTTCAATCTCGATGTCGTCGATGCGCAGGCGCAAGCCAAGCCGCCGGAACTGGTCCCGCAGATCACTCCGGTGCTGGTTGGTCGTTGGTCGTGGAGCGGACCGCGCACCCTGGTGTTCGAAGCCGCCGGGCCCTTGCCGTTGGCGACCACCTTCACCGCCACGTTGCCCGCCGAAGATTTCTCCACGGTGCAGGGCTTCCGCCTGCGCGCCGCTGGCCAGCAGACCTGGAGCACACCGGCATTGGCGATCACTGGCGCGGTGGTCGAGACCTTCGACCGTGACGGCACCACCATCGCGCTGAGCTTCAACCAAGCAGTCGATCCGCTGGCCATCGCCCAGAAGCTGGCGGTCGAGATCGTGCCGGCGGTAGACGCTGTTCAGCAGTCGGTCACCGCTCTGCCAGCCGTGATCGCCAACGATGGTGCACCGACGGCGACCACCGATCCCGCACCGGTATCGGACCCGGCCCTGACGACTGCGGCCACCGCTGCACCCACCGATCCCGTGGTCGCCGCAACTGCGGTGGCAGCGGCACCGGTCGCAACGCCGCCGCTGGTCCGCGCCCTCACCACGGGAACAGCCACCACCATCCGCCTGGTGCTCGCCGCGCCGGTGCGCGGCAATGCCATCGTGCGTCTGCGGGCTGGCACCGTTGGCGTCGCCGGTCCGTTGGGGTTGGCAGAGGCTTGGGAACAACACCTGCCCCTGCAGCAGACCCTGCACCTGACGCAGGGTGACGCCGTGGTGCCGAGCCACGGTCCGGTGCGCATCGACGTGGCGGTGAGCGATCCCACGGCGTCGCGCGACCTGCTCGCTCCAGCAGTGAGTGTCGACCCGGCGGTGCCGGTGACGGTCAGCTCCACCGC
>JANPLC010000254.1:0-4227 GCA_031426335.1 Planctomycetota bacterium
GTTGCCGTGGGCTTCGGCCACGGGCGTGGACGACTACGGGCGCTGGGCGGTGCTCACCATCGGGCCGCAACAGCTGCGTCTGCGCTACATCACCGAAGGGCAGGTGCAGATCTCGTTGCCCACCGGCATGACCCTGGTCAGCAATCCCGCGCCCTTCTGGATGGCCGACACCGAATGCACCCAGGCTTTGTGGAGTGAATTGCTGCGGACCTTCTTCTCCGACGGCAATCCGAGCAAACACCGCGGCCCTGATCTGCCGGTGCACCGCGTCAGCCGTAACGACTGCCAGCGCTTCCTCGCTGCCTGCAATGCTCGTCTGCTCAAAGACGGGGTCGCCGCGCAGGTGCGTCTGCCGACCGGCAACGAGTGGTTCTTCGCCGCCGCCACCGCCACCGATGGTCTCAGTGCCATCGAACGTGGCACCGCTCGCGGCTACGACGGTCGCGACCAAGTGCGTCTGGCGTATGCGCAGGAGAACGGCCATGTCCCTGGGACGGTCGGTGGCGGACGACGCGACCGCTGGGGGCTGACTGATTTGCTCGGCAACGTCAGCGAGTGGTGCGCTGACGATTACGACGGCTCACCCCATTGGCGGGGCGGCGCCTGGGTTGATCCGCGCGCCGAATGCCGGCCCGAACGCGTGCAGAAAGCCAAGTCCGCTGAGGAGTTGGAGTGGGTCGGCGTGCGCTTGGTAGTGGCCGCAGACGCCCAGGGACTCGCCGCCCCAGGCAACCCCGCGCGCTAGCTCAAGCGGGCCAGGGACTTGGCGATCTTGACTCTTGCCTTGGGGCGGACCGCCATAGTCTCCGGGCCCTTTTGCCAGGGCGGCTATTCCGGTCGCCTGTGCCCACCGTTCACAAGGCTCGCATGCGGATATTCTCCGGCAATGCCAACCGGCCTCTCGCCCAAGCCATCGCCGACGCTGTCGGCGTGCGCCTGGGTGAGTTGAACTGCAACCGCTTCCCCGACGGGGAAGTGAAGGTGCAGATCATGGAAGACGTGCGCGGTGCTGACGTGTTCGTGGTCCAGCCGACCACCACCAATGATTTCCTGATGGAGCTGCTGGTCATCACCGACGCGCTGCGTCGTGCGTCGGCCTCGCGCATCACCGCGGTGGTGCCGTACTTCGGCTACGCGCGTCAGGATCGCAAACACGAAGGCCGCGTGCCCATCACCGCCAAGTTGGTGGCCAATCTGATGGTCACCGCCGGCATCCAGCGTGTGCTGACCGTTGATCTGCACGCGCAGCAGATCCAGGGCTTCTTCGATGTGCCGGTCGATCACCTGATGGCGCGTCCGGTGCAGCTCGATTATCTCATGAGCCTGAAGCTCAGCGACCCGGTGGTGCTCAGCCCCGACACCGGCTCGATCAAACTTGCCGATCGTGTGGCCAAGGCCCTCGGCGTGTCGATCGCGATCATCGACAAACGTCGTACCGGCGACTCGCAGACGGAAGTAGCCAACGTCATCGGTGAGATTGGCGCCCGCGAAGCCATCATCATCGACGACATGATCACCACCGCCGGCAGCATGACCAACGCGATCAAGACCGCGCGCCAGTTCGGCGCCAAGCGGGTGATCCCGGTGTGCACCCACGCGGTGCTGTGCGGCGATGCCTACGAGCGTCTCAGCAGCGTCGGCCTCGATGAACTCGTGATCACCGACACCATCCCGCTCAAGCGGCGGTTCGCTGATCTGCCGGTCAAAGTCCTTTCTCTCGCGCCCCTGCTGGGCGCAGCCATCAAGAACATCCACACCAACCAGTCCGTCAGCTCTTTGTTTGTTGAACGGGCCACCAAGAAGAGCGTCTGAAGCGCCAGGAGTCGTCAGTCATGAGCAGCATCAATACCTATCCCGTCCAGAATCGCACCGGTCTCGGCAGCAGTGCCGCGATCAATTTGCGTAAGTCCGGCATCGTCCCCGTGACGGTCAGCCGTCCTGGCAAGCCCAGTGCCCACCTGCAGGTGGACGAGAAGTCGGCCAACCATCTCGCCGCCAATGTCGTCCATCTGTGCAAGCTGGACGTCGACGGCAAGGCGCTCACCGCGCTGCGTGGTGAAATCGCCAAGGACGTGCTGACCGACCGCATCAAGCACATCGACCTGATCGAAGTCGATGAGAAGAGCGAGATCAAGGTCGACATCGCAGTCATCCCCGATGCGCGCAACTGCCCAGGCATCAAGGCCGGTGGCATCGTCGAGCTGCGTGCCCGCAAGGTCACTGTGCGCTGCCCGGCCAACGCCATCCCCGATAGCGTTTCCTTCGACCTCTCGGAAGTCGAACTGCAGCAGTCGGTGAACGTCGGTGCGCTCAAGCTGCCCAAGGGCGTGACCCTGGTCACCCCGGCCAAGCAGCTGCTGCTCAGCGTGGTCATCCCGCGTGGCATGAAGGCCCTCGCCGACGAGGCCGATGCGGCCAAGCTCGCCGCTGGTGCGACCGTTGCTCCTGGGGCGACCCCGGCGGCGGGCGATGCTGCCAAGGCCGGCGATGCCGCGGCCAAGCCCGGCGATGCCAAGGCCGCCGCTCCGGCTGCCGACGCCAAGAAGAAGTAAGCTCTCAACCAGCTTGCGTCCGTGCTATCCGTACAACGGCACCGCTTCGGCGGTGCCGTTGTCGTTTTAACCGAATCGCGCCAGTGCGAAGTGCGACGATGGAAAACCTCATGTCCTTACTGTTTCAGGGTTGGCCGCACCCCGCACTTCGCACGGTGAGCAGAGCGAGCATACTGTTGACGGATGAAACCCCGCCTGCGCGTTGCCCTGCTGATGGACATCCACACCGCCTACGACCACGGCGTGGCGCGGGGCATCTTACGCTATGCCCGCGAAGCTGGGAACTGGCGGCTGTTTGGTCAGGGCTGGACCCTGGCGCAGGTACGTGATCCCAAGACCTGGAATGGCGACGGGATCATCACTCGGGTCCATGATCCCAGCGAGGTGCCGGCGTTGTTGGCCCCTGGAGTACCGATCGTGGATGTCTGTCGCACCACGCCGCATCCGCGCATCCATTCTGCGGCCAATGATGATGAGGCCACCGGTCGTCTTGCCGGTCAACATTTCATCGCCGCTGGTCATCGCCGCTTTGCCTATTGCGGCGCACCGGAAGGCACCTGGTCACAACGTCGTGGCTGTGGCTTTGCAGAGGCCATCGGCATCGCTGAATCGCGCATGACTACCTTCCAGCGTCCACGTTCGTGGTGGCACAAGGCGGGTCCGGCCCCAGCCACGCTCAAACAATGGGTCCGTCGTCTCGAGCGACCGATCGCCATTCTTGCCGGCGACGACGCGATTGGTGTGAAACTCACGTTGGCGTGCGCCGACCTCGGCCTCCGCGTGCCGGATGAGGTTGCCATCGTCGGAGTCGACAACGAGGAAGTGCTGTGCGAAATGGCGACACCGGCACTCAGCAGCATCCCCTGTGACACCGAGCGCATGGGCTACGAAGCGGCGCGCCTGCTGGATGAACTCATGAAGCAAGGGGCCAAGCCAACCACGAAGGAGTCGCGTCATATCGCCGTGCCGCCGTTGCCGCTGGTGGTGCGCGGATCAAGCGACAGCTTCGCGACCAAGGACGAGGCGGTGCTCGCCGCCTTGCGTCTGATTCATCAAAGCGACCACGTCATCCACGTGCCGCAGGTCGTCGCGGTCAGTGGCCTGTCGCGTCGCTCGCTCGAACTGCGATTCCGCAAGGAACTCGATCGCACCATCCTGGATGAGATCCGCCGCACGCGCCTGGATCGTGCTTGCCGGTTGCTTACCACCAACGATCAGCCGGTGGCAAAAATCGCGCTCAAGCTCGGCTTCAGTTCACCGCAACGCTTTCATGGGGTGTTCCGCGCGCAGTTCGGGATGTCGGCGAGCGATTTCCGTGAGCGCAACCGTCGTCATGCCTGAGCGGCGGCCTTGCGCCTGTCCGTCAAAACGTCTATGAGTAGCCATCGTTCAAGTGTGACGGCGCCAATCCTTCGTAGCAGAGTCCATGGTCGACACCCCGAACAAGACGTTCCTTGAGCTGTGCCTCGCTAAGCGGCTGCTGGACAAGCACACCGCCGCCGAGGTCTACCGCCGGGCACGACAGCAGCAGTGCAGCGCTGCGGCGGTGTTGCTCGACATGGGTGTGCTGCCCCAGCACACCCTTGATGTTCTGACGCAGGAAATGGAACAGGACCTGACGCCCAAGAGCATCGCGGGGTTTCGTATCATCAGAAAACTCGGCCAAGGCGGTATG
>JANPLC010000255.1:0-11176 GCA_031426335.1 Planctomycetota bacterium
CGAACACGGGCGAGACGCCCGTGTTCGGAGTGCCTTGAACACGGGCGAGACGCCCGTGCCACATTCAATTCCAGTCGCATTCATATCGCCAAGCGGCACCTGTTTGGCGGTTTCAAGGCATGATCACCCAGCTTGCGATCATCTCTTCGGATCCCTACCGTTGCCCTTCATGTCCCTTCCCACGCGTCCACTCGGCAACACCGGCATCACCGTCCCAATCCTCGGGTTCGGTGCAGCCACACTCGGTGGCTCGTACGGACCGGTAGCACTCGGTGAAGCCGAACGCGCCGTGCACATCGCCCTCGACGCCGGCATGAACTTCTTCGATACCTCGCCCTACTACGGCCGCACCGAATCCGAACACGCGCTGGGGCACTGCCTGCGCGGCGTTCCCAGAAGCCGCTACATCATGGCGACCAAGGTCGGCCGCTACGGTGACAAAGAGTTCGACTTCACCGCCGCCCGCGTGATCGCTAGCGTCGATGAAAGCCTCGCCCGCCTCGGCACCGACCACCTCGATCTGCTCCAATGCCACGACATCGAATTCTGGCCGCTACAGCGCATAATCGATGAAACGCTGCCGGCACTGCAACGCCTCAAGCAGAGCGGCAAGATCCGCGCCATCGGCATCACCGGGTATCCGCTGAAGATTTTCCGCACCGTCCTCGCCCAGGCCAAGGTCGACTGCATCTTATCGTACTGTCACCACACGCTGCTCGACGACACGCTGGCGGCCGAGGTGCCGTGGTTGCAGCAGCAGGGAGTCGCGATCCTCAACGCCTCGCCGCTGTCGATGGGGCTGTTGTCATCGAAGGGACCACCGCCCTGGCATCCGGCGCCGGAGGGGATGAAGGCCGCCTGTCGCGCGGCTGCGGCGCTATGCGCGGCGCGTGGCGCGGATCTGGGCCGGATCGCGCTCCAGTACTCCCTGAGCATGCCCGGACTCGCCTCGACCTTCGTGGGTGTTGGTTCTGTGGCGGAATTGCAGGCAAATGTGGCCGCTGTATCTGCTCCCACCGACAAGGATTTGCTTGGTGAAATCAGGGCTTTGCTCGCACCGTGGCACAACCAGGCGTGGGCGAGTGGTTTGACCGCTAATAACTGAGGTGTGCTGCGGTTACGAACGAGCACCAAGCAGACCTCGGACCATTAGCTTTGCATTCGACTCATTTTTGTGGATGACACAGCGCCACACTGTGAGCCTCCATGCCTGCCGACCAAACCACTCCTCCTGCTGTTGCCTCGTTCGACCAGTTCGCGCTGCGCCCTGACATCCTTGCTGGCGTCAAAGCCGCTGGGTTCACGGTGCCGAGCCCGATCCAGTTGCAGGCGATTCCGGTGGTTCTCGCAGGTGGTGATCTGATCGCGCAGGCCCAGACCGGCACGGGCAAGACCGCGGCGTTCGGCCTGCCGGCGATGCACCGGCTGGATCCCAAGGCCAAGGGCGTGCAGATCCTGGTGATCACGCCCACGCGCGAACTCGCGGCGCAGGTCGGTGATGAACTCTACAAGCTCGGCAACCTCGCCGGCGCGCGCACGGTGGCGGTGTACGGTGGGCAGTCGAGTCGTCGTCAGTTGGAGCAGATCGATCGCGGCGGCAACATCGTGGTGGCGACACCGGGACGGTTGCTGGATCACCTGAACTCCAAGAACCTGCGCAACTTCAAGCCGCACACGGTCATTCTCGACGAAGCCGACGAGATGCTCGACATGGGCTTCATGGACGACATCAACGCGATCTTCGAGTTCCTGCCCAAGGATCGCCAGACGCTGATGTTCTCGGCCACCATGCCGCCGCCCATCCGTCTGCTGGCGCAGAAGATCCTCAAGGATCCCACGACCATCAATCTAACGGCGACCACCGAGTTCAAGACCGACGTCGAACAGTTCTTCTACGTCATCGAAGAGCGCGAGCGCTCCGACGCCGTCGTGCGTCTGATCGAGGCCGAGGAGCCCGGCAAGTCGATCGTCTTCTGCCGCACCAAGCGCGAAGCCGATCAGCTCTGCTACAGCCTGGTCTCGCACGGTGCCGCCGCCGGCGCGTTGCACGGCGACATGGAACAGGACCAGCGCCAGAACGCCATCGCCGCCTTCAAGAAGGGCCGCATCGAGATCCTGGTCGCCACCGACGTCGCCGCGCGTGGCCTGGACGTTAGCGACGTCACCCACGTCTTTAACTACCACATCCCGTTCGATCAAGAGAGCTACGTCCACCGCATCGGCCGCACCGGCCGCGCGGGCCGTAAGGGCAAGGCGATCACGCTCGTGACGCCGTACGAGTTCGGCAAGCTGCGCCGCATCCAGCACGCCATCAAGGCGTCGTTCGTCCACGGCGTGATCCCGTCGCTCGCTGACGTACACAAGCGCAAGGATGAGAAGTTGATCAAGGCGCTCTGTGAACAGCCAGTGCTCGACGGCGTGGTCGACCTCTTCGCTCAGCTGACCGAAGAAATGGATGCCGGCGAAGCCGCCTGCAAGGTCCTGTCGATGCTGATGTCCAAGCGCGTGATCCAGGGACCTGATCAGATCGGCGTCTCTGGCCAACGTCTGGAAGCCATCGTCGGTCGTGGCGGCGGCGGCGGTAAGCCGCGTCAGGATCGCGGCGGTGGCGGCTACGCCCCACGCGGCCGTGGGGACAGCTATCGTCGGCCACCCGAACGCGGCGATCGCCCGTTCCGAGATGACCAGGGCGGTGCACCGGCCGAACATCCCATCCGCAGCAAGCGCCCGACCGGTGGCGGCGGCGGTGGTCAGATCTGGAACGGCAAACAGTGGGTGCGCGAAGGCACGCCCCTCGACGCGCCAGCTGGCAAGCCGGCTCGTCGCCGCGACAGCTGACCCAACGACGGGGATTCAAATCAGGAATAGCTGGGACCACGCAAACCGGTGGTCACCACGGCGCCGATCCATACCGCCAGCAGGCAGCCGACCACTGACGCCGTGACGTAGGCGCCAGCAAGGTCCCAGCGGCCCTTCATCGCAAGTTCCATGCTGATGGCGCTGAAGGCTGAGAAGGTGGTGAACCCGCCCAGCACGCCGGTCATCAACAACAGTTTGAGCGGTGTGCGCTCGACCACGGCGAAGGCTACGCCCATCAGCAGGCAGCCGAGCAGATTAACCGCCAGGATGCCCCAGGGGAACTCTCCTGGCTCGTTGGCGGTGATGTATTGTGCCAGCGCATGACGCAGCACGCCGCCAACAGCACTACCGGCACCGACGAGCACGTAGGGGGTTAGGTCACTCATGCCGGGCGCAACCATGAAGCTGTTCCGCCAGCGGACAATGGCGCTATGTCTGGGATCGGGAGCGGCAGGCCACCATGGCGAATAACGATCAGCTCACCACCCGTTGGATCCGCTTGCAGCGCGAGGCCGCACGCGCCGCCAAGGAAGCGGACGACGCCGTGGTGCCATTTGCCCAGGTAAAACAACCGCCACCGAAGGTCCAGGTGCCGATGGACGAGGACGACTTCGGGATCGAGCGCTTGGTGTTGCATGCGTGGCGTGCTTTTTTCGACCGTTTCCGCGTAGACGAGGCTGAGTTCGAGCGTCCACACTATGTCGCCGCCGGTCAGGTGGTGGAGGACCGCCTGGCTCGTCTGGGAACGAACGCGCGTCCCGATCTGATCACCTGCCGTATGATCATTGATCTGCTCGGGCAGTTCGAAGAAGCGCGATTCCGCGACTTCAACGATCGCGTCGGCGAACTGATGGAATCGAGCCAGCAGCTCAAGGCGAGCCTGGATGTCGCCGAGTTGTCGAAGTGTTACCAGGAAGACGAACTGCTGTCCTGCCAGCGGATGGTGCTCAAAGAGCTGGCCCGTCGTGAGATCGTGGTCAAAGGACCGGCGGATCAGGTCGAACCGAGCCCCTCTGCGCAATTGCGCGCCCTGCTCGCCGACATCGGCGCGGCGGGCACCAGCGTGGTCAACAAGCCGGCGGTGGTTGCGGCGCAGACGCCCTCCCAGCCGCTCCCGGTGCCCACGGTCGCGGCGGAAGTCATCGACGTACACGCGCGCGACAGCCTCGACTGGACCAAGCTGCATTCCGCCGCTTCCCTGGGTAAGACCGAGCTCATCGCCCTGCTGCTGGACCAAGGCGCCGACATCAATGCCCGGGCCAAAGATGGCTCTTCACCCTTGCACCTAGCAGTCAAACGATCTCACCCCGCGGCAGTGAAGTTGTTGTTTGCGCGTGGCGCGAATCCCTCGGCCAAGGACCAGGAAGGCAACTCACCGGTGCACATCGCCGCCGAACTGTTCGTGCCGGACATGATCAAGGTGCTGACCGACCTGGGCGCGATGGTGAACGCCCGCAACAACGAGAACTGGACGCCGTTGCATTTGGCGGCCAATCGTGGCAAACGGGAGGTGGTCGAATACCTGCTCAGCGTCGGCGCCGATATCAACGCCGTCGCTGCCAACGGCTGGACGCCGCTGAAGGTGGCGGCGAATTGCGGGCATCTCCAGTTGTCGGAGTTCCTGCGGGCGCAGGGGGCACGACAATAACTCGCTCAGGGTCAGCAGCCGTTTGGTGAAAGCAGTCGCAGTCAGCGACCGGCCTCACGACGATTGTTTTCTTCATTCCGCTGTCGGATGACGTCGGCGACCATGATCGCGGTACGGCTCGAATCGCGGTCGCGTTTGTGGTAGGTCTGCGAACCGAACATCGCATCGAGCGTGGCGGAGAACTGGTTCTGACTGAAGGGCTTGGCGAGGAACCGCGTGCGCCGATCACGAAGCAGGGAGCTGATCGAATCGACGTTGATCATGCCACTGATCAGCACCACTGGCAGGTGGTCGCCCTGTTCGCGGATGCGTTTGAGCACGCTGATGCCGTCCAGGTCCGGCATCCGGCAATCGAGCACCAACAGGCTGATGCGTTGGCGGTCTTCTTTGAGGATGCGCAGACATTCCAAGCCACCATCGGCCTGGAGGCAGGTATACCCCAGCCCGGTCACCGTCTCGACGGTGATCTCGCGCACCAGTTCGTCATCGTCGACCACCAGGGCGAACTGGACGCCTTCGCTTAGTTCAGGGAGTGGTGAGGCATGCGCTCGCGTCACGGCTGAGGCGCTTGGCGTCATCAGCACGGTGAAGGTAGTGCCTTTCCCTGGCACTGAGTCGCAAGTGATGCTGCCACTGACACCGGCGATGATGCCTTGCACCGCGGCCAATCCCAGACCGTGGCCGTGATCCTTGGTGGTGAAGTACGGATCGAAGATGCGCGCCATGGTCGCCTGATCCATGCCACAGCCCTGATCGATCACGCGCAGGCGCACGCGGTCTAGGAAACGGTCGAGGAGCACGTGCACCTCACCGGCGGTACCGTTGTAGCTCTCAGCGGCGTTGACGATGAGATTCACTGCGACCTGCTGGAATTGCGCCGGATCGAACATCACCCGCGGCAGATGGCTCTCCAGATTGAGCGTGGTGCGGACGGTCTTGGGCAGGGCGTGGCGGATGAGTTGATCGATCTGATGGAGCTCTTCGCCGAGATCGAGCGGACGGCTCTCGACCCGGCCACGGCCGGAATAGGCCAGAATCTGGCGCACTAGGCCAGAGGCGCGGTCGACTGCCTGGAACAGCCGATCCATGCGATGACGGTGGCTGGTGGGTATTTGGTCGGCCAGCAGTTCGGCATTTCCACGGATGGCACTGAGGATGTTGTTGAAGTCGTGCGCGACGCCGCTGGCCAGCAGGCCGAGGCTTTCGTTGCGCTGGGCACTCTGCAATTGGATGCGCAGGTTTTCGCGTTGGTTTTCCGCCACGGCTTCGCTGGTGAAGTCGATCAGCACCCCGTCGAGGGCCACCCCCTGAGCACTCGGCATCGCCGTAGCGTGCAGCATCAGCACCAACTCGCCGGACGCCGATGTCGGTGTCATGCGCAGGCGCAGGCGCAGGGGGCCTGTGGGATTGGCGATTTTTTCGGCGAGGGCGCTGGCCAGTTCGGCGCGGTCAGCCTCATGCACCTGATCCAGGAAGCTGCGTTCGGACAGCCGGTACCAGGCCAGCGGATGCCCAAGCAGCCGTTCGATGGAGCGACTGGCGAGATCGAAGCGCAGCCCACCGTTGGCGGTGATGTAAGCGCGGAAGGCGATGAATCCGTCGGCGGCATCCAGCAGGTTCTGGTAGTGGGTCTTGGTCTGGGACAGCGACTGGCGTTGCCGACGAATGACGATCGCCAGGACGATCAAGGCGATGCAGCCGGTGATCACCAGCAGTCCGGACCACATCAGCCAGGGAAATCCGGCGCGTGTCGGTTGATGGACCAGTTCCATTGGTACCCGACCTGGGGCTCCGGCATCACGCAACATCTCGGCCAGGCGTTCGAGCCGGTCGAGATTGATGCTGCCCAGGGGGAAACGATCGACATCGATCAGTTCAGCGGTGACGGCTGCTTCTTGGGTAAGCTGATCGGCGTCTTGCTGCTGATGAGCGCTGCGTCGCTGCGTCAGGATGTGTTCGATGAGTTCGCGCGGATGCGACAACGCGTATTCCCAGCCCTTGAGACTCGCCCGGCGGAAGCGTTCCACCAGGTCGGGACGGGTGCGGTACAACTGGCCGGAGCAGACCAGCACATCCCCAGGCGTCACCGTGGTACGCGGCAGCACATTCAGTGGTCGCACGGCGATGCCGGCTTTGCGCAGCCGCGCAGGTTCGTTCGACAACAGGCCCGGCAACACGTCGAGTTCACCAGCGATGAAGCGCTCAAGATCGGCGGGTTCCTTGCTCCTGGGAAAGAAGGTCCGCGGATCCAGGCCCAGTTGATTGAGGCCGATCCAGAGGTCGATTTCTATGCCCGTTGCCGGCCCGACCAGCCGTTCTCGCGGCAGGTTGGCGATGTCGCGCAGGTGCAGCCACGGGCTGTCGGAACGCACCAGCAGCACATGGGGATTGCGCTGATGGATGATCGCCATCAGGAAGAGGTCGGCGCCGTCGGCCCAGCGTTCCAGTACCAGCGGAGTATAGGTCAAGAAGGTCGTGCGGCCGTCAGCGAGTTCGCGTTCCAGATCCATCCCCGGCTGCCATTCCCGGATGTCGACTGACAGCCCTTCCTCCTGGTAGAAACCACAAAGATCAGCGGCGTAGTATCCGGCGAACTGGAACTGGTGGAAATATTTGAGCTGCAGCGAGACCCGGTCGGGCTCGGCGGTGACCGCGGTCACCGCCAGCATCAGCAGCACTATCCAGGGGCGCGTCATGCGACCGACGGGAAATATGGTCAGTAAGTTCTGCTGACGTTTCGACATGGGCATCGCCAAGTATGCCCTGGTTGTGCGGGTTTGCCAAGTCCTGCGAATGATCCACCGCAGAACATTTGCTCGTCAGTTGCTGCGATTGGTGCAGACCAACCGTGTGCGCAGACACAGGATCTCAGGGCGATGGGCGCTTCGCTGAAAGCGCAGCAGAAAAGCCACCCGTCCGCGAACGAGCCTGGGCCAGTACCATCGCGGCGGCATTGGCCAGATTGTAGGAGCGGATGGGGCCGAGGATCGGGATGGAGACCGTGCGTTCGGGCCAACGGTTATGCCAGGCGTCCGGCAGACCCCGTACCTCGTTGCCGAGGATCAGTACGGCATCGGTCTCGTAGGTGGCCTGATCGAAACGTTGCGCCCCGAACTTGGTCACCAGCCATGGCTCACGCGTGCCCAGCCAGGCGAGGAATTCGTCCGGCCCTGGGTAGAGGTGCCAACGCAGATTCGGCCAGTAATCCAGGCCGGCCCGGCGCAGCGCCTTTTCGCTGAAGTCGAAGGCACACGGCCCGATGATGTGCAGCGTCGCGTCCATGCCGACACAAAGACGGCCGATGTTGCCGGTGTTGCCAGGAATCTGCGGCTGGTAGAGGGCGACGTGCATGGCTTGGCAGTCCGAAAAGTTCGAAGGGTACGAGTGGTCCGGACCCTTCGTACCAGCGCGTAGCGTTCGTACCTCTCGTACCAGCGCGCAGCGCGATCGGACGTATCTTCAGATCTTCAACAGATCCGCATGCACCGGATGCGCCAGGTTCGCCGGCAGCGGCGCATTGCCTGGGCGCATGATCACCGCGGTCTGCATGCCAGCAGCGCGTGCGGCATCGGCCTCGGCCGGCTGGTCGGAGCAGAACACGATGTCGCTCGGCGCCATGCCCCAGGCCTTGGCAATGTTGGTGTAACTCGCGCGGTCGCGTTTCGGGCCGCTGGTGGTGTCGTAGTAGCCGGCGATGCCAGCGGTGAGATCGCCGGCGATGCTGTGGCGGAACAACAACTGCTGGGCCAGCCGGCTGCCGGAACTGTAGATCGCCAGCGGACGATTGGCCGCACGCCAAGCAGCAAAACGGTCGACCACGTCGCTGAAGACCTGGCCTTTGATCTGACCGTTCTCATAGCCGTGCTGCCACACCAAGCCCTGCAGTTGTTTGAGGCCGGTCGCTTTCACATCGCCGGCCATTTGACGTTGCACCACTGCTAACGCACTGGCAACCGGATCGAGCGCGGCCTCGGCCGGTAGTGCATCCTGGCGGATCAAGGTGATGGTCTCAGCGACGTCAGGGCGCGCGGCTTGTGCCCGTAGGAAGTCGGGAATGGCCTTGGCCGCGTATGGGAACAGCACGTCGAAGACGAAGCTGATCGAGGTGGTGGTGCCTTCAATATCGAGCAGGACGGCAGTCATCGGCGGATTCCCCTGGGGAGGCCGGAACGCTCGGAGCTGCCGCGCACGCTGCAAGACGGGAAACGAGCGAGCTGCCTCAGCGCCAGCGGACGATCGCCAGATCGCCAGCGGTCAGATCGAGGTCGAAGCCGTCGCCTTCCGCGGTGCGGCGCAAAGCGGTGACCTCACCACGGAAATCCCGCCGCACCGCTTCTTGCGCCGTGACGTACAACGTGCAGCGGGTGCGTAGGCCATGGGGCTGGATGAGGACCATTTCGCCACACCAGTCGGCTGGGCGTCCGATCCAGCAGGGGACCACGTCGCCGCTCAGGCGCAGCACCGGTGCCGTGGCTGACGCGGCCGCGCGTGCCGGAGTACTCAGTGACAGCGTCAGTTGCGCGATTCCAGCGTTATTCGCCGGCCAAGCGCTTTCGCACAGCGCGACACTCGCCGTGCGCTCGACGTGCAGCGCCAGTCGTCCTGCCAAGGCCGAGACCGTCATCGGTCGCAGGCCGAGCATCGCCAGTCCGCGGTGGTCGGCTTCGCCCAGGCGCGCCCAACGCAAACCGGCAATCGGAGCCATCGCCTCGCGTCCGGCGATGGCGTGTTGCGGGAGCTGCCAACCGGCGTATTCGCCGCCAACTTCAAGCGGTGCAGCCCGCACCATGGTCGGGCAGATCAGGCGCAGGTCGGCTTCACCATCCCAGGTCGCCGACACGCGCAGCAGTGGCTCGTGCGCGTGCACGGTGTAGGTGAGGTGGAGCGTACCACGCTCGCTGACGCGCGTCACCGCGATCCGTCCACGCACGGGTCCGTCCTCCAGCACCGTGGTGGTGGCTGTTCCGGCGAGCGGCAGATCATCGACCACCGCCTGCAGGCCCGGCCCCGACCAGTCGACGAAGCGCCCGTCGCAACACAGCCGCACCACCTGCCCGAGCGGATCGAGTTCGGCGCGCACGCGGCCGTTGTCGATCACCGTCCGGCTGACCTCCCAGTGGCAGCCGGGCACCGGATCATAAAGCGCTTCGAAGGTCACCGATTCGAGCGCCCCAAGGTGCACCGAAGTCAGCAGTTCACGGCCGAGCGGACCCTCCACCACCTGCACTGGAAGGCGTGCGCCACGCTGATCGCGCAAGCCCCACGGCGCGGTGCCGCGCGGCGCGGGCAGGGACACCACGGTCCGGCGTGCAAAGGCGAGCGGATTCCACGCCCCTAGGCGTCCATCCGCAATCGCTCCGCCGTGGCCGGCGAGCGGCGGCACGCGCGGCGGTGCGGAATTCTTGTCGCTGGCCGTGTCGGGACAGAAGGCGTTGAGCAGGTGCTCCCAGGCCGCGCCGTGTCCGACAGCGACACCGTTGCTGGCGGCATTGGCGTCTTCGAGTCGCGCCAAGTCGATCAACCCGCTGAGTGCGTGGTCGATCATCCCGTCCTGGGCTGACCACGGTAGTTCGCCGTGATGTACGGCTGGATTAACGGCGTTGTCGCTTTCGTCGCTGAGTACCACTACCCGGCCACCCGACCACCCTTCCCAACGCAGCGGTGTGGCGAGCGGATGGTGGCTCACTACCAGCGACTGGATACCCGCACTGGCCAGCAGGTCCGGCAGTGCGCCGTTTCCCGGCGGCAGCCGCGCCATCCGCACCTGGCGGACGCCGCGTTCTGCCGCGCGCATTAGCCAACGCAGCAGGAACGGCACGGGTGGCAGGGTGCCATCGGCCATCAGCGGCAGCACAGGCGACGTGGACATGCCCAACCATACGCTGGAACCGGCGACGACACCAGCAGCGCGCCCGGTGAAGCGTTGGACATCGCGGACTGTGGTGGGCGGTTGTCTCGGAAGGACGGTTAGCCGCCTTGACACCCGTACTGGTGACTGGTCAATGTAACACTCATGTCCGTCGTGCTGGAGACCCTTCAATTCCTCGGCCAGTGCGCGACTCATCTCCGCACCACCGGGGCTGTTGCGCCCAGTGGCAAACACTTGGCTCGGGCGATGGTCACCGCCATGGGCGAGCTTCAGACCGGTCAGGTGATCATCGAACTGGGCCCCGGCACCGGAGTGTTCACCCGCGAGATCCGTAAACGGTATCCCCAGCACCCGGTGGTGGCGATCGAGTTCAACGAGATGTTCGCCAAAACCCTACGTGAACGCATGAACGATGTGCATGTCGTTCAAGGCTGCGCCTCGCAGATGGTCGAGCACCTGAAGGCTTTGGGCTATCAGAAACACCAGGTTGGTGCCGTGCTCAGCGGCCTGCCGCTCTTGAGTCTGCCACGTGAGCTGGGAACGGCGATTTTTGCCGCCATCGCCGAGATCCTCGAACCCGGCCGCCGCTACGTGCAGTTCACCTATTCCAAGCGCATGTGGAAAAAGTTCCATCCGCCCGGCTTCCGCTTTGATCAGAGCCGTCAGGTGTGGCTCAATGTCCCGCCAGCGGTGGTCATGCCGTTCACGCGGATCGCGCCCTGAGAGGGCGACCCCGGCTTTGCCGGGTGTTTCGCTTCCGCGAAATCGATCCTTGTCCCCGCTCACGCGCGCAGGCGCGC
>JANPLC010000256.1:0-9442 GCA_031426335.1 Planctomycetota bacterium
ATCGAAGTGCGCATCAATGCTGAGGACTGGGAGAAGGGCTTCGTGCCTTACCCAGGCAAAATCAGCATGTACGTCGCGCCCTCGGGCAAAGGCGTGCGCGTCGACAGCCATTGTTACGCCGGCTACACCATTCCGCCGAACTACGATTCGATGATCGCCAAACTGATCGTCCACGGCGACACCCGTGAAGAAGCGATCCAGTTGCTGCAGCTCGCGCTGGGTGAATACATCATTGAAGGCCCGAAGACGACGATTGGTTTCCATCAGCGTCTGCTGAAAGACGCGCGGTTCTTGAACAACCAAGTCACCACCAAGTGGGTCGACGAGGTGTTCATGAAGGAACTCGGCGTCGGCTGAAATCGAAGCGTGGCACGGGCGTCTGGCCTGTGATTGAGCTACTTTGACCACGGGCGACACGCCCGTGCCACGCGAAGAACTGTTCCGGTGATGAGCGATGGCGTCGAGGCTGATGCGCATACAACCGCGTCATGCCCGTCACGCTCATCACCGGACCGCATCAGAGCGGCAAGTCGCGGCGGTTGTGGGAACGGTTGCGCGCCGAGCCGGTGGGCAGCGCGATCCTGGTGCGTCCAACCGCAGGTCTGCCACATGACCTGATTCGTCAGGTGCACGCGTGGTCGGGTCCAGGCCTCTTGCCGCCCGTGTGGTCATTTGCCGATCTGGTGGAGCGTTGCGCGGCGACGCTCGACGAACTGCCGCGAATTTTACCGACCGGGCTTGCCACGCATGCATTGCGGGCCTGGGCAGAGCGTCACCTGCGTGGTCCGTGGGCGGCGTTAGCGAACTTTCGCGCCACCGGACGTGAACTCGCCGATCTGGTGCGTCGTCTCGATGATCATGGCATCGATGAGGCGCAACTGATCGCTACACGCGATGCGGCGCAGGCGCGCGGCGAACGCGCTCTAGCGGACGGATTGGCTGATGTGGTGGCGGCACGTGCCGCGCTCGCGGCGGCGATGCCGGGTATGCTGTTGCCAGGGGCGCGTCTACGGCGCTTGGCGACCGGTGCCGCGGCACCAGCAGTGGCGACCATCGCCTTCGATGATTTCCAGACTTTCTCGCCGGCCGAGGTCGCGCTGATTCACAGCCTGGGCACGCAGCGCCAGGTGTTGATCACCGCCGTCGAAGATGCACGCCTGGGTCGTGATGCGTCGCCTGCCGACCGTTTGCGTGCGGCGCTGCCCGATGCCGCGGTGGAACGGCACAAGACCTTGGCGGTGTTGTCACCGCTCGATGTCGGCGTGCATGACCTGTTGGCTGGCGCCTTGGAAGAGGGGCATCGCTTCACCACCGCTGCCGTTGGCCGCTACCGCTACCGCGATCCACTGCACGCCGGCCGCGCCATTGCCGCGTGGCTGCGTCGTAGCCACGTCGCGCCGGTGCAGGCGCTGCTGGTGGTGCGAGTAGCCGATGATGCGGCATTGGCCTTAGCTGATGCCTTGGCGGCGGCCGAGGTGCCGGTCAGCGGTCGTTTCCAGGTACCGCTGCTGAGCACCACCGCCGGTGGCATTCTCAGTGCGCTGGCGACTTTCTGCCGCGATCAGACCTGGGGTGCTTTCCTCGGCGTTGCCGAACGCCTCGCGGTCGCAGAACCACCGCCGGTGCGACTCCCCGATCTGCTCGGTCCGTGGTCGCGCGTGCCGGTCGACGAGGGGCTGAAGCGCCTCGCGACGCTGGCTGCCGAGGGCACCAGCGATGGCTGGGGCTGGAGCGAGCCCGAAGCGCGCAGTCGTCCGTGGTTGCTGGCGACGCACAGCTGGTTGAGCGCCCAGCGCGAACGCGTGCGGGCTGACGGTGCCTGGTGGAGTCAACTGGTGCAGCTCAGTGGGCGGCTCGATCTCGGCGACGGCGGCAGCGGCGTGCTGCGGTCGCTCGCGGAACTCGCGGCGCTCCATCCCCTAACGGCAGAGGATCTCGATGAATTGCTCGGCGCGGCCCGCGTCCCAGTGATCCGTGATGGTGGCGCCGAGGCCCTGGAGATCACCGACGCGGTGCGTGGACGTACCTGGCCCAGGCAGGTGGTGTTCATCCATGATCTCGAACATGGACGCTGGCCGGTGTTGCCGGTCGGTGGCGCGCTGCTGCCCAAGGACGAGCGGCGGGTGCTGGCCGAGGTCCTCGGACGTGACCTCTACGACGAAGCCGGGCGCGCGGCTGGTGAAATCGGCGCGTTCCTCGCCGTGGTCGGGCGCGCGACCCGACAGGTGGTGCTCGGCATCCCCTGTGGTGAACGTGTGCCGAGCGCGTGGCTCGGCACCATCTGTGATCAACTTGGCTGGGATCTGGCGGCGCTGCGCGAAGACGCTGGTGGCGAGGCGGTCCCAGGCGCACCGCAGGGGCCGGCGGATGCGCAGGGAGCGCACGAGCGCGCTCTGTGGCTCCAGCCTCCAGGGCAGCCGTCGTTCGTTTTCCAGGTTCCGCCGCGCGCACCGGGAACGCTGGGGTTGAAGGCCTCGGCGCTCGGTGCGGTCTTCCGTGATGGCTTCGCCCTGGTGTGCGACCGCCTGTGTTTGGGCGCGCCGCTGATCGACCGAGAAGTGATGGAGGAAGGCAGCGACCTGCACGCCCTGTTGGCGCGGCTCGTCGATCTGTGGCCGGCGGACTGGACCCAGGAACTCAAACGCCTGTTGCCGGGCTGGATCGCCGAAGCTCCCGATGCGCTCAAACGCATCGAGCGTCAACGCCGTGCCCGGCGGCTGAGCGAGGCGATGGCTGGCGAAGCGCTGGTCGCTGGTATGGCGCAGGAGTCGTTGGCGGAGTATGCCGGCCAGGTGCCGCTGATCATTCCCAGGCACGGTGAACTGGTGTTGCGCGGCTATATTGATCGCGTCGATCGACTGCCGGATGGTTGCGTCCGACTGGTCGACTACAAACGCGGCGTGATCCAGGACCTGTCACGCGCCTTGCGCGAAGGCACGGATGGCCAGCTCCTTGGTTACCTGTTGGCGGCGCAAGCCGAAGGCTGGACCGCCACGGGCGCTTACTACTTCTCGCTGCGTGACGGCACACGTCAGGGTTGGGGTGTGATTCCGGCACCTCAGGGCGCCAAAGCCGGCATCGACCTGCAGCTTCTTCCGCAGCGCGCGGCCGAGCTGGGACTGGCGATTGCCGAGCTCGCCGACGGCACCGCCCGTGCCGATCGCAAAGGTCGCAGTGCGCGCGATTACGCGCCGATGGCCCGTCTGGACGAACGCCGACTGGATTTGGAGGGGGACGATGACTGACGACGCTCCCTGGTCACGGTTCACCGACGAACAAAAGCGCGCGGCCTTCCTCGTCGACCGCTCGGTGCTGGCCGCCGCCGGCGCGGGCGCGGGCAAAACCGCGGTCATGGCGGTGCGCTACGTTGCCTGTTTGCTCAACCACGCACATAGCCCAGCACTCTTGCCGGAGCGCATTCTGGCCTTGTCGTTCACCCGCGAAGCAGCGGCCAACCTGCGCGCGCGTATCGAACGGACGCTCCGCCTGGTGCTGCGTCGTGAGGCCTTTCCCCGCCATATCATCGGCGAAGGCATCATCGAAGCCCCGCTGAAACCGCGTGATCTGGAGCACCTGCGCCGTTGTCTGCGCGAAGTGCCGGCGGCGCCGATTGCCACTGTCGACGCGATGTGCCTGCAGTGGGTAACAGAACATGCCAGTATGCTTGGCCGCGATCCCGACCTGCGTCCGCCCGAGGACCTGGCGTGGGCGCAGGTGCGCGAACAAGCGTGGGGCATGCTGGTCGCCAACGGCATCAGCACACCAGACAGCGACCTGCTGCAACTGGTCGAGGCCTATGGCGCGCACAACACCCAGGCGGTGATCCAACGCCTCGGCGATGCGGCCGCGGTGCTGCCGAGGCCGACGCTGGTGGCCCTGGCTGGCGACCCGGTCGAGCAGGTGCTGCGCCGCCGCGCGGCGCAGCTCGATGATCTCGCGACCGCGCTCAGTGACCTGCGTCAGCAACCGGGAAAAGGCGCCGGGCACGAGCGCCTGCGCCACTTGCCCGAACGTCCGCCCGCTGAGCGTGTCCAGCTGATTGATTGGTTGGCGGAGTTCAGCGATTTGCCGGCACACGGCAGCGATGCGGTGAAGTCGCTCATCCGCGACATCTGGGATGCGGTGGATTTCCCCAATCAGCGCGAGAGCAAGAGCCGGGCATCCGATCGTACATCATTCGCCAGCCTAAGCGCCCTGGCGGCGCACGATGCGACCCTCGAAGCCACGCTCGCCCGGCGTGCTGCCGCGGCCGCACGGCTGGCGGCGGACTGGTTGCAGGCACTCAATGACTGTGCCAGCCGGGCGCGGCTCGCCGGTTTTGCCAGCGTCGAGGCGCAGGCGTTGCACCTGCTCGGCGATCCAGGCATTCGTCAGCGTTTGGGTAAGCGTTATCGCCACGTGCTGCTGGATGAGGCGCAGGATCTCAACCGTCTGCAAGGTCGGCTGATCGATGCCCTGCAACATGGTGGCGCAGCGCAGGTGTTCGTGGTCGGCGACCACCGCCAGAGCATCTACGGCTTCCGCCACGCCGAGCCGAAGATCTTCGGTGACTGGGAATCGAGCATCGAGGCGAGCGGCGGCGTCGCCGCGACCCTGGCGGAAAATTTCCGCAGCCATCCCGACCTGCTGGAGCGCGTGCGCCACATCTTTTCTCAGGACGCCTTCGCCGGGCGCTTCCGTCCGGAAGCTATCCGCGCCGGACGTACCGCCGCTGAATTCGCCGGTCACGGCGGCACGCTGCAGGGTTGGCGGGTACTGGCCAGCCGTGCCGGGCAACCATTCAAGGTGCACTACAATACCACGCGCGCGAGCGAACTGCAGGCCACGCACCTGGCCACGCTGGTGACGCAGTCGTTGATTGCTGGCCGCCGTCCGGAACACCACGCCATCCTGGTGCGCAACCGCAGCCGCATGCGCCTCTATGCTCAGGCGCTGGAACGCGCCGGCATTCCGTACGACACCGACTTTCCAGGGGGCCTCTACGGCGCGCAGGAATGCCATGACCTCGAGGCGGTGCTGCGGTTGACGATCAACCCGCACGATCGTCAGGCGCTCGCCATCGCCCTGGGTGGTCCCTGGGGTGCGGCCGATGCGCAGGATCGCCGGTTGATGGTCGAAGCGCTTGAACGCCAGCCGGCGGAAGGCTGGCAGTATGCCGCCGCGCAGACTCCGCTCGCCGAGTTGGTCGCCACCATCCGTGCCGTGCTGGCCAGCGAAGGCGTGCCCGCCGCGATTCGCACGCTGATGCGCGATGAACGCCTGACCCGCCGCTATGGCCAGTTGCCGCTCGCCCGTCGTCGTCTGGCCAACCTCGCGCGTCTGGCTGAGGAGGAACAAGCGGCCGGGATCGCGCTCGATGCGCCTGGGTTCATCGCCCGCTTGGCGGAACGTCGGCGCCTGGAAGTCGACGGCGAGGAAGCGGGCGGCGAACACCTTGGCAGTCGCGGCGTACGTCTGATGACCGTGCACCAGAGCAAGGGCCTGGAATGGCCGGTGGTGTTCCTGCCAGATCTGCACCGGCCGTTCGACCGGCGCGACTTCAGTGCCAAGGCCTTGGCCATGGTCGATGACGACCACCTGACGGTGGCCTGCCAATCCGGCGACACGGATGGCGGTAAAGCGGTTGGACTGCGCGCCGGACTCATCGCCGACCACCTGCGCGGCCGGCAGCAGGCGGAAGAGGCGCGGTTGTTCTACGTCGCCTGCACACGTGCGCAGGAGGAACTGCACGCCTTTATTCCAGACACCGACCCCGACGGCCCACTGCGAGATGGCAGTGCCTACTGTCCGGCGGACTGGCTGGTGGGCGCCGGCATCACCTGGAACGACGTGACCATCCCCATCGATGCGCCGATCACCCGCGCGCCGGCATCTACCGTCGTCGTCGACGCCCTGCCGCCGTTGACGCAGGCGACTGTGGGCGAACCCAGGGTGGTATCGGTCACCGGCCAGGTGGCCGAAGGCGCCACCGTGCGGCAGTATGCGGAATCACCCCAGGTCGGCTTGGCGCGCTCCACCGCCCAGGCCCTGGGCATCGCCATCCACCAGGCGCTCGCCCAGCACGGCCCTGGGATGCCGGAACGGGTGGCGCGCGCCACGCTGGCGCCCTTCGCCAGCGCGTTGCCGGAGGAACGCCATCGCCGCCTGATCGGCCATCTCACCAATCCCGACCTGCTGCCTGGGTATTGGAGCGCGGCGACACGCTTGATCGAACAACCGGTCATCGGCGGGACGGATGGCACCATCGTGGTTGGCGTATGCGACGTGCTGCTGCAGGACGCGCAGGGGGCGTGGCATTTGTACGATTGGAAGACCGGTGAGGCGGCGGTGGCCGAGTCGAGCGAAGAGCAGCTCCGGCACTATGCACTGCTTATCGCCCCGCATCTGTCGGGGCCATTGAAGACGGTGGCAGCGGTAGACGTGGAAAATGGTCAGGTCATACGACTCGACTGACCAGAGAAATGGTCCGACCAACGTCAGGTCCGTAATCCCGAACGCTTTTGATTGATAAGGGCGATGATTCCGAGAACGAGAAACAGGGCACCCATCGCCAACGGGAAATAGCCGCGCCCAGAAGAGAACGACACCGCTCCCATGACCACGAAGGCAACGCCGATTGAGAGCAGCATGATCGGAATGAGTGGGATTCTTCCGCGAGTCTGCCCGTACAGCATCTTGCTCTTGGTCATCATGTCTTTGATGGACAACAATTCCGTCTTGCAGGATTCGGAGCAGCACAGCCCGTAACCACTCTCGGAAGCGCACGCGTTGCAGACACCTTTATGGCAGAACTTGCAAGAACCGTTGGCATCTACGGAGGGGTGGGCGAAACATTTCATCGGTAGCATCTCCAAGAGCGAGGAAGAGGCAGCTGAAAGATGACCTGGCGCCTAGGGCTTCCGAAGGCTGATGTCCACCACGTGCTCGGTGCCGTTGGCTTCCCGGACCGTCAACGTCGTATCACAGGTCGCCCCAGCGATCGAGGTCAGCGGTACATCGACCACCGCCAGGACTTCGACCCGTTTGTTCGGTGGCAGATTAATGACGGCAGGTTGCAGCGTGATGGTGCAGCCGAGTTCCGTGGGAAAATGCAGCGTGGCGGATCGCACATCGCCGGTGCGGTTGATCAGCGACAGCTTGACCATCTGACGAATGACGCGTTTGCCGTCGACTACGATTTCCACGGGAAGCACTTCCGCAGGGGGGCGCAACACGACGGCCTGGATGTCGGTCCGGGTGGAGATGCGCCAGACGAACACGCCGATCAGGAGCGCCAGCACCACCGTGTAGATGATCGTGCGTGGCCGGATGATTCTGCGTTTACCGCCAGCCATCTCCGCTTCGCTGCTGAAGCCGATGAGGTTGATCGGGCGGTCGAGTCTGGTCATCACCGTGTTGCAGGCGTCGATACACGCCGTGCAGTGGATGCATTCCATCTGGTTACCGTTGCGGATGTCGATGCCGGTGGGGCAGACCTTGATGCACAACTCGCAGTCGACGCAGTCGCCGGTGACCTCATTGGGTTTGCCGCGGGGTTCGCCGCGTTTGACGTCGTAGGCGACCACCAGCGACTGCGGGTCGAGCATGGCGCTCTGCAGCCGGCCATACGGACAGACGATGGTGCAGGTCTGTTCACGGAACCACGCGAAATTGAACAGGATCAGGCCGAAGCTGATGCCGTAGAAAATCGCCGCACTGGGGTATTCCACCACGTCGAGGATGATGCCGTAGTGGAACGCTTGCGGTCCGGTGAAGATCATCGTCGCGGTCGCCGCGAGCAACGCCGACACCAGGATGAAGCCCGTCCAGGTCAGCAGTTTGCGCCACGAGCCACCGAGCTTGCCACGCGCACGGTTGAGGCGTTTGACCGCCGCACCTTCAAAGAGGCGTTCGAGCGGACGATAGATGGTTTCGAGGAAGACGTTATGCGGGCAGAGCCAGCCGCAGAAGAAGCGTCCCACCAGTGCCACCAGCAAAGCGGTACCGACCACGAAGATGAGGATCAGGATCAGCAGGTACCAGAAATCCTGAGCCCAGAATATCTGACCAGCGACAGTGAACTGGCGCTTGGGGATATCGAGCAGCAGTGCGGGATGTCCACCGACGCTGAGGTACGGCAGCGCGAGGTAGAAACCGATCAGGCCGATTGCGAGTAGGATGCGGCGTATTCGCCAAACACCCATGATCATGTGCACATGGAGCCAATTGCGCCGACCGTGAGTGTCGACCGACGCCATCACCGAGCGGAAATCGCTGCTGTTGCCCGGTGCGTTGGCCATGGTGGTTGGACCCGTCAGTATTTGATCGGGTCTTCTTTCTCCCTCGCCGCTTGTGGGCGCATGCCGGGCATTTCGCCCTGGCGATTCAAATCGACAAGATAGCAAGCAATGGCTTCGATCTCGTCGGCTTTCAGCGTAAGGTTCTGCGGCGGCATCAGCGGCATACGGCCGAGGCTGATCGACTCGACGATGGTCGTCATGTTCGAACCATAGATCCAGTACTTGTCGCGCAGGTTCGGCCCGATCAGGCCGGTGTATTCCGCTCCGTGGCAGGTGAAGCAGATGGTCTTGGGCATTAGGCCCTTGCCCTTGGCGATCATCGCCGGGTCTTTGCTCATCAGACGGAGTTCGTCCTCGGTTTTGACCCTGCTCTTTTCCGCGATTTTAATCAGAGCCTTCTCATGCTCGAAGCGTTCCGCATCCCGCTTCGTCAACTCGCCGGTCCAGAAATGGAAATAGAACACGTACCACACCGCAAATGAGGATGACAGGTACAAGGTCCACAGCCACCAACGTGGCAGGCTGTTGTCGTATTCGGTGATGCCGTCGAAGGCGTGCGAGCGTTCCTGGTCGATGCTCTCACCGTGTTTGGGCGCGAAGTCTGACATGGCTCAGTTCCCCGCTTTCGCTGCTGTCGCCGCTGTCGCCTTGGAGGACGGCTTGTTCAGGTCGGTGCCCAGGCGCTTGAGGTAGGCGATCAGGGCGATGATCTCCTTGTTGTCGAGGCCATCGATGGTTTTGTATTTATCGATGCCACGCAGTTCATCGCCGATGACCTTGGCCTGTTTCTTCGCCGACTCGACCGCCCCGCGGATTTCATCCGGCGAGTAGGGGGTGTTCATCGGGAAGCTGGCGAGGACTTCCAGCTTGCGTTCCAGGCTCGACAGATCCATGTCGTCGCTGATCAACCACGGGTAGTTCGGCATGATCGAGCCTGGCGACACGGAGCGCGGACGTTCCATATGGTCGTAGTGCCACGCCGCACCGGGCTTGAGCACACCGATACGAGCGAGGTCGGGACCGGTGCGTTTACTGCCCCACAAGAACGGCCGGTCGTAGATGAACTCTCCGGCACGTGAGTACTGACCGCCGTAACGTTCCATCTCAGCGCGCAGCGTGCGGATCATCTGCGTATGGCAGACCGAACAGCCTTCGCGGATGTA
>JANPLC010000257.1:0-3057 GCA_031426335.1 Planctomycetota bacterium
CGAACGATGCCGAACTGGTGCTCGGCGCTCCCTGGTTCAGCTATCCAGCGTGGTCGCCAGCTCCCACGGCGAGACCTGCGCCGCGCACTCGTTCCACTCCAGCATCTTGATCTTGAGGTAGCTGTCTACGAAGGCGTCACCGAGTGCGGCGCGCAGGCCGGTCGAGGAGCGCAGCTCGCGCAAGGCATCGAGCAGATTCGCTGGTAGGCGTTGGCATTCACCCGCGCCGAGTGGATGGGTGTACATGTTGTTGTCGCGTCGTGGACCCGGGGCCCGGCGGTTGGCGATGCCGTCGAGCACCACCGCAGTAACGCCCGCCTGCAGCAGGTAGGGATTCACCGCACCGTCAGCCAGCCGCAGTTCGAAGCGATCGACATCCGGCACGCGTACCATGTGCGTACGGTTGTTGCCGGTCCAGCTCACCGCGTTGGGCGACCACGTCGCCCCGGAGGTGGTCATCGGTGCGTTGAGGCGTTTGAAGGAGTTCACCGTCGGATTGGTCAACGCGCAGAGCGACAAGGCGTGGTGCATCAACCCGCCGATGGCGTAGTAGGCCGTTGATGACAAGCCGAGCGCACCGGCGGGATCGCGGAAGAGGTTCGTCTTGCCGCCCTGATCCCACAACGACACATGCACGTGGCAGCCGTTGCCGGACTTGTTGGCGAACGGCTTGGGCATGAAAGTGGCGCGCAGGCCGGCTTCTTCAGCTAACGATTTCGCCAAGTACTTGAAGAAGGCGTGGCGGTCGGCGGTGACCAGTGCATCGCTGTAGTGCCAGTTCATTTCGAACTGGCCGTTGGCGTCTTCGTGGTCGCTTTGGTACGGCCCCCAACCAAGCGATTGCATCGCGTCGCTGATTTTGGTGATCAGGTCGTACCGCCGCATCAAAGACTGCTGATCGTAACACGGCTTGCTCTGCACATCGCGTGGATCGCTCGGCCCGTTGGCATTCGCGTCGAGCAGGAAGAACTCGCACTCCACGCCAGTCATGATGCGGTAGCCTTGCTCTGCCGCACGCGCGAGTTGTTGTTTGAGTACCACGCGTGGCGCGTGATCGACCGGCTTGCCACCCATCACCGGATCGGCGGCGACCCACGCGACCTCCGGTTTCCACGGCAGCTGCATCAGGCTGGTGGGATCCGGCAGCGCGAACATGTCCGGGTCGGCGGGCGTCAGGTCGAGCCACGTCGCAAATCCGGCGAACCCCGCACCATTTACCGCCATCGCCGGCATTGCCGCGGCCGGTACCAGCTTGGCGCGTTGTATTCCCGAGAGGTCGGTGAACGACACCAGGAAATACTTCACGCCATGATCACGGGCGTAGTCGGCGAAGGAGAAGGGCATGATAACTCCAGCAGCGAGGATCAGGTGGCCAAAAGTTCGTCGATCGCGCGGCGGATCGCCAACGTGTCGGTCGAACTGTTCACCGGGTTGCCCGCACGGTGCCCAAGCCACGAATGCAGCGGACGGAACTGGGCGCCTGGGATCAGCGCCGCCTCGGCCGCGCAGTCATCGACGGTGAAGTAGAGATCGGTAGTCGACGGCATCACCAACGTACGGGCGCGGATCGAGCGCAGCGCTTGGCGCGTGTCGCCATCCATCACCACACCGACGTCGTTGCGCATCCAGGTGCGCAGCATCGCCAGATGATCCATCGGATCACGTTTGCGGTAGAACGGTTCCCAGGCGCGCGCGAGGTAGTCGTCGAGATCGATGAAGCCCTGCTTCAGGTACTCACGTCGGCGGTAGAATTCCTGCGACGCGGCCCACGAGGCGTAGATGCGTGCGAAGGTGTGGAAGCCACGTTCCGGCACGCCGTCGAAGCTGTGCCCGTTCCAGGTCGGATCGCCGAGCAGCGCGGATTCCAGGCTCATCAGAAACAAGCGGTTGTGTTCGCTGGTGCGCGCGGTGCCGCAGACCGCCGCAATGCGCGCGACGCGGTCAGGGAACATCACCGCCCAATGGTAGGCCTGCTGCGCACCCATCGACCAGCCGTAGACCAGCGCGAGGCGTTCAATGCCAAATGATTCGCGCAGCAAGCGTTCCTGCGCGCGGACGTTGTCGACGTGGCTGACGGTGAACGCGGGCGCGGGATCAAGCAGATGACTGGGCGAAGTCGACATGCCGTTGCCGAACTGGTTGACCTGGATGATGAACCACCGCGTCGGATCGAGGATGCCGTCAGCGTTGATCAGCCAGTCAAGATCCGTGTGCTGCGCGCCGTAGGAGGTCGGATAGAGAATCGCATTGGAATGATCGGCATTTAGCGTGCCGAACGACTTCCACACCAGTCGCGCCTCTGGCAATACTCCGCCGGTGTGCAGGGGCACGTCACCGAGCGCGATACTGCCCTCGCGGATCATCATGCGGGGTCTTTGCCAAGGCGACGGATGAGTCCGCGTTGCACCTCCAGGTAACCGTCGGTAGCCAGGTATTTCAGGTGCGGGCGCATCTTCGCATGCAGTCGACCAAGCGCATGGAACGGCGCCGCCGGATGACGGTGGTGCTCCGCGTGGTAGGGCATCTCCCACATCAGGAACTGGATCAGCGGAATAGTGATGGTCGTACGGGTGTTGCCGTAGCGGTCGCCGTCACGCGGGCAGCCGGTGTGCTCCGACAACACGAACACGCGCAGGAATGGCTGACCGATCGCGAGGGGGACGACCCAACCAAGCACGAACCACCACGATTGGAACACCGCGCTGAGCGCGATGAGCACGGCGTAGGTCAGCAGTTGCAGGCGCACCGAGCGCACCACCTCTGCGCGTGCGTTTTCAGGCACGTAGGGTCGGTCTGCGATGCGTCCGGAGGCGAGCGTCAGGTGTCCACCCAGCTTGCCGATCCACCAGGTCAGTGCGCTGATCTCAATCAGGTAACCGATGACTGACGTCGGTTTGCGGTCTTCCAGTTCCGAATCCTTACCGGGAATCTGGGTAAAACGGTGATGCCAGCCGTGGTAGTGGCGATAGAACGTGCTGTTGTAAAACGACAGCAGCCCAGCGAACCACCCGACACCATCATTCAGCGCATTGGTCTTGAAGGCCGTGCGGTGCACAC
>JANPLC010000258.1:0-3176 GCA_031426335.1 Planctomycetota bacterium
CGCAGGACGAAGCGGTTGGCGCGGTCGAGCGCCGGGCGCACCAGGTCATGAACGGCTTTGAGCTGACGGTAACTGGTGAACAACACGAATGCGCCACCTTCCGCCTGCAGCAAGTAGTCGCACAGCCAACCGGCCATGGCTTTCTCGAAGCGTTCCGAGTTGGGATCGATCGGCGACGAGTTGAGCAACAGCTTGGCTTGCGACTGGTAGTCGAACGGACTGTCGAGGCGTTTGGCCAAACCACCTTCCAGGCCCAGACGACGACGCAGGAAGAGGAAACGATCGCTGTCATCGGCCGCAAGCGTGGCACTGGTGAGGATTACCGTGGGGATCTCGGCGAAGAGCTGCTTCTGCAGTAGTTCAGCCACCGACAGCGGACTGGCGGACAGCGACGGTGATCCACGCGCGGTGGGCACCTGGGCGTAATAGACGTGATCCTTGCCCTGCTGTTCGATCACCCAGCGCAGCGAACCACTGAGCGACAGCGCTTTTTCCTGCTGTGCGGCCAACTCGTTGAGCGCGTTGTCATCCGTGACGTGGGCCCGGCAGTCATCGAGCGCTTTGGCGACGGCTTCCAGTGATGGGCTGAGGACGTTCTCGACCATGTGCGGCGCGGTGAGTTTGATGATGTCCTGCGTGTCGCTGGTCAGGCGAGCGACTTCTTTCCAGAAGCGCTCACAGGCGTCGCGCGCGACCTCGACCGCGTCGCGAGCGGCGGTGTAGTCGTCGCGTGACAGCAGGCCTTTGCTTTTGCGACTCCACAAACCGTCGAGGAACCAGCGAATCTGCGCTTCGGTTATGGACACGCCCAGGTGATCAGTAGCGACGTCTTCGAGCGTGTGTGCCTCGTCGAACACCACGACCTTGTGTGGCGGCAGGATCGCGGCGTGCTGCTCGCGGAGCGACAGGTCACTGAAGTACAGGTGATGATTGACCACCAGCAGGTGCGCCTCCTCCATCTCTTTGCGCGCTTTATAGAAAAAACATTCGTTGTACGTCGGGCATTTGCGGCCCTGGCAGTTGTTGCGGTCCGACTGCGCCAGGCGCCAGACTTGCGGCGGTGGATCGAAGCCGAGATCAGCGAGGTCACCGGTCTCAGTCTCGCCGCTCCAGGTCAGCAGTTCCTTCAGTGCGACGGCATCTTCGCGCGTATCGAACATCGCCTGCTGTCCGTTACCGGCAGCGTACTGCAGGCGACGCAGCGAGACGTAGTTCTGCCGCCCCTTCACCAATACCGCTTTCAGCTCAGGAAAAAGTTTCTGCACCAGCGGGATGTCTTTGCGGATGAGCTGTTCCTGCAAGGCGATCGTACCGGTGGAGACCACGACCTTGGTGCCGGTCTTCAGCGCATGCAGCACCAGCGGCACCAGGTAGGCGAAACTTTTCCCGACACCCGTGGGCGCTTCGACGATGGCGTGGCTGCGTTCGGTCAGCGCCTGCGCCACCACGTCGGCCATCTCCAGCTGTTGCGGGCGGCTTTCGTAAGCAGGCAGGATCCCGGCGATCAGTCCGGCTGGGCCGAGGACGTCGGCCGGCGATAGGTCGGGCATGGGCAGAGATTAGGACGGCTTCGCCGCCGTCGATGCCGAACGCGGGGTAGGTATCGACGCCGCCGTGATGGCCGCCGCCGCTGCGATCAGGCGCGCGGCGTACTGGGCGGGATTGCTCTTGTCGCTCGGGATAATGGCGAGCCCTGCCACGACTGGTGATCCCACCGGTGCTGCCATCGACCCGCCTGGTGGACTGGTGGGGAATTCTGGATTCTTCGGCGGTACGACCCACACCCAGCCCTGCTCCTTCTCCGCAGCCAACGCCGGATCGCTCTGCGCCATCAAGATGGTGCCGATCGACGACCACGCCGCCGGAAACAACTGATGTCCGGCCAGTCCGCGTTCGAGCGGTTGGTTCGGTTTGCCGTGATAGAGGTAGCACACCTGATCACGCCACAACACGCCCAGCGCGACAGCAAAACCTTCCTCATGCAGCCCACGGATGACCGGTAACGCGGCCTGCAACAGACCAGAGCTGCGCAAGCCGCTGGCGGCCAACACGTGCACTGCTGGACCTGGGCGGTAACGCCGATCAGCGGTGCGCTCCGCCAAACCAAGCGTCGCCATGGTGCCGAGCAAACGGTTGACGCGCGTATGCTCCATACCAAGGAGACGTGACAATTCGCGACTGCCGATGGGACCGTCAGCGCCGCAGAGCGCGTGCAGCACCTCCAGGCCGTGGCCAAGCGACTGGTTCGGTTGCGCGGTCATGCCGATCCGCCGGGCAGCGGTGCTGCTGCCGACGCTGTCGTCGCCAGCGGTGCATCACCACGCGCGTCGTTCCACGAGCGCGTGCGCAATGCTGCGCCGACGACGATGCCCGGCAGCCACAACACCCAGCCGACGATGGTGGCGGCCAACCCCAGATGCAGCAAGCCGGCGGTGAGCGCCGCTTGGCGGATCTCATTGCGATGCTCCTTGAGCGCAGCGAGACGTTGTTTGCCATCGAAGCCACGCAGTCCGAGAGCGATGTCGATAGCGTCGATACAAGCGATGTGACCCATGCCCAGGGCACTGATCACCACACCAAGCGGCGGAACGATGAGTCCGCTGATCAAACTGCTGCCCATCCAGGCGAACCGCACCGGCAAGGTCCAGCCCAGCACTTTCAAACTGGCGAGTAACCCGGGCACCAGTGGCAGTTCGTGGCTCGCCGCCCGCTCACCGAGCGAGGGCAGCGCATTGGCGTGATCCTTGGCATAGGCGTTGGCCTTACGCGCGAGGTCTTCGAGCAGGAAGGACAACACGATCGGCAGCAGCAACACCCAAGCCACCAGCACCGCAGCGACGGCCAGCCCAACCGCGATGCCGACATAGGCCCACCACCAGAGGCCGGAAACCGTCTGGCCGTCAGGCCACAAGCTCCAGGCGGTGCCGATGCCGAGTCCCAAAAAGGCCGCGAGGGTCAGCGACATCCCGAGGATCGGGCGGATCCACCAGCCCGGTTTACGCAGGAACAGCAGGACACCCCGCAACGGCCACATGACATCGTCCATGGGCGGGAGCATGGATGACGATCAGGTCACTGGCAATCGTTCGGAAGTCGAAAAGTCCGAGGGGTACGAAGGGGGCAAAATCTGGGCCCGTCGGAACCCACGGGCCATTGGTACGCCACGGACGCGCGCG
>JANPLC010000259.1:0-5375 GCA_031426335.1 Planctomycetota bacterium
CGTCGCGCTCTGCAGCACGTAGCGGATGCCGAGGCGTTTGCTTTCGCGCTCCAACACCGCGGTCACCTGTTTGGAGGCGGCGTAACTGTTGGCGTCCGGCGACGGGTAGATCGACATGGTGCAACCGGCCTTGCCGTCGACCGTGACCCAGCGGCCGTAGTTCGACGGCAACGGTTCGATCAGCGCGATCTCCTTGAGCTGGTTGGTCGGCGAGATCGGCGTGTTCGGCAGCCCGGATTGCGACAGATCATCACTGCGCAAACGCACGGTCTGCTCGCGGCGCTGGCCATCCTGCCGCACGGGGAGCTGGTACGAGCGTGGTTGCGCGGCGGTGAAGTGACCGGCGACCTTGTTCAGATCGGTACGGGTGGCGGTGGCGTGTTCCGGCGAAAACGCCACCAGCAGGGTGCCTTCACCTTCAAGATTGTGCTGCACCACCGCCACGCCTGGGATGCGCAGCAGCTGCGGCATCAGGTCGCGTTCCATTACATCGCGGAACGTGGCGTCGTTGTAGTCGCCGGGATTGAACGCCGCCGCGACCATGGGCGGGTCGGATTCGCTGAAGGTGCCGATACGTGGCCGCGCGTTGCCGGGCAACCGATGGCGGTTGTTGTCCAGCGCCTCGCTCACCTGGTTGCTCAAGGTGGTGAGCGAGACGTTCGCTGCGGGCATGACGAACAACCGGACGGAACCGCCCTGGGTGGTCGACCCGACGGAATCGACCCCAGGCAGCGCCCGCAGGATCTCCTCTGCCGGCCGCGTGAGTTCCTCCAGCGCCTCGGCGCTCGATTCGGTGTCCATCGACAGGCGCACCCAGATCAGCGGCGCGGTCAGACCCTCCGGCTTGAGGTTGATGCGCATCGACGGCAGTGTCAGCGCGCCCAACACCAATAATGCCGCCAGCACCGCCAGCACCCCGATGGGGCGGTCGTACAGGTGTCGGCGGGAGGCGTCGGGCATGGGCAAGTTGGGCTTCGGCGTGACCGGGGCGCCAGAGCATACTCTTTGCACCACATGCGGTTGGGGGGCATCTGTCAGGTCGGTGTCAGGGACCTGTCCAGGTGAAGGTTGCACCAAGGTGCCGGTCAGGTTTTGTCGCGGATTGCGACGTGTGGCCAGCTCCCGCTCGTGCGTATCGATGTCCCGTGTGCTCAGGCTGAGCGAAAGATCCGGTAGGCATCGCGGGTCCAGTCGACCAGGTCCCACGCCTGCTCAACGACGTCGTCGCGGTGTCGCGTGGCGCTGACCACGATGGCGGCGGCTTGGCGTTTTGCTGGCAGTCCCAGACCGCGTGCGCTGGTCAGGTGCGCGACCGCCAGCAGCTGGCCCCACAAGCGCACCAGACGGACCTGGTCACCGTCGTCCATGGCGGCGGGATCGAGCACCGTGCGTGCTTGGCAGCGGGTGCGCAGCAGCGCGTCGCCGAATCCCAGCGGTACGCTGCGTTGCCATCGGTCACCGCCCATCGGGAGGGTCCATGGTCGGATACAATGCGGAGCGAAGGGTTGCGCCGGCAGGATGGCGCTGAGCACGCTCGGTCGACGTTCCTTCAGTTCGAGCAGACGCGGCACCCACGTACCCTCACGGTCGCGTTCTTGCGCCAGCACCCACCAGCGGCGTCGTCCGAGCGAGGCCAGCCCGCCACCGGAGATGCGACTGGCGAGATCGAGTACGCGAAATTCCTTGGCCGGCGCGTTGGCGCGTAGCGCGGCCTCCACCGCCGGCAGCAACAGGCGTTTGGCTGGCGCATCGATGACGCACGAGGGACCCGCCCGCAGGCGCTGGCCGGCGATCAGCTTGCGTCGGTGCTCGCGCAGCAGGTCGTCGTCGGCATCGTGGTTGATCGCCGCCTTGAGCGCCTCGGGCAGGCCGTGGAAATCAAGCCGTTCGGCATGTTCATCGTCATCCGTCGCGGCGGTCAGCACCCGCACATAATCAGCGAGCAACGCGCGCGTCAGCAGGGCGAGATGTTTGCGATCGGTGCCGTCCTTGCCCAACAGCACGCCCAGGCTAGCGAGTAGACGCAGCACATCCCACTGCCACGGCGCCGGATGTTCATCGTCGACGTCGGCAATGCCGTAAGTCAGCGGACTCAGTCCGGCGCGGTTGAGTGGACCGGTGGCCAGGGTCGCGAAGTTGCCGGCGTGCGCATCACCGACCGACCACACCCATGGCGCATCCGCGAGGGGGTGGGCGGCCAACCACGCAGCATGCAGCATCAAGCTGCCACGGACAAAGGTCCCAGCATCCTTGGCCATGCGTCGGCGACGTTCGACCGCGGCCGCAGGCGCGACCTGGGCCAAGGCGTCCAAGGCCGGCAGGAGCAGGCTGGTGACCAGATCGGCAGATTTCGGCATGGCCGCACGGTGGAGTGAGCGGCGGGAACGTCCAGCTGCCCGAGGTACGGCCCCTGAGCGCCACCGTCGAACCACCCGCGCATTGAGCCTTGGAATCAGTCTGAAGAAGAGACTCAACCAGCGTCAGAGAATGACCTTGTGTCATGTGGGATGAGTACTGGGCAAGCCCTCGTCAGGTGCTCCGTCAGGCGATCATCACCCTTGACCGACATGCCCCCGCCAGCATAGAACCTGCCCTTCCACGCCGCCTTAGTTAAGCAAGGTCACCATGGGTCGCTCGCTCGTCATTGTCGAATCACCGGCCAAAGCCAAGACCATCAACAAGTACCTGGGCAAGGACTTCGTGGTGAAGTCGAGCTACGGCCACATTCGCGATCTGCCTTCCGGTGCGAGCGAAGAAGAGGACGACGAGGCCAAGGCCGCGAAGGCCAAAGCCGTGGCTAAGACCAAGGCCGCGACCAAGAAGCTCAGCGAGACGCAGAAGATCGTCGCCAAGGCAGCGCGTTCGCAGCTCGCGCTGGTGCGGCGCATGGGCGTCGATCCCGACCATGGTTGGGAAGCGCGTTACGAAGTGCTGCCGGGCAAAGAGAAAGTCCTCAAGGAACTCAAAGAGTACGCCGAAGACGCCGACACCATCTACCTCGCAACTGACCGTGACCGCGAGGGGGAAGCCATCGCCTGGCATCTGCGTGAAGTCATCGGCGGCGACGCCAAACGCTTCAAGCGCGTGACGTTCAGCGAAATTACCAAGACCGCAATCCAGGATGCGTTCAAGCACTGCGGCGAGCTCGACATGAACGGCGTCAATGCGCAGCAGGCGCGACGCTTCCTTGACCGCGTGGTCGGCTTCATGGTCAGTCCGTTGTTGTGGGCCAAGGTCGCGCGTGGTTTGTCCGCTGGTCGCGTGCAGTCGGTGGCGGTGCGGCTGATCGCTGAACGCGAAGCGGAGATCCGCAAGTTCATCCCCGATGAATATTGGGAGGTCTTCGCCGACCTCGCCACGCCGGCCGCTATTCGTGCACAGGTCATGCGCTTCAAAGGCGAGCCGTACAAGCCGACCACCAAGGACCACGCCGACACCGCAGTGAAGGCGCTTGAAAAGGCGGCGTTCACCGTCGCGGCGAAGGAAGACAAGCCGGCGCGCAGCTTCCCCAACGCACCCTTTATCACCTCGACTTTGCAGCAGGCAGCGTCGGTGCGGCTCGGTTTCTCGGTGAAGAAAACCATGACCTTGGCGCAGCGGCTCTACGAAGCCGGCCACATCACCTACATGCGTACCGACTCGGTGAACCTCAGTGCGGAAGCAGTCGGTGCTTGTCGCACGCTGGTGGGCAAGAAGTTCGGCGAACGTTACCTGCCGGCGCAGCCGATCGTCTACAAGTCGAAGTCCGGTGCGCAGGAAGCGCACGAAGCCATTCGCCCGACCGATGTGCGCAACGACGAGATCGCCGGCATCGATCCCGACGAAGCGCGGCTCTACGACCTCATCTGGCGCCAGTTCGTCGCCTGTCAGATGCCGCCGGCGGAGTTCGACACCACTACCATCACCATTACCGCTGCTGGCTACGATCTGACGGCGCGCGGTCGCGTGCTGCGCTTCGATGGTTTCCAGAAAGTTCAGCCACCGGCCAAGCAGGACGATGTCGAACTGCCGACCGTGACGGTTGGACAAGTGCTCAAGCTGGTCGAACTCGATCCGAGTCAGCACTTCACCAAACCGCCGGCGCGTTTCAGCGAAGCGGCGTTGGTGAAGGAATTGGAAAAACGCGGCATCGGCCGGCCGTCGACCTACGCCGCGATCATTTCGACCATCCAGGAACGCGGTTACGTCAGACTCAACAACCGGCGTTTCTACGCGGAGAAACTCGGCGACATCGTCACCGAACGCCTGGTCGAATCGTTCCCCGACCTGCTCGACTACGGTTTCACTGCCGGCATGGAGGAGGACCTCGACGAGATCGCCGAGGCCAAGTCGACGTGGAAGAACGTGCTCGACGAATTCTATAAAAAGTTCAAGGCCAAGCTCGAAGACGCCAGCAAGACCATGCGCACCAATCCGCCGGTGCCGGTCGAGCTGATCTGCCCGAAGTGCAACAAGCACAAGCTGGCGGTGCGCACGGCCAAGACCGGCGTTTTCCTGAGTTGCACCGGGTACGCCCTCGACAAGAAGGACCCGGAGTACTGCGCCCACACCGTGAACCTGGTGTCGGGTGACGAATCCGAAGCGGTGACGACCAAGAACGAAGATCCGGAAGCCACTGAAGCGAGCGAAGCCGAGACCCGCATCTTCATCAAGAAGCGCCGTTGCCCGCTGTGTAAGACCGCGATGGATTCCTGGCTGGTCGACGAGACCCGCCGGCTGCACATCTGCGGGCGCAATCCCGACTGCACCGGATCCATGGTCGAAACCGGTCATTTCAAGCTCAAGGGCTACGACGGCCCGGTGATCGAGTGCGACAAGTGTGCGAAGCCGATGCAGCTCAAGTCGGGTCGTTTCGGCAAATACTTCGGCTGCACCGGCTATCCCGAGTGCAAAAACACCCGCAAGCTGTTGCGCAGCGGTCAGGCCGCGCCGCCCAAGTGTGATCCGATCCCGATGCCGGAATTGATCTGCAGCGATGGCAAAGCGCACTACATCCTGCGTGATGGCATGCTCGGACTGTTCCTCGCCGCGAGCACCTACCCGCGTTTGCGTGAAACCCGGCCACCGAAGGTGCAGGACCTGTTGCGTCATCGCGCGCAGCTGAACGAGAAGTTCCTCTACCTCGCCGACGGCCCGGTAGTCGATCCCAAGGGCAATCCCGCACTGGTGCGTTTCAGTCGCAAGACCCGCGAGCATTACTTGGCGAGCGAGAAAGACGGCGAACCCAGCGGCTGGTCAGCGTTCTTCGTCGACGGCAAGTGGGTCGAGAAAGCACCCGAGCCGGAGGACAAACCGGCGCGCGGTGGGAAGAAGGCGAAGAAGTAGCGCCTGGGAGCGCCGACTTCAGTCGGCCGGTGCACCGTGCTCATCCTGTG
>JANPLC010000260.1:0-7320 GCA_031426335.1 Planctomycetota bacterium
CGGACACCAATCGCGAACTCGCACGTTCACGCCTCGGGCTGGAGGTCCAGGCTTGGCGCTTCATCGCCATGTCAGCGGCTACTTACTACTCCATCCAGGAAGGCGAAGCGGATCCAAACCTGTCGACGCTGCTGATGGGCCCGATTCCGATGAGCCTGGATCGCCTACGTTACTACCACGATCGCTGCACGCAGGCCGCCATGCGATATGCCGCTTCGTTCCCCTACGACTGGACGGCACCACGACCGCACGCACGCGCGATCATGATGGACTATCCGCTGATTGAGTTCGACCTTTTCACTCCACCCCGCAGCGGCGAGATCTCCGGCGCCAGCGGTGTCCGGGCCGCCATGTGGCGTCCCGTCTCGGCGCAGCGCATCACCGGCATCGGACTGCCTGGCGTCTTTCCTGGTACGTTGTCGAACGGCACGTGGAACGCGTTGCGCTCGCCGTTTTTTGGTGGCGATAGTCGCTCTGGCGTAGATCCCCTCGCGCTGTGGGGCAATGCGGCTCACTTCACCCTGACCAAGCCATTCCATCCCCGCGAACGCTGCCGTGAATTGGTGTTCTGGACCGTTGATTGGCAATCGTACGAGGACGCCGAAACCTCCGCCGCGGCACCCATGGATGCCAGCCAGACCATCTGCAGCGGTGTGACCACCGGCAATCGCGGCAATTATGACAGTCGCATCAACGGCGGAGTATCAACCGAAGATGCCCTGCACCTGCGCAATCCCGAACGGATGATCAGTTTCGTCCGTGATGTGTCTGCGATCACCACGGGGACCGACGTCACGTCGGTGCTGATGACCACGGGTGGCGCCGCAACCGACCGCGATCAAGGCGGTGGTGCACGCACCGTGCAACTCGGCATCTACGGCGCCGACCGCAACCGGAATTACAAGCTCGATCGCGGTCCGGTGCCTAGGTCAGTGCGCTTGCGCGCCTCCCAGGTGGGCCGCTTCACGTTCTATGATCCGCGCCTGCCGATCACCCTCCGCTGAGCGATCGGAACTCACCATGACCACCACGCGCGCCTTCACGTTGATCGAGTTGATGATCGCCGTCACCTTGGGTGGAATGGTGCTCTACACCGCCTTCGCGGCCATCCGCGTGGCGTCGAACGCGCTTACCATTTCGCAACGCATGGCGACCGAAAACTCACTGCTGCGCATTGGCCTCGAAGCGGCGGTGGACGAAGCCGATTTCTGGATCGGGTCGGACGACCCAGAACCTGGTCGCCCCAAACCACTGCGTGCCTTTGACGCCGGCGGCGGACGTCCTTTCACCGATTTCCGTGATGCCGGTTTCTGTGACACTGCGGGATCGACCACACCGTGGAATAATGAAAACCGCATGGGCTGGAGTTCAAGCCCGCTCGCGTGGTCGCCATCCGATCCACGGACTTGGTGCCGTGCCAACGTCGCAGAAGAACACTCGCCACGCTCCTTTTGGGGAAACTTCAGCATCTACAGCAACATCGAAAGCTCACGCGCGTGGCATACGTGGTACCCGTCGCAAGTCCGGGGAATTGTCGACACCATGGGCTTCTATGGGTTATTCGAATACCTGCCGTCGAACGGTTTTGCCGTCTACCACGCACCCCGCGTCAATCCACCGAAGACCCCCAAGGGCGCTTCGACGACCATTTCCTACGGCGGCATGGTCCAAGCCTTGACGGCCAACGGCACCTGGCTCTGTCCCACTGACGGCGGTGACAACACGATGAAGGGCCGCATCCGCAATACTAACGGCTCACGCTACTATCTGCCCGGAAAAAACTTCGCCGCCGCGGTCGACTCGCGGCGATTGGCGAAGATCGGTTACGAAGCGCGCAGCGCTGGAGGATACGGCACCACCAGTGACACCCACCAAGTGCTCACTGCATTTCTCAATGAGACACGCTCCAACCAGGAGTTGATGCGCTCCAACGGCATCTTGGTTTCTCCTACGCACTGGCCCGAAGTGACCTACCGGGTCCACCGTTTCATCGAACGTGGCCATCCCGTGACGCTGTGCGTGGTAGAGCTAACCAGTCCGTTGACAGGCGCGCAGATCGCTTTGCCGTTCACCACCGTCGGCACCACCCTGCGCGGTGCACGGCAGCAGCGCAAACCCACTAGCGGCTGGGCTGATCCGTTCAGCAGCGAACCGACCGACCGCGCAACCCTCGACTACGTAGATACGCCATGAAAACTCGCGGTGGTACGGTCCTGATCCTGGTGTCGGCGATATCGGCTCTATTGGTTGCCATGTCGCTTGCCTTCCTCACCCGCGTGCGTTCCGACGTGGAAGAAGGCGCCCTGCAGCTGCAACTGGCGCAAGCGCGCGTGACGTTGGTCGCTGCCTGCCAATACATCCAGGAGGCTTCCCGCATCGGTTGGGACATCAACGGCTGGGACACGGCCTTCCCCAGCCGCGGGACGCTCGATCGCACACCCAATCCTGGGATCAGCTCGGAGCACCCCGAAGCCTTCGGCTGGATCGATGTGCGAGATGGCACCATGGGCCCACGCATCACCACGATGCCGACCACGGCTATCCTCACCCCCACGGGCAGCCGGCCACAAGACGAGCCCGAACCGGTGCAGACCAGCAGCGGATCATGGCGCTTCCCGATCGGCGTTCCGGTGCGCTTCGATCTCTACGTTCCGCAGATCACGCCCTACGCCATCAGTCAGCGCGCCGGTTACAATCCGGTGAGCACGGCTGCTCCCGACCTGGGTCGCGCCTACTTGCGGTTTCCCGATCCGCAGCCCGTAAGCCGCCTGAACAACTGGGCCGGCACCACCACCGATCCTGCTGCAGGCGTGAACGCCACAGAATTCGCCCGCTGGGCGCAAGGTGACCTGACGCCACGTCAGGGGACTTCCGGCCGCACCTGGTTCCGCCTCGTGCGCGAACCCAGCGGAGCAGTCTTCACCGTCACCTGCGGTGCCGGTGGCTCCCGCGGTTTCAAGAACTGGGATGAGGTCCGAGCCGCCGGCGCTGAGGCGCAGGCGCTCTTCAACAACGAAACCGATTTCAACGCTATCGCTATGTCCGAAACCCGGCTGTGGTACCGCGTCGAATGGAGCGCGGCGACCACCGTCATCGACATGAACTACCTGCGCGAACACGAAGAGTTTTCGTTCCGCGTCAGCACCCCAACCTTCATCGGCGGCGATCCCGACCGCAACTACAGCGGCCAACAAATGGCGCCCAACATGGGCGGCACCATCCAGTGGATCCAGCGTTTGCGGCATGAGCCAGCGGTGTGGTAATTCAACCGAACGCCTTGCGCATGAACCCGTAGGTCTCGGCCTGTGCGAAGTACGCACAGTGGTGCACCTGACTGGTCTTGAAATCTAGGATCTGGGTCGAGGGGATGCGCAGTTCCTGCTGCAGATCATCCATCGAACCGGTATCGACCACTAGATCGTTGTTGGCGGCGAACAACACATCGGTGCCGTAATCCGCTAGCCGCGTCTTCGCCTCGGTCACGTAACGCCACAGCTTGAGGCCTGGGCCGGCGGGCTCGTAATTGGATTTGATCGCGAAACGGCCCTCTGTCGACAGGCTCAGCCGGCGCAGGTGTTTGATCTCGCTGTTGTTCGACATGCGCGCCATCGACAGGAACCCAGGGATGAGGTGCACCGCCGCGTCAGCCACGCCGATGGTGGCCGCACCACGGATCAGCGCCGACGGGTGCCGGCAGTGAGCTGCCATACCTGTCCACCGGGAGCACGGATCCAGACCTTGGTGTCGTTCGGCGGAGTCGTCATGGCGGCGTGGTTGTGGCATTGGGCAGGTCCTGGGCAATCACGTCGCCGCCGTCTGTCGGGGCTCTGCCGCTGTAGCACGCGAGGTCACAGCCAGGACACCGCCCGTTGTTGATAACAGCACTGTTACTCAGACAAAGCCGCCCATGCCACGCACTAGCCCACCGCCCGCCGATCGTCCCAAACGCGCCTCCGCCAAAGACGTGGCGGCCAAAGCCGGCGTCGCGGTCGACACCGTCTGGCAGATCCTGGGCGGACGCGGCGAACGTTACCACGTCGATACCCGCGCCCGGGTCTCACAAGCAGCCATCGAATTGGGCTACCGCCGCAACGCCGGCGCAGTGGCGATGAGCACCGGACGCTTCCGCTGCTTGGCCATGGTGACCAGCACCACCAGTCATCGCAGCGTGTGGGATGCAGGATTGTTCGACGGACTCGAACGCCGGCTGAGCAAGGACGGCTTCCACTTGGCGATGGCCTGTTTGGCCGAGGAAGATCTGCGCAGCGAAAGTTCGCTGGCGAAGATGTTGCGCGAGCGCACTGCCGACGGCCTGATCCTCAACTACGTCTACGACATCCCGCCCGAGGTCGAAGCCGCCATCGCGCGTCACCGCCTCGCCGCCGTGTGGGTCAACCGCAAGCTCGCCACGGCGTGCGCCCATCCGGATGACCTCGCTGGCGGACACGACGCGACCCTGGCGCTCATGGCCCTAGGCCATCGCCGCATCGCTTACCTGTCGTCGCATCCGACCGCGCACTACAGCGACCGCGACCGCGCCGCTGGCTACGCCGCCGTCATGAGTGCCGCAGGCTTGCGTTCCCAGGCGCTGATGAGCCAACAAGCACCGGATCTGCGCGATGACTGGATGCGGCAGGTGCGCGGACTGTTAACCGCACCGGATCGCCCCACCGCCGTGGTGACGTACGGTCCCTTTGCTGCGTATCCGATTTTGCGCGTCGCGCAGGACCTCGGCCTGCGCGTGCCGGAAGACCTGTCGCTCGCAACCTTCTCATCGCACCTCGCGGCTGATGCCGGCGTTCCGCTTACCACGTGGCTGATCCCCTTCCGCGCGGTCGGCGAGGCCGTTGCGGATCTGGCACTCAAAGCCGTCGCCGGAGAAACGACTCCCGCCTGCGCCATTCCCTTTGCCGGCGTTGTCGGTGCGACGCAGGCGCCGCCGACCGATCGTCCATAACCGTCCATACATTTGGTGCCCAGGTGTTGACCAACGATCTCGTGGTGCTGCTGCACCTTCATGGAATCCGCCACAAAAGCACCAGCACAGCGTCCGAACAAACAGCTCATCAGCCTGCGCGTCGACGAGCAGGTGCTGACGTTCTTCAAGACCATGGGCCCCGGATACCAACGGCGGATGCATGCCGTGCTGCGTGCCTATGCCGATCAGGCAGCGGCGCGTACGCGGCACTGATCGGCCATCACCCACACAACAGCACCACCAATACCTGCGCCAAGACGATGCGCAGGATCATCGTCAGCGGATAGACCGTGGCGTAGGCCGCCGACGGGCCCTCGCTGCCGGCGATGGTGCTGGCGAAGGCCAGGGCGGGCGGGTCGGTCATCGCGCCGGTCAGGCAGCCCGAAATCGGCATGAAATTCATCTTCAGGATTTTCCGCGCGTACCAGCCGATCACCAGCAGCGGGAGCATGGTGATGACGATGCCGATGCCGAGCCACAGCAGGCCGGTGCTGGTCATCACCGTGGCGAAAAACGCTGGGCCGGCCATGAGCCCGACGCTGGCGAGGAACAAGGAGATGCCGAGCTCGCGGAACGAATGATTGGCCACATCCGGCATGTGCCAGATTAGGCGACGGAAACTCCCCAGGCGACCGAGTAGAATCGCGATCAACAGCGGACCACCGGCCAGACCAAGCTGCACCGGCGCCGGAAGACCGGGCAGCGCGAAGGGAATGGAGCCGACGATGACGCCCAAGGCGATGCCCAGGAAGATCGGCGCGAAGTGCGTCTGGTTGATCGCCTTCGGTTCGTTGCCGACGACCACGGCGGTCTGCTGCAAAGCTGCGGCTTCACCGACCACGTGCAGTTGATCGCCAAAATGCAGGCGCAGGCCGGGCTCCGGAGTGATCTCGATGCCGGCGCGGCGGACACGGGTCACGGTGACGCCGAAACGTTCAGCGAGGCGCAAGTGCCCCAGCGTCTGTCCGGCAGCAAACGGCGCCGTGACCACCAACTGGATGAAGGTCACCTTGCCTGGAACATCGATCAGATTTTCGTCGACCGGACTGCCCACCACCACCTGGAACTGCTCAAGTCCTTCGCGCGTTCCCACCACCGACAGGCGATCACCCAGGTGCACCACTGACGACGCATGTGCGGTCTCGACCTCACTCGCATCACGGGCACGAATGCGCGCGATGGTCACGCCGGCATCGTGCTGACCAGGGATGCGACCGATCTCAAGACCTTCCAAGTGAGGATTGTCGACCACCAGTGTACGGCGCTCCAACGGCTCATGTCCGCGACTGCGTTCCTTGGCGTAGATCTCACCCTCCACCGCTGGATCGATGCGCAGGAACCAACGCAGCAACAGCAGTGAGGCGATGATGCCAACGATGCCGCCCGGATACGCCACGGCGTAGGCGATGGCGGGCAACGCCGCGGTCTGGTCTGATAGCCCAGGCATGGCCGTCAGCGCCTGCTGCGTCGCACCGAGCGACGGCGTGTTGGTGACCGCACCGGCCAGGACGCCGAGCACGCCTTCCGCCTGGATCGGCAGCAGCTTGGCCGCCAGCACCGCGAGCAGGGAGCCCATCAGCACGACGGATCCCGCCAGCAGGTTCAGCCGCATACCTTCCGCACGCAGCGAGGCCGCGAAGCCCGGCCCCAACTGCAAACCAATGGTGAAGACAAACAACACCAGACCGAATTCCTTGAGGAAGCCCAACACGCCCGCGTCGAGCTGTTGACCGTATTGCCCCGCGAACAGGCCGGCGAACAACACCCCCGCACTGCCAAGCCCGACGCCGCGCACTTTCAATCCACCCAGGATCAGCCCGCCGGCGATCACCACCGCGAGCATCCAGATGGTGTAAGCGACCGGATGGTGGGTGTTGAGGTGAACAAAGAATTCCAGCATGCAGCTCTCCGAAGCCGATCAGCAGGTCCGACCCATCACGTCCGTGATGGCGATGACCATCGACGAAGCGCCGACACCGTGGGCCGTACCATGAACTCGTGATGAAGGAGGAAAGTGCCTATGTGCGCGTCACGCGAACGTCGCAGCCATGCACGCGCTGCGACTACGCCGGGCGTGGAGAATCGGGCCACACCTTCCGGATTCCAAAGCGCCGGGTCAGCTCGCACGCTTCGATCACCTGATTCACCGCGGCGTGGCCGTGTGCGCGTTGCAGGTCGATGAGGATGCGGTCGATGACCATCGCCGGGTAGGCGTGATCGTCGGCGAGGTCGTTGAGGATTTGAGTGGCCTTGGCGAGGTCCATGGGTGGGAAGTGTGGAGCGCTGGAGAACGGAGCAAACCGTCGATTGCACTTCCCTGGGAGCGCGGGCGGCCGTTCGGC